>NZ_JACMYP010000057.1 GCF_020889705.1 Bradyrhizobium altum | reverse complement strand
GTGCGAGCTCTTGCGAGCCTCGAAGGATGCACGGCCCCGCTGGTGGCCGATTCATCCTTCGAGGCTCGCTCCGCTCGCACCTCAGGATGACGGGGAAACAGCGAGCCCGTCCTTCAACCTTAAAGCGGCGTCTCGCCGAGATCCCAGAACAGGCCGGCCATGATGGTCAGCGCCTCCTCGGTCACCGGCAGCAGGATGTGCTCGTCGGGCGCATGCTGCGAGCAGCCCGGATAGGAATGCGGCACCCAGATCGTCGGCAGACCGAGGCCCTCGGAGAACACGTCGTTCGGCAGCGAGCCGCCGAAGTTCGGCAGCACCGCCGGCGCCTTGCCGGTGGTGGTGCGGATCGAATTCGCCGCCCACTCGATCCACGGGCTGTCCATGTCGGTGCGGGAGGCGCCAAAACGCTGCGCGCCGGAGACCTCGACCATCGGAAAGCCGTTCTTGTGCAGATAATCGCGCACCCCATCGATCACTTCGAGATACTTCGTGCCCACGACGAAGCGGAGCTGCAGCACCGCGCTCGCCCTGCCCGGAATTGCATTAGCGGGCTTGTCGATATTGCCTGACGACATCGCCAGCACTTCCAGCGTGTTCCAGGCATAGAGCCGCTCGGCCGCGGTCAGGCCCTCCTCGCCCCAATCCTCCGCCAGCGCCGGCTCGTCCGCCGTCGGCTTGATCTCGACGTCGGCGAGCGCGGCGCGCACGCGGTTCGAGATCGGTGGCGGTTTCAGGATCTCGAGCTTCATGCGGCCCTTGCCGTCCACCAGGCTCGCGATCGCGTTGACCAGGATCGTGGCGGGATTGGCCAGCACGCCGCCCCAATTGCCGGAATGGTTGCCACCCTCGCGCAGATTGACGTCGAGATGGATGCGGTTGCCGCCACGGCAGCCGAGGAAGATGGTCGGCCGTTCCGCCGACAGCCGCGGCCCGTCGGAAGCAATGAACAGGTCAGCCTTCAGTTCGTCGCGATGCGCCTCGCAGACCTCGCGCAGATCGGGCGAGCCGATCTCCTCGCCGGTCTCGATGATGAACTTGGCGTTGAAGCCGAGCTTGCCGCCGCGCACCTGCTTCACCGCGCGCAGCGCGGCCATGTTGATCGAATGCTGACCCTTGTTGTCGGCGGTGCCGCGGCCATAGACGCGATCGCCCTTGACCGTGGTCTGCCAGGGATTGAGCCCGTCGCGCCATTCGCCGACCATGCCGTCGACGACGTCGCCATGGCCATAGGTCAGCACGGTCGGCCGCGCCGCATCCTCCTGGTAGTCGGCGATCAGATAGGGCCCGCGGCCCGTCGGCGATTCGATCAGCCGGGTCTTGAAATCGAGCTCGGCAAAGGCCGGCTGCAGATTCTCGACCAGATAGGCGCGCAGCGCATCGGCCTTGTCGACATTCAGGCTCTCAGTCTGATAGCCGACCCTGCGGTCCAGCTCCTGCAAGAACTGTCCCGATTGAAAATGCTCTCGCACGTTTTCGATTGCGTCGGCCCGTGTCGCCATGATTGTTCCTTCGTCCGATCGCGTCTAGGCATGAACCCACCGGAACGCGACGCTTTGCGCCCGGATCATGCTTCTGGAGGCCAGGCCGGCAACCTATCGGGATCGGCGCGCCACCGGAAGGGTGTGAATCGCGAAGGGGGCCTTGCCAAAACGTGGGGAGTCGCAACAAGTTGCTGCGGGACGCCCGGCATCCGACCGGGCAGCATTCGAAGCGGCGCTCACGGTTTCGACCAAGGTTTCGACAATGACAAAACAAATCCGGCTCAACGCCTTTGCCATGAACTGCGTGGCGCATCAGTCGCCGGGGCTGTGGACCCATCCGCGCGACCGCACCAAGGACTACAACAGACTGTCCTACTGGACCGATCTGGCGAAGACGCTGGAGCGCGGCCGGTTTGACGGCCTGTTCCTCGCCGACGTGCTCGGCGTCTATGACGTCTATGCGGGCAATCCGGATGCGGCGCTGCGCAACGCGGCGCAGACCCCGGCCAACGAGCCGTTGATGCTGATTCCGGCGATGGCCGCGGTGACCGAAAATCTCGGCTTCGGCGTCACCAGCAACCTCTCCTTCGAGCCGCCCTACCCATTCGCGCGGCGGATGTCGACGCTCGATCACCTCACCGGCGGCCGGGTCGGCTGGAACGTGATGACCGGCTATCTCGATTCCGCGGCGCGCGGCGCCGGCAAGGACAAGCAGACCGCGCATGACGACCGCTACGAGCTCGCCGACGAATATATGGAGCTGGTCTACAAGCTCTGGGAAGGCAGCTGGGAGGACGACGCCGCGATCCGCGACGTCGCGCGCGGCATCTTCACGGATCCTGCGAAGGTGCATCGCGTGCAGCACGAGGGAGCCAACTACCGGCTCAACGCCATCCATCTGTCGGAACCGTCGCCGCAGCGCACGCCGGTGCTCTACCAGGCCGGCACTTCGCCGCGCGGCCGGCAATTCGCCGCCGAGCACGCCGAATGCGTCTTCATGTCGGGGCCTTCAGCGAAAGTGATCGGCCCGCGGGTGTCGGCGATCCGCGAGCTCGCCGCCGAGAAGGGACGCAACGCGGCCGAGATCCTGATGTTCTCGATGATGTGCGTCGTGGTGGCACCGACCGAAGCCGAGGCCAAGGCGAAATACGCCGAGTATCGCAGCCATATCAGCCACGAGGGCGCGCTGGCGCTGATGTCGGGCTGGACCGGGGTCGACTTCTCGACCTATTCGCTCGACCAGCAGGTCCGTCACGTGCAGAACGACGCCGGCCGTTCCGCGATGGACAACGTCACCCGCGCCGACCCCGATCGGGTCTGGACCGTGCGCGAGGTCGCCGAGCATGTCGGCATCGGCGGCGCCGGCCCCGTGGTGGTCGGCACACCCGAGCAGGTCGCCGACAAGATCGAGCAATGGTTCGAAGACACCGACGTCGACGGCCTCAATGTCGCGTTCGCGATCTCGCCCGGCGATTTCGAGGATATCGCCGACATGCTGGTGCCGGAGCTCGTCAAGCGCGGCCGCTACAAGCGGGAGTATGCCAAGGGCACCTTGCGCGAGAAGCTGTTCGGCGCGGGCCGCGCGAGGCTCGATGCGACACATCCGGCGGGGCGATATCGGGTGAAGAGCGCAGCGGCGGAGTGACCTGCGTAGGGTGGGTTAGCGACTTGTCCGCCGTAGCTCAACGAGCGAAGGCGGAAGCGTAACCCACCATCTTCGTCCAACAAACACCGGTGCTGATGAGAGGCCGGTGGTGGGTTACGCCTTCGGCTTACCCACCCTACGATTCATTTCCCGTCATCCTGAGGAGCGCGCTCTTGCGCGCGTCTCGAAGGGGCGACGGCCACTAGCCGGGCCGTGCATCCTTCGAGGCTCGCTCCGCTCGCACCTCAGGATGAGGTGAGAGAGGAGAGCGCACGGTGAAAAGTCAATTCACCGAATTGCTCACCATCACCTCGATCAGCTTCGCACCCGGCCGGCTGAACGCCGACTTCATCACACCCTTCAGCTCCTGCGGGTCGGTGACCTTGATCGCTTCGAGCCCGAGCGAGCGCGCGACGCCGGTGAAATCGACCGGCGGATCGATGAAATCCATGCCGACATAATTGTCGTCGCCATGGAAGGCGAGCAGGCGCTGCTTGATGATGCGATAGCCGCCATTGTTGACGATGACGAAGGTCAGCGGCAGCTTGTGATTGGCCGCGGTCCACAGCGACTGGATCGAATACATCGACGAGCCGTCGCCGGAATAGCACACCACCGGGCGCTGCGGATTAGCGAGGCTGACGCCGACCGCGGCAGGCAGGCCCCAGCCGATGCCGCCGGAGGCGAGCGCGTGATAGCCGTAGCGGTCGCGATGCGGGCGTAAGCCGAGGATCTGCCGCGACGAGGTCAGGCCTTCGTCGACCAGGATCGCGTTGTCGGGCATCGTCTCCACGACCTGCAGCGCCAGCCAATCGGGATCGATCGGCGAGGTCTGGCTCGCCTTCGAGATCTGCTCGACCAGCGCCTTGCGCTTCGCTGCCCAGTTCTTCGTCGAGAGCGCCGCAAGTCCCTGCTTTGCGCGCGTCTCCAGCGCGCCGCCGCCGAGCTCCTTCAATACCGGGACCAATGCGCGCAGCGTTTCCTTGACGTCGGCCTTGACCGCGATCTCTGCGCCATAGTTCCTGGCGAGATCGCTGTCGACCAGGCCGACCTGCACGATCGAGAGCCCATCCGGCAGCGGATCGACCTCGCTATAGACCGACATCCGCAGCGGATCGCCGCCGAGCGCAATCAGGAGATCATGCGGCGCCAGCACGTCGCGGGCGACCTTCTGCAGCCGCGCGATCGCGCCCATGAAGCTCGGGCTTTCGGAGAGGAAATGCGAACCATAGGGCGTCGGCGATTGCCACGCCGGGCAGCCCAGCGTCTCGGCGAGATCGGCCGCCTCGCGCAACGCGTCGCTTTTGACGATCTCGTCGCCGACGACGATCACCGGACGCTCGGCTTTCAGGATGCGCGCGGCCAGCGCCTTCAGCGAGTCCTCCGACGGCCGGACGCTTGTGTCGACCCGGGTGGAGCGGCCGAGCTCGATGCCGGCCTCCGCGTTGAGAATGTCGCCGGGCAGCGAGATGAACACCGGTCCCGTGGGCGGCGTGGTCGCGATCTTGGCGGCGCGGCGCACGATGCGCGGCACGTCCTCCAGCCGTGTCACCTCGACCGCCCATTTCACCAAGGGAGTGGCCATCTGCACCAGTGGACCATAGAGCACCGGCTCGGTCAGGCCGTGGCCCTGTTCCTGCTGGCCGGCGGTGAGGATCAAAGGCGTGCCGGTGAAGCTCGCATTGTAGAGCGAGCCCATCGCATTGCCGAGACCGGGCGCGACATGGACGTTGCAGGCGACCAGCTTGCCGGAGGCGCGGCTGAAACCGTCGGCCATCGCGACGACCAGGCTCTCCTGCATCGCCATCACATAGGTGAGGTCGGGATGATCTTTCAGCGCATGCATGATCGGTAATTCGGTGGTGCCGGGATTGCCGAACAGATGCGTGACGCCCTCGTCCTTCAGCAGCGCCAGGAATGCCGAGCGGCCGGTAATGCGATTCTTCATGTTCCCTCCAGGCCTGCCAGCGCATTGGCCGACGGCGCCGGTGGAGATGACCAAACTTGCGCTTGGGGAGCAATCGAGCCGCCGGTCATGGCCGCATTCCGCTGGCGCGCGCCTGGCTCTCCAGGGCACGCGCTCGTCATTCACTCCGTCCGCCAGCCAGCCCCTCGAAGGCCGGCGTTGGGGTAGACGTGAACCTCAACGGGAGCCATCGAATTGCGCGGCCGACTTTAACGCTACTTTAGCGAGAGTGCCCTAAAGCCACGATGGTTTGCCTTCATCAAGCACACAGAAAAGCATGCAGGGCCCGCAGACGGCTCGCTTCGATCGCGGGGCTGAAGTCATGGACGCGCTGGCGGCCTGGAACGGAACCAGGCTCGATAGAGGACCGGGAACGATCGGGCGCGAGAAGGTGGGACTCTATGTCTTCCTGATCGCAGTCACGTCCGTGTACTATCTGTCGAACGGGCCGCTCCTGCTCGGCCACCTTGATCTGGGATGGCACCTCGCCGCCGGAGACCTGATCAGAGAGCGCGGCAATGTCCCCTTTCAGGATCCATGGTCATTCACCCTCGGCGACAGGCAATGGTACAATCTGTCCTGGCTCTGGGACGTGATCGCCAGCGTGGTGTTTCAATACACGGGAATTACCGGCCTCACATTGGCGGTCGTTGCATGTGGCGCCGTCATCGCCGGATATCTCACATCGATCTGCCTGCGCAGCGGCGCCTCGACGCTTGCGGTCGGCATTTCCGTTCTCGCCGCGTGCCTGCTTTACCCTGCGTTCGTGACCGCACCTAATTCCTATCTCGCCGCTTCGCCGAACACCCCCACCATGTTGTTCTGCGTGGTTTTCTACGCAGAGTGCCTGAAGCGAACCAGATGGTTCTTGCTGCCGGTGATGATGGTGCTTTGGGCCAATCTGCACGGCGGCTTTGTGCTCGGGCTTTTCATCATCGGCATTTTCGGCGCCGCCTCCGTGCTCAGGCGGGACTGGGCAGGTCTTAGAATCTATGGTTTCGCAGCCGCCGGTTGCCTTGTCGCAATCCTGATCAATCCGCTTGGCTGGTACATCTACGACGGCGTCACGACCACGCTCGGCCATTTTGCGCAGGCGCACATCACCGAGTGGTGGTCTTATTCCGCGAACTTCACCGTGCCCGGGAGCATTCCCGGCATCGTCTACATCGCCGTATTTGCGGCGTTCGAGCTCCGCCACCCGGCCGCTTCGCCCGCTCCTTTGGAGTCCCGGCTGCTGTCCTGGCTGTTCCTGCTGCTGGGATTCTATCAGTACCGGTACATGTCGTTCTTCTTCATGTTCGCAACGGTGCCGCTGGCGCTTCACGTCGACCAGCTGCTGCCCAAACGACTAAACGACCTCAAGGTCCAAGGCTCGTTGCTGGTTGCCGGCATCGTTGCAATGTGCGCGCTGCCGCTGACCTTGATGGTCGTCAAACCGGCTCTCGCACTTCCGCAGCTGCTCTCGGAGCAGGATGCGCGCTATCTTCAAAGCCATTTTCCGCATGCACGGCTGCTGAACCACTGGAACGTCGGTGGGCTCCTGATCTTCTACACACGCGGTGCGGTGCCGGTGTTCATCGACGGCCGGTCGGCCACCGCCTATCCCGACGAGCTGCTGCGCGACTATTTCAGCCTGATCAAATGGGAGATCGATGAGGCCGCCTGGGACACCGTCCTCGCCAAGTACAAGATCGACACGGTGCTCTGGGTGAAGGCGCACGAACCTCTGAAGAGGTTCCTCGTCGACAAGAGAGGGTGGACCGAGGAATACGCAGGAACGGACGAGGTCATCTACGTGAAGCATTGACGTAGCCCGCGTCTTGGTGCGACGCCTTGCTCCGAAAGCTGACCCGCGCGACTTGGTGTCCTAGAACATCCCCTCGCGCTCGCTGCGCTTCTTCTTTTTCGAACGCTGCCAGACCACGCCGGGATAGCCCTTCAGCGGCACCAGCGGCTCGCCGGTGTAGGCCCATTCCTGCAATTCTTCGATCGCGATGTGATAGAGCGGCTGCCGGCCGGTGCGCCCGGAAAACAGCGCGCGCGGAATATTCACCATGTGCGGCGACCGCGCGCGCTCGTAGATGACGGGCGTGCCGCAATTGGCGCAGAAGCTGCGCGCGGTCTTGCTTTTCGCATCCTCGTAACGCGACAGCTCGCTCTCGCCCTGCGTGATACGGAAGCGCTTCTTCCAGCTGCCGACATAGGTCGCATAAACCGCGCCATGGGCGCGGCGGCTCGCGGCCGTGTGATCGTGCCAGGCCCAGCGCGCCGGCACGTCGATCTCGAACCGCACCTTGCCGCACAGGCACTGCCCGGCCGCGGGCTTTGCCAGCGCCACCGGCTTGGGCTTTTTCGTCGGCTCGAACTCGTCGTCCGGAAACATCGGGGTCTCCCGGTTTTGCTGGTCGAGCCATCGTAGCCCGGATGATCGAAGCGATATCCGGGAACAGCCTCACGTTCGGCCCCGGATGTCGCTTTGCTCATCCGGGCTACAAGAACAACGCGCGTCTACGCCTGCGCCATCTCGTCGTGCACGGGATAATCCGTGTAGCCCTTCTCCTCGCCGGCATAGAAGGTCGCGCGGTTGTACTTGGTCAGCGGATAGCCGCGTTGCAGGCGGCGCGGCAGGTCCGGGTTGGAGATGAAATAGCGGCCGAACGCGATCGCATCGGCATGACCTTCCGTGACCGCGCTCTGTGCGCTGTCGCCGACGAAGTTGCCGGCGGTGATCAGGACACCGCTCCACATCGGGCGGTACAGCACCATCGCGGACGGCACGTTCTGCCAGTCGACCTCGGCGCGACCGGTGCCCGAGGCACGCGGCTCGATGAAATGCAGATAGGCGAGCCCGAACTTGTCCAGCGCCTTGATGGCGTGGCTATAGAGCGGCATCGGGTCGGCCTCGCCGCTGCCATTGGCAATGCCGTAGGGCGAGAGCCGCACGCCGACGCGGTTGGCGCCCCAGACCTCGGTCACCGCCTGCGTCACTTGCAGCAGGAAGCGGACGCGGTTCTCGATCGAGCCGCCATACTGATCGGTGCGCAGATTGCTGTGCGATTGCAGGAACTGCTCGATCAGATAGCCATTGGCGCCGTGGATCTCGACGCCGTCAAAGCCGGCGGCGAGCGCGTTCTTCGCGCCCTGCCGGTAGGCCTCGACCATCACGGCGACCTCATGGGTCTCGAGCGCGCGCGGCGTCTCGTACTCGACCACCTTGCCGTCCGCCGTCATGCACTTGAACTCGGGCGGGATCGCGACCGCCGACGGCGCCACCGGAAGCGCGCCACCGGGCTGGAACGAGGAATGCGAGACGCGGCCGACGTGCCAGAGCTGCAGGAAGATCAAGCCGCCCTTGGCGTGCACGGCATCCACCACCTCGCGCCAGCCCGCGATCTGGGTATCGCTATAGATGCCGGGGACGCCGGGATTGCCGAAGCCGGTGGCGACCACCGGCGAGGCCTCCGCAATCAGCAGGCCGCCGGGCGTGGCGCGCTGCGCGTAATATTCCGCGTTCATCGGCCGCGGCGCGAGGCTCGGCCGCGCCGCCCGCATCCGCGTCAGCGGCGCCATCACGACGCGATGCTTCAGCTCATAGGGACCGACCTTGAGCGGCGAAAACAGCGATGGAGAACTCATGCCTACCCCAAATATTCTTGTGTGGTTTCCGTTATGGTGTGGGCATGATCCGCCCCGGAAAGCCGGTTACCACTTTTCCGGACCATGCCCGTTATGTCACGGGTTCATCTTGTTCGCAAAAGCAGGTAGTGGCAATCTAGCGAACAGACAAGCAGGCTTGCCATGTCGAAAACGAGCGCCACATCGCTCCCCTCGTTGAGCGTCCGCATCGATCTCGATGCCGAAGACCGCATCGGACCGGGCAAGATCCTGCTGCTCGAGCGGATCAAGGAATGCGGCTCGATCTCCGCCGCCGGCCGCGCCATGGACATGAGCTACAAGCGCGCCTGGGACCTCGTCGACGAGATCAACCGCATCTGCCGGCAGGCGGCGGTGGAACGCCAGACCGGCGGCAAGAATGGCGGCGGCGCGGTGCTGACCCCGTTCGGCCTCTCCCTGGTGGCGCGCTACCGCAAGATCGAGCGCGATGCGGCGACCGCCGTGCGCAAGGATCTCGAGGCCCTGCGCAGCGACATCGGCAAGCCGAAGAAGGCCGCGGGGCGGTAAGCGCTGGAATCGGCGGTCGTCGCAAGGGCGCGTTGCGAAAATAGCGAAAACAACCCCATGCAAAGTAGCCGACGGCGGCCGGCGTTCGACAAGGCAACTTGACGCGTCGGGCAAATCAGGGATATTCTTCTAATATTCCGAAATTTTGCAGACCTCGGGGTGAGGGCTTCCCTCCGCGAGCGCGCCGAGAGTTAGGACCTGTGCCCCCTCACCCGCCGCGCATGAGCGCGGCGACCTCTCCCCGTAAGCGGGGAGAGGTGAAGATAGAACGCAAGCGGTCGCGGCGCTAGCCCGTCTTGATCCAGACCGCCTTGACGTTGAGATATTCCTCGACGTGCTGCTTGCCGGACTCGCGGCCGTAGCCGCTCATCTTGTAGCCGCCGAACGGCACCGCCGGGTCCATCGCCTGGTAGCAATTAACCCAGACCGAGCCGGCGCGCAGCGCCTTCGCGACCTGGTGCGCCTTGCTGACATTGGTGGTCCACACACCCGAGCCGAGGCCGAAGGTGGTGGCGTTGGCGCGCTTGATCAGCTCGTCCGGATCCTTGAACGAGATCGCCGAGATCACCGGGCCGAAGATCTCCTCCTGCGCAATGCGCATGTTGTCCTGCACGTTGGCAAACACGGTCGGCTGCACGAAGTAGCCCTTCGACAGCGCGCCTTCGGTGAGGCGGCCGCCGCCGGCCAGCGCCTTGGCGCCTTCCTTCTGGCCGATGTCGAGATAGCCGGACACGCGGTCCATCTGCTGCTGCGACACCAGCGGCCCGATCTGGGTGTTGGGGTCGAGGCCGTTGCCGACCTGCAGCTTCTTGCCGAACTCGGCAACGCGGCCGACGAACTCGTCATAGACCTGCTGCTCGACGAACAGCCGCGTGCCGGCGCTGCAGATCTGGCCGGAATTGGCGAACACCGCCATCGCGGCCCCCGGCACCGCGGCGTCGAGATCGGCGTCGGCGAACACGATGTCCGGCGACTTGCCGCCGAGCTCGAGCGAAACGCGCTTGAGGTTGCCGGCCGAGGCGCGAATGATCGACTGGCCCGTGACGTGCGAGCCGGTGAAGGCGACCTTGTCGACATCGGGGTGCGACGCCAGCGCGGCGCCCGCGGTCTCGCCATAGCCCGGCACGACATTGACGACACCGGGCGGAATGCCGGCCTCCACGCACAGCTCGCCGATCCGCAGCGAGGTCAACGGCGATTCCTCGGCCGGCTTCAGCACCACGGTGCAGCCGGTCGCAATCGCAGGGCCGATCTTCCAGATCGAGGCGGTCAGCGGACCGTTCCAGGGGATGATGGCGCCGACCACGCCGATCGGCTCCTTCAGCGTATAGGAGAAGATCTCGCCGGGCAGCGAGTTCTCGATGGTCTCGCCGTGGATGGCGGTCGCCTGACCGGCGTAGTAGCGCAGCATGCCAAGGGCACGCAGCCGGTTGCCGCGGGTGCGGCTGATCGGCGCGCCCATGTCGAGCGTATCGAGCTGGGACAGTTCCTCGAAATTGGCTTCGACCAGTTCGGCGAGCTTGAGCAGCATATTCTGCCGCTCGAACGGCTTCACCTTGCTCCACGGCCCTTCGAACGCGCGGCGCGCTGCCGCGACCGCACGGTTGATGTCCTCGGCATCGCCCTCAGCGACGGACGCGAGCAATTCACCGGTGGCGGGGTTATGGGTTTCGAATGTCTTGCCGGAGGCGGCGTCGACCCATTTGCCGTCAATCAGCATCTTCTTGTAGGAGCCATCGGCATAAGGATGGCGCGTGATCGGAACAGCCTGCGAAACAGCCATGTTTGCACTCCCTGTAAAATGTCGGCTGAGGTGTGTTGGAAGCGTTATATCGGCGATTCTACAGCGCGGCCGCGAAACCGTAAAGCGAAGCCGGCGTTGTCGAGGGTGGCGGGCATGAAAACCTCCCATGCACCTGCGTGCATGCCAGGTGCGATATACTCATTTTCCAACTGAGCCACAGATGTGTCCGGAGACCGACGATGCCCCACCCCGTGATATCAGCCAATCATGTTGCCGTGATCACCGGAGCCGCATCCGGCATCGGGCTTGCCGCAGCTAAGCGGTTTGCCGAAGCCGGCATGAAGGTCTGCATCGCCGATCTCGGCGATGACAGGCTGAAGTCGGCCGCGGCAAAACTGTCATCCGCCGCACCCGGCGGCACCGCCGACATCATGACGGCTGCGGTCGATGTCAGCCGCGCCGACGAGGTCGCAAGCCTCGAGGCCGCGGTCGCGAAAAGGTTCGGCGGCACCGACATCCTGATGAACAATGCCGGCATCCAGCCCGGCAGCGCGATGTTCGGGCCCGCGGACAATTGGCAACGCATCCTGGGCGTCAATCTGTGGGGCGTGATCAACGGCACGCAGGCGTTCGCGCCCAACATGATCAATCGCGGCCGGCCGGGGCTGATCATCAACACCGGTTCCAAGCAGGGCATCACCACGCCGCCGGGCGATCCCGCCTACAACGTCTCCAAGGCCGGCGTGAAGGCGTTCACCGAGGCGCTGCAGCACGAGCTGCGCAACACCGATGGCTGCAAGATCACGGCGCATCTCCTGATCCCGGGTTTTGTCTTCACCGGACTGACCGCGCGCGGCCGCACCGAGAAGCCGGCCGGCGCGTGGACAGCGGAGCAGACCGTCGACTTCATGATCGAGCACCTCGCCACCGGCGATTTCTATATCCTTTGCCCCGACAATGACGTGCCGCGCGCACTCGACGAACGCCGCATCCTGTGGGCCGCCGGCGACATCGTCGAGAACCGCCCGCCGCTGTCGCGCTGGCATCCGGATTTCGGCGATGCGTTCGCGGCGTTCGTGAAGGGGAAGTAGTTGCGTAGGGTGGGTTAGCGAAGCGTAACCCACCTTTTCTCCCACCGCGGCGCAAATGGTGGGTTACGCCTTCGGCTAACTAACCCACCTTACAAGGCTATCACCGTCATCCTGAGGAGCGCGCTCTTGCGCGCGTCTCGAAGGATCGACGGCCACCGGCCGGGCCGTGCATCCTTCGAGGCTCGCTTCGCTCGCACCTCAGGATGACGGGACAAATAGAACCGGATGGGTCAGGGCGGGCTCGCTCAGAGCGTTTCCTGCTTGTGGTCACAGTTCTTGCAGGTGAACTTGACGCGGGACTGGCCCTTTTCCGCCTGCACCCGGTTCGGCGCGCCGCATTTGCCGCAAACGGCCTCGATCCGGGTCGTGCCCTGCTTGATGACCAGGTTCCGCTTTTCCATGGTCTCGCGGATCAGGCGCTCGGCCTCCTCGCGCAGCGATTGCTTCGACATCATCTCCACCGGTCTTTGGTTAGCGGGCGGCGTCATAGCACGACCGCATGAAGCTTTGACAGCGGATATCGCACCTGATCTGTCAGCGCCTAGAGCATTTTCGGTTCTGATTGAATCAGAACCGAAGCTCTAGATTCTTGTTTTGACGCGTTTTCTTCACGCGAACCGGTGTCCACTTCGCTCGAAAACGCTCTAGACGATGAGCCGGTCGACCGGCAGCCGGAAATGCTGCGGTTTCAGCGGTTTGGAGGGCCAGCCGATGCGGAACACGTTGACGAGGCGCAGATCGGTGCCGATCTTGCCGATCTTGCGCAGCCGGTCGTTGAAGTCAGGGTGATCGGCCAGCGCCGAGATCGGGCACGCCGCGAGCCCGGCGCGATCGATCTCCAGCCAGCTGCGGTAGAAATGCCGTCCCGTCGTGAGTGGATCCTCACCGACCGGACGACAGAACAGGACGATCGCCGCGGCCGAGGCGGTCTTCGCGCCGTCTGACAGCAGCGATGCGGCGAGGCCGAGACGATCGAGCGGCTTGAACAGACCGCCGAGCACGTAGCGCGCGGCGGTGGCCTCGACCGCGCTCATGGCAAGCGCATCGCGATTGAGACCATCCAGCAGATAGTGCGCATGGCCGGGCGACAGCCGCATCCATTCGAGCAGCTCGGCCCGATAGTCGTCGCCGCGGACAAAGGAGAACTCGGCCTGGTCGGCCCAGCCGGCGATATCGGCAATCGTCTGGGGGTCACCAATACAGATCAAATCGTCACGCGCGACGGCGAGCTGCACCAGCGGCACGGGCTCATCCGGCGACGCCGCGAACTTGCCGCGCCACGACATCCGGTGGGCCACATGGCCGGCCAACGGATCGGGCGCGACACCTTGCCTGATCGCAAAGCTGCAGAGCGCGGTAAATTGCGGCGACAGCGGCTGCTCGATCGTGGTCATCGCCGTGATGGCGAGGCCGCGGCGGTTGAGCGCAAGGCTCATGCCCTCCAGCGCTGCGCCATGTGACATAAGCACGTCGTGTCCGGCGGGATCGGCGACCGGCGCGCGCACCCAGGTCGCGTCGACCAGCGCCAGCCGCCCGTCGCCAAGCAAGCGCCAGCGCGTCGGCTGGATGTTGTGGACGCTCGGCGCCAGCCGCGCCTCGGCGACCAGCTCGCGCAGCAAGTCCGGCGTCAGCTCGCTCATGCCGCGGCCAGCCTCTTGGTGAACAGATGCAGCCGGTGCAGCGGTGTGGCGCCCGCCTTCTCGACCTGGCGCAGCGACGGCGCGTTGATGTCGGCGATCCAGGTGCCGCCGAGCGTGCGGTAGCCGGCCTCCTGCAACGCCAGCGCGGTGCGGTAGAGCATCGCGCCGTTGAGGCCGCGATTGTGCAGGTCGCGGCAGACCGACTGATAGATCAGCACCGCGCGCGTGTTCATCATGCGGTGCTGCACGAATTTGAACGGCGCGGTCAGCCCGATCCGGCTGCCGATCGCCTTGATCAATGGATTGAGGTCCGGGATCGCGATGATCGCGCCGGCGGGCCGGCCGCGGTGATAGACCACGGTCGAAATCCGCTTGTCGATGATCCACATCATGTCGCCAGCCTGGAACAGATATTCGGCCGCGGTCGGCGGCACGAACATCGGATTGTCGGCAAAGCCGTCGTTGAGGATCAGGCGCGCATCCTCCAGCCGGATCTTGAAGGCGGAGCGCTTGATCGGCTGCCAGACGAAATCCGGATCGGCGAGCACCGCGCGTTGCTTGTCGCCGAGCAGTTGCTCCGGCTTGCCGCCGTCGAGCGCGATCTCGAACGTCGTCATCGGGAAGGTCGCGGCATAACCGGCGCGTTCGAGATGCTGCGCGATGTGCGGCGGCGACCACATCATGTCGGTGAACGGCGCATGGTCGAAGCCGTCGGTCATGACGCCGATCTGCTGCATCGCCGTCAGATTGAAATTGCCGGCGACCCGGCTCATGCCGCGCGCCGACAGCCATTGCTCGGCGGCCCACAGCAGCGCATCGGCGACCTCGACGTCGTCGATACAGTCGAAGAAGCCGAACGCACCGTGACGCGTGCCGTGCTTGCGGTTGGAGGCATCGTGGATCGAGGCAGCGATACGGCCGACCGGTTTTCCGTCGCGATGCGCGGAAAACAGCGCATAGCGGCCATGGCCTTCGGTGACGAACGGGTTCTTTGCCGGATCGAACATCCGGTCGAAGTCGCTCCACAGCGGCGGCACGTAGAGGCTGTCGGGGCCATAGGCGTTGAGGGCGGCGTCGAATGCCGATTTGCGGTCGCCCTCCCGGATCTCGAGATTCATTTGGCCTCCGGGGTCAACGCCAGCAGCCGCCGCACCAGCGCCAGCGCGGTTTCGGTGGCGGGATCGGCCGCGGTCACGGGTACGGCGAGCACAATGAGGTCGAGTGGATCATGTGCGAGCACGATGACATGGGAGGCGTTGTTGGCAGTCATCAACGAGACCATGCGCTCGGCGGCCGGATCGGTCAGCGGCAGCCCCCACGGCGCATCGGACCGGCGCAGCACCCGGCGCGTCGACAGGAAGTCCCGCAGCAGCGGCGGATCGTAGAGCGCAAGCTCGCTTTCGCGAAAACGCCGCGCGCTTTCAAAGATCGGATGCCGCGCGAGCTCGGCGATCAACTGCTCCCTTGTCTGCGCCGGCGACGCCGCGACCGAATTGAGCACGCCCGGCTCCTGCGATTCGAACAGCGCCCGCAATGCGTCCGTCATCAACCCGATGGTCAGCACGCCGGCGATCGCGACCGCGACGAACCGCACCATCTGCGCGGCATCGACGTCAGGCGCCATGAAGGCGGCGGCAAGGCCAAGCAGGCCCGAAGAGATCAGCCGCAGCGCCATCATCGCAAGCCCATGCCGGCGGGTCTCGGCGCCGCCGCCGGCGATCAGCATCACGGTCACCGTCAGCAGCGCGCCCAGCGCGCCGAGCCGGACCGGAATGTCCGGAAATAGCGTGCGGAAGTCGGTGAGGATGAACGGGATCACCACCAGCGCGCCGACCGCCATGCGGCCGATGCTGCGGTTCTCCGAGGCCATCAGCGCGGCGCGGTCGCGCGTCGCCAGCAGCAGCGCGCAGGTGGCGAAGGCAAGCAGCTGGAACAGCGCCAGCGTGATCGCGTAGGGCATCACGAAACGTTGCAGCCCGAACGTGCCGCCGAGCCCGAGCAGGATGCCGCCGCCGAGCGCCGCGATCTTGACCACGCGCGGCGCATGCCGCCGCAGGATGCCTTCGGTGACGATCAGCGCGCCGAGCGGGATCAGCGCGGCCGGGATCACCGAGAGGCGGTCGAGCACAAAGCTTCCGCTCCACCACGCTAAGCCACGATCGAGGAACAGGGTCGCGATCACGCCGAGCGCGAGCAGCAGGCGGCGAGTCAGCGGGCTCTTGGGATCGCGCCGATAGAACGTCATCATCGCCACCGCGACGCCGATGGCGCCGCAGAGATTGACGATGGAATCGGCAATCACCCCTGAGGTCATTTGCCGCCCGTCAATTCGTCAATGGCGCGCCGCACCAGCGGACGCATCAGGGCGGCGACCAGCGCATTGCGCGGCTTCTCGATCGCGGGCCGGTGCGGGTTGAGGAACCAGCCGCGGCAATCGGTGCCGGAGGTGCGGCCCAGGATCAGCGCGACCGCTTCATAGGCCATCAGCATGCCGGTCGAGATCACCATCGGCGCGAACGACATCCGGCTGCGGCGACCGGCCGCGACCTCGCCGGCGATCGCGAGGTCGACATAGTTGCGCGAGGAGGAGTGCAGCATGACGTGCTCGATCTCGGCACGCATCGCGGCGCGGCGGTCGTCCTCGGTGATCTCGGTCCAATCCTTGGCCAGCGTGGGAAAGCCGAGGCGCTCCTCGGGTCTGGGATCGTGCGGGCGCACCACGATGACCGACGGCAACGGCGACATATAGGCGTCGATCACGGTTGCGTCGGCGCGCTTGGCAGTCCGGTACAGATGCACGCCGGCGGCGATATCGTCCATGCCGTTGACGATGACCGGGCAGCGTTCGGCAATCCCGGCGAGCGCACTGGTCCAGTTCTCGCCGAGCACCTCGACCTCGATGGTCGGGTTGATGCGTTTGGCGGCTTCGGCGGCGACCGTCGCCTTCTCGCGGCCGACCTCGTCGGCGAAGGCGAACACCTGGCGATTGAGGTTGGAGACCTCGAAGCGGTCGATGTCGGCGATCACGAACTTGCCGACGCCGGCGCGCGCCAGCGCCATGAAGGCCGCGCCGCCCATGCCGCCGACGCCGCAGACGAACACCCGCGCCTGGCGCAAGAGCTGCTGCTCGTGCTCGTCGATGAAGCCGATGTTGCGGCCGGTGAAGGAGTAATAGTCGAAATTCATCGCGCGGTCCCGCTCTCCTGCTTGCGCGGCCGCAGCGTGCCGAAGGCGCGGGTGTCGTCCATCCAGTAGACCACCGGCAGCACCAGCCGCTGCAACGCCAGCATCGCGGACGCCGCGAGCAGCGCCGGCAGCGAGCCCGAGGGCACCTCGCTCATCAGATAGCGGCGCGCGCCGGCAAGATCGACGCGGCCGATCTGCAGCACATCGTCGCCGCGGCCGTAATCCAGCTCGCGCTCGCAAAATTCGTTGTAGACGGCATCGCGATGCTTCGGCGCGATCTCAAAAGTCTTCTTCAGCGCATCCGAGCCGGCGGTATAGGCATTGGTGATGACCGAACGCGCCTCGTCGAAACCGGCCTCCTCGCCGACGCCGAACACCGCACGATGCCTTGTCATGATGCCGCGGGCGAGTTGCAGATGCGCAAAGCTCTGCCGCGCCCCCGGCAGCGGCGACGGGAATACGTCCGAGAAGGTGTCGCTGACCATGCCGACCACCGCCGGCACCTGGGTGACGTTGGAGATCCATTTCGGCCGCAGCCCGTCGCGGGCGAACAGCACCAGTGCGGTCAGGCCATAGAGCACCCAGGACAGCCCCTGCCCGCGCACATCGGGATCGACCATGACGAGGCCGAGATGGGTGACTTCAGTGGGCTCGCCGTCGAGCGGCACGTCCATCACCGACAGAGCGTTGAACGCGATCGGCCGCCCGGTGTCTTCCTCTGAGATCAGCGTGATGATGGCGCGCGACAGCCGCTCGGGCTCGCCGGAGAAGATGCCGTAGCTCAGGCTCTCCTCTGGCAGCGTCTTGGCGGCAACGGCGCGGAGCTGCTCGACCAGCGCGTCGAGCTCGTCCTTCGGCAGCGACAGGCCGGGCGCCTCGACGATGCGGGTGCGCTGGCCGGCCTGGGTACGCAAGGTGAGATCGATGGTCGGCTGCGACAGCGCCTTCAGCCAGAAGCCGCCATGGCTGCGCAGGCCGTCAAAGGCCGCGCGCGCTTTGGCAAGGCTCCTGCTGCCGCGCGAAGCGGGGGTGCGATTGTCCGTGGACGCCATTTCTCTGTCCCTCGGCGCGATCTCTGCACTTTGGCCTGTTAAGGAGCCATGAGCGCAACCTGGCGCTGTTTGCCGCAGGGTAAACAAGGCCTTCCGGAAACGGAACAAAGTTGGTCCGAACGACAAAACGGCGAGTGCATAACACCCGCCGCGTCGTCTTGCTCCGGCTCACGCCGCCTTGGAGACTTCCATCAGCAGGCGCTCGGCCTTGGCGTCCTCGATGCGGTTCACGAATTTGCCGCTCTCGTAATTGTCGCGCACCGTCTTGGTCAGCGTGATGCAGGTCTGGACCAGCATCACGATGCCCATCGTCAGATACCCCTGCATCCAGATGCTGATCGGCAGGAAGAACACGCCGACGGCGACGAGGAAGGCGGAGGCTGCGAAGGACGCGTAGGTAAAGGCAACCCAGCTGCCGCTGTGGGGTTGGATGGTCTGGTTCATGGTCGTCTCCTTGATAATGGGTGATCTGAAGTTGGCTTGGTTTCAGGCTCGAGGTTTCAGGCTTGAGCTCTCAGGCGGCAGGCGGTCGCCTGGCTTTCAGGCGCGCCAGCACGTCGTCGGCAGTCGATTTCATCCGCGGGCCAAAGCCCTGCTCGGCGAGCTTCTCGGCGGTGGCGAGCGGGCCCGAGGCGGTGTCGATCTCGAACAGCGCGTCATCCGCCGCCTGGGTCTCCATCTGCCGCTCGCGCAACCGCTTCAGCGTGGCTTCCGCTTCCGGCAGCGTCGACTCGTAGGGCCGCGCCGCCTCGATGCCGCTTCGGCGCAGCGAACGCACGGCTTCCGAGGCACGGGCAAGGCGCCGGCCGCGATCGAGCTCGGCAATGCGCGCCTCGGCGTTGGCGACATGGCGCTTCAGCCGGGTGATCTCGGTGGCGAACAGCGTGCGCGCGGTCATCGCGGCGTCGCGTTCGGCTTCCAGGTTGGCGATCGCCTGCGCGGCTTCGCGGGCGAGGTCGTCCCGGCCGCCTTCGAGCGCCGCCGACGCCCGCACCTCGAGATCGGCGATCCGGGCATTGGTCGCCTCGAGCCGCCGGCCCTCCTGCTGGTCGCCGGCAATGGCGAGCGCCAGGGTCCGTTTCGAGCGGTCGACCGCGGCGGCGGCATCGCGCATCTGCTGGTCGAGGACGACCAGCGCGGTCCGATCTTGCAGTTCCTCCTCGGCTGCCGCCACGCTGCCGCGGAAAATCGTCAAAACAGTTTTGAACATTTGGCCACTCCCTGTTATGAGCATCGCTCATGAATCTTTTGTATCACAAAATGAGCATTGCTCAATATTTATTTGAGCGTCGCTCACGAATGTGATTAACGACGGGTGAAACATGTCCAAGGCATTGGAACGACGTGCAAAACTGCGCGAAGCGCTGATCGAGGCGGCGGAACGGGCAATTGCGGCAAAGGGTCTCAGTGGCCTGAAAACCCGCGAACTGGCCCAGGAAATCGGCATCGCCAATGGCGGCGTCTACAATCTGGTCGAGGATGTCGACGAGCTGATCCTGCGCGTCGGCTCGCGTACGCTGGCCCGGCTCGATGCTTCGCTGTCGCTGGCCGAGATCCGCGGCGCGGCCGCGCCGCGCGAGATGCTGGTGCGGATCGCGGTCGCCTATTGCGACTTCGCCGCCGACAATCTCGAACTGTGGCGCGCGCTGTTCGAGCATCGCATGCAGCCCGGCAAGCCGGTGCCGGAATGGGCGATCAGCGAGCAGATGGAACTGTTCCGCCACATCTACAAGCCGCTCGCCGCGCTATTTCCGCAGCGCTCGCCGGCGCAGCTCGGCGTCACCGCGCGCAGCCTGTTCTCAGCTGTCCACGGCATGGTCGCCCTCGGGCTGGAGCACAAGCTGATCGCGGTGCCGATCGGCGCGCTGCGCAGCGAGATCTCGACCTTGACCCGCGCGATGGTCGACGGCCTGACGGCGAAGAAGGAATAGGGCGCCTGGCCCAAACCGGGCGATGCCGTTGGCTCAGGGGACGTCGCGGTCGAGGTCAGAAAGGGGGAAAAGCCACTTGCGGAATGGCCGAACCGTAGCTACCTACCTCGGATCGAGTTTCGGCCGAACGACTTGGCCTCGCCGCTGATAGCGTGCCTGACTGACGACCCTCACCCCCTGAACTTCGAATTAGCCTGCTGCGCCCTCGGGTGCGGCTCCAAACACGCATCTATACTAAAGGACGATGTTCCATGAGCTTGGGAACTGTGAAGTGGTTTAACGGCCAGAAGGGTTTCGGCTTCATTCAGCCGGACGACGGCGGCCAAGACGTTTTCGTTCATATCAGCGCCGTCGAACGCGCCGGCATGAGCACCCTCAACGAGGGTCAGAAGGTGTCTTTTGAAATCGTTGCAGACCGCCGGACCGGCAAATCTGCTGCGGACAATCTGCGCGCGGTGTAAGCTGCGACACTCGGCCATGCTGCTTTGACCACGGATGAACTGGCAAAGCCTCTGGTTACGCGACCCCGCGACTGGTCACCCGGCCGCGGGGTTCTCTTTATCAACACCGCGCGCGATGCCCGCCAGGATCAGGACTTGAACCGTCTGCCGGCGAATCGGCCTGCGCATCGAAGCAGCTGAGGTCGCGAGCGTGTCCACCGGTATCGATCCAGCTCCGCAGCACGACGACATCATGTACCCGCAGGTCCTGCCGTTCGTGCTGGTCCATTTGGGGTGTCTGGCGGCGATCTGGTCGGGCGTCTCATGGCCGGCGATTGCAATTTGCGTCGCGCTGTACTGGCTGCGCATGTTTGCGGTCACGGCCGGGTATCATCGGTACTTCTCGCATCGAGCCTATTCGACCAGCCGGGCGTTTCAGTTCATCCTCGCATTCCTGGCCCAAAGCAGCGCCCAGAAAAGCGTCCTTTGGTGGGCCGCGAAACATCGGCATCACCACCTTCATTCGGACACCGAGCAGGATGTGCATTCACCCCGGCACAAAGGCTTCGTGTACAGTCATCTCGGCTGGATCTTCTATCGGCAGCACGACGCGACCGATCTGACGAAAGTTGCGGATTTCGCCTCGTATCCGGAGTTGATGTGGCTCCATAAATTCGAGATTTTGCCGGCGGTCGTGGTCGCAGTTCTGTGCTTCCTCATTGCCGGGTGGCCGGGGCTCCTGGCGGGTTTCTTCTGGAGCACCGTGCTGCTGTATCATGCAACGTTTTGCATCAACTCCCTCGCACATGTTCACGGACGCAAGCGATATGTGACGGGCGATGACTCCCGCAACAATTGGCTGCTCGCTCTGGTTACGATGGGTGAGGGTTGGCACAACAATCACCACGCCTACCAAAGCAGTGCGCGGCAAGGCTTCCGCTGGTGGGAGATTGATGCGACCTATTATGTCCTGGTGGCCTTGTCCTGGCTCGGTATCGTCTGGGATCTGAAGGCGCCGCCCACCCAGGTTCTCCAGAACGAGCAGCGCCTCGGATCGCGCGTGATCAAGCGGACGGCCGAGCAGCTCGCCGGCCGTTTCAATCCCGAATACATCGCACAGGCGATCAAATCATCGGTCCATGAAACCGGATTGTCGGTGCGGGACGCGCTTTTCCTGTTGCAGCATCGTGCCGATTTGCATCTGCCCAGCATGCCGACGCGCGAGCAGTTGTTGGCTGAAGCCCAGGCCATGTTCGCGAAGACGAGGTCGTTGGACGATATCGTCGACCGTGCACATGAGCTCCTGGTGGAATCGGTTTGCTTCCTTCTGGCCGTGCCGCCGCCGCTGGCCGGGGCAAACCCGAAAGCTTGAGGGAGCGGTAGCATTTTGCCTCGGGCATCCCCATATAAAGTGAATGAGCAACTGGCAAAAACCGAGCAAGCGCGAACCACCCAAGACCAAGGCCGAATTGCGCGAGATGCTGACCGAGGCGGTGCGTAACACGCCGAGCCCGGACCAGGCGTCGAAGCAGCGCCCGGTAAAAGCCAAAAAGACCGCGGCTGGTGCCGCCGACGTCGACTAAGCCCCGCGCACCACCCGACCGGATCGCCCGCCCCGGGATACGGCCGAATTCCATTCGCGACGAGCGCGAAGAATTTCGTGAAGGAGCAGTATGCGCAAGCTTCCCAAGCCTACCGAACAAGAGATCAATGAGGGACCCCAAGCGGTGTCTTTTCAGATTGCGAACGGAAACGCGCGGCAGGACTGCATCCTGCAAACCACATTCCCGACGAAGATGCAGGCGCACAAGTATCTTCTTGCGAATTGGCCGACCTTCGAAAAGATGGCTCGCGATGCTCTTGCGGCAGGGACCATTGAAGGCGGCCAGATCAAGCTCGCGATGATCTGAACAGCCCACGGAAACACCCAGACCTCACGGCTCCATCGTGTAGGCGCGCCCGGGTTCGAGCGCGTAGATGGTCAGAAAGCGCAGCGGCCGTTCCGGGTCGCAATTGCGAAACAGCTTGTGCGGAACATCGGCCCGGTCCTGCAAGGTCTCGCCTGCCCGATATTGTCGCGGCGCCTCGTCGCCATAAGCGGACTCGGCAACACCTTCGACGATGAAGATCACGCCGCCGACCGGATGCCGGTGCAGCGGAGCAACCCCGCCGGGCGGATAAATCACCTCGGCAACGACAAGCTCGCGCTGATCGCCGGGTAGAGCAAGTCGCTCGAGGGTCTTGCGCGTGACACCGGCAAAGCCGGCTTGCTGAGCGTTGGCCTGACCGTTGTTGCCTTCAGTCATTGGGACCCTTTCTTGTCACGCGAGCCCTTGTCCGGATCGGATCGGGCGCGACTATGGCGGCGCTCCAACGACGCAACAAGCGCCAGGCATTTCAACACATGTCACACAGCTGAGGCGAGGCCCTTGCCACCCTTGCTTCCACGTTGCAGGATTCCAGCGCCGAACATCTTCAGCAGTGGGCCTTGCATGAAAACGGGTATCGTCGTCGCCGCCCTGGCGTTCATCTTTGCGGCATCAAGTGTCACGCCGGCGTCGTCGGCGCAGGCCGTGCCGGAATGCTCGATGTCGGTGACATTGGCGGATTGGGGCGAGAATTCGACCGGCGATATCGACGTCGCCTCGGGCGAGAGTTGCCAGATCCCGATCGGGATCCGTGGCACGGTGACGGACTCGTCGATCTCGCAAAAGCCGGCCTATGGCAAGCTGAAGAAGATCAACGCATCGACCTTCGAGTACAGGGCGAAGGCCAAGTACAAGGGCAGCGATACGTTTGCCATCAAGGCGACAGGTCAGGGACCGAAGGCCTCCGGCACCTCGGTCATCACCGTGCACGCCACGATCAAGTAGTCGTCCCGTCGCGCGCCGAAACACCGACTAGAGCAGGATGAGCTTCGGTTGAATCGGCTTGTTGCGATCTCGGTTTCACCTCTCCCCGCCGGGGAGAGGTCGGCGCGTAGCGCCGGGTGAGGGCTCTTGGTCTCTCGATAGACCGCAACCCCTCACCCGATTTGCTACGCAAATCGACCTCTCCCAAGGGAGAGGTGCACCGCGCGCGGGGCGCGGTGAAGTGGAGTCCGCGGCTCGATTTAGGCCGGCCGCGCGCCGGTCCGGATGATCGAGCCGACATGCTGGCCGCGCAGCGCCGCGGTGAGCCGGCCCGGAACCAGGCCGTTCACGACCTGCACGCGTTCGATATGGCGCGCATTGGCCGTCACCTCGAGCAGCGCGGGATCGAACGGCAGCGTCCCCTTCAGCTTGGCAAGATCGGCGAAGCTCGTCTCGCGCAGCAGCTGGGCCTTCTTGCCGTCGGGACCATTCGGATCGTCGCTGTACACGCCGTCGACGTCCTCGACGATGGTCAGGCCGGCGGCGCCGAGCGCATCGGCGATCAGGAACGCACCGGTGTCGGCGCGGTGCAACGGGATGCGCGAGACCGGGAATTCGTGATGGTGATACGGCGGGAAGGCGCTGCCGACCACCGCACGGGCCGCGGAGAGATGGATCGCCAGCTGGCTCGCGATGGTCGGATGCTCGATATAGGACACGCCCTCCGGCGCGAGCAGGCAACCGAGAATGTGGCCATTCTGGCCGGCCTCACTCGCGGCGAGCGGCGCGAGCGAGCCGACCGGCAGTCCGAGGTCGAGGCCGACGCTGTAGAGATGGCGGGCACGGATGCCGGCGCCGGTCAGGATCAGCATGCGGTGCTCTGGCAGCAGCGCGCGCAGCTCGTCGACGATCGGCAGGATCGCCTCATGGCCGCGATCCATGATGGAGCGGCCGCCGATCTTCACCACCTGCAGCCAGGGCAGCAGCGGAATCGGGCGTCCACCGGCGACGGGACGGGTGAGATCGCTGTCGAGCAGGGTCTGGCGCGCGAGCGGCGAAGCGACGTGCTTGATAGTGTCATCCATGGTCGTGTCCCTGCTCAGTTCGCGGTGATGATGGTGCCGACATGCTCGCCCGCGAGCGCGCGGGTGAGATTGCCGGGGACGAGGCCATTGACGACCTGCACCTGGCGGACATGGCGCGCGGTGGCGAGCAGATCGAGCACCGGGAATTCGAGAATCGAATCCTGCAATCCCTTCGCCTTCATCTCGGCGACCGAGATCTTCGGAATGAAGGTCGCGCCCTTCGAAGTCTTCGGGTTCGCGGTGTAGAGGCCGTTTTCGTCCTTCACATAGATCATCGACTTGCAGCCGAACTGTTCGGCGACCAGGAAGCATCCGGCGTCGGTGCGATAGGGCGGGATCATGCCCTCGGCTGCGGGCCGCATCCACAGCCCGTAAGGCGGCATGCCGCTGAAGATCACGGCGTTCACCTCGGCGAGATAGAGCGGCACGGCCGAAAGCCCGGCGCCGCTGACCGCGGAGATGCCGTGCTTGGCCAGCAGCTGGCCCAGCATCACCGCGTTCTGATCGGCAACCGAGGCGCCGAGCTGCGAGAGCACGCCGGCCGGCAACCGAAGCCCGGCCGCGATCGAGTAGAGATGCCGGGCGCGGGTGCCCGCACCGGTCCCGATCAGCATCTTGTGCACCTTGCGGGCAGCGACGATCTCGTCGACCAGCGGATAGACCGCGGCGCGGCCGCGGTCGATGACGCTCTGGCCGCCGATCTTGATCACCGCAGCATCCGGCAGGATCCGGAAGTTCGACGCCGCCTCCGCCGTCGCCAGGAGCTGCGGATCGGTCAGCGACCGCTGCATCAGGAGCGCTTCAAGCTCCGCCGTCGTGTTTGCCATGAGAAACGTCCTTTCTCCAATGCGCCTGGCATTGCTTCTGGATTGCACTGTTAGCGGTAAGCGGGGCGGGTCTCAAGACCTCGATAATTTTGCTTATTTGCCGAGGTCTGGCTTAGTAAGAGACCATGAATGATTTTACCCAAGCGCTGGATATGGCTGTCAGCCTTATCGGCTGTTTTGATCCGGAGCTACGCCAGATCGTCGGCCTGTCGCTCGGCGTCAGCCTGACAGCGAGCCTCTTTGCCTTCGCGATCGGGGCGCCGATGGGTACGGCGCTGGCCATCTACCGGATCCGGGGCAGAGTTGCGTTGATCGTTGTCGTCAATGCGCTCCTAGGGTTGCCGCCGGTCGTGGTAGGGCTTGCTGTTTACCTCCTCCTATCCCGATCGGGGCCATTGGGGGCGCTCGGGATTCTGTTCACGCCAACCGCCATGGTGATCGCGCAGGCCATTCTCGGCATTCCCATCGTCATTGCGCTGGTGCACCGGATGATGGTGGATGTCTGGGCTCGCTACGGCGATGCCCTTCTCGTCGATGGCGCCTCGCGCTTGCGTGCCACCTGGCCGCTCATGGCTATCGGACGCGACGGGCTATTAACCGCGTTTCTCGCTGCGTTCGGCCGGGCGATCGCCGAGGTCGGCGCGATCATCATCGTCGGCGGCAATGTGCGCGGCTATACGCGCACCATGACCACTGCCATCGCATTGGAGACGAGCAAGGGGGAGTTAAGCCTCGCGCTTGCGCTCGGCATCATCCTCGTAATCCTCTCGATGACCGTAAGCGCGTTGAGCTTTTTGATCGGACGCATCCTGACCGGTCGCTGAAGCGCCGAACAATATTGTTGTTCCAAGGGAGGTCGCTCACATGAAGCACTGGTTCGGCTCACTTCGCATCCTCGCAATCATCGCACTTGCCGCGCAGACCTTCACCCAATCGGGTTGGGCGCAAGACCAATCGATCGTTGTTGCATCGACGACATCGACGCAGGACTCCGGTCTGTTCGACTACCTGCTGCCGATTGTGAAGCAGAAGACAGGCATCGAAGTGAGGGTACTGGCACAGGGCACCGGCCAGGCGCTCGACACGGCACGCCGCGGCGATGCCGACGTGGTGTTCGTTCACGCCAAACCAGCGGAGGAGAAGTTCCTTGCGGAGGGATTTGGCGTGAAGCGCTATCCCGTGATGTATAACGACTTCGTCGTCATCGGTCCGAAGGACGATCCGGCAGGCATCAAGGGCAAGGATGTCCTCACGGCGCTGCAGACCATCAAGACCAGAGCCGCGCCGTTCGTCTCCCGCGGCGATCATTCCGGCACCCATATTGCCGAACTGAAGCTTTGGAAGGAGGCCGGCATCGACATCGTGAACGACCGCGGCTCGTGGTACAAGGAAATCGGCCAGGGCATGGGTGCGGCGCTGAACATGGCCTCGGCGTCAAATGCCCATGTGCTGTCCGACCGCGGCACATGGCTGGCGTTCCAAAATCGCGGCGACCTGGCCGTCCTGGTTGAAAGCGACAAGCGGCTGTTCAATCAGTACGGGGTGATGCTGGTAAATCCGGTCAAGCATCCCACGGTGAAGAAGGAAGCCGGCCAGCGCTTCATCGACTTTCTGATTTCACCGGAGGGACAGAATGCGATCGCCGGCTATAAGATCAACGGCCAGCAGCTGTTCTATCCCAATGCGAACGATCCCAATGCTTGAGGGGACAAGGAGCGGCCCGGTCGCGTTCCGTAAGCACACGCCGGGCCTGACCCACCGCGGGGGCAGAGCCTCAGAGCGGCCGGCTGATTGCAAGTATGCTCCAACTGATGATCAGCTTAAAGCTATTGAATTGAGAACCGACGTCATCAACAGGGTGATTGCAACGGCCCGCATCCGAGCTGCACTGGTAGCGGTAAGCCGGACCGGGCTCAGGATGCAATGGCAATGATGCCGCGCGCGCCCCGCCCATTTTTCTGGCCGCCTGGCCTCACCGATCGGCCGCCGGTAGCTTGACGGTCACGCGCAGGCCTGAACGTCCGGCACCGGTCACATTTTCGAACAGAACCGAACCGGCGGCGTGATCGACGATCCGCTTCACGATCGAGAGCCCGAGCCCGGCGCCCTCACCGCTCGGCTGACCGCCGCGAAAGAACGGCTCGCCGATCCGCGCCAGATCCTGCGGCGGAATCCCCGGCCCGGTGTCCTCGATCTGGATGACGGCCATTCCGTCCTCCCGACCGACGGCAAGATCGACAGCGCCTCCATTGGGCGTGAACTTGATTGCGTTCTCGACCAGGTTCCGGACCGCCGAGATCAGCGACAGCTCATCAGCGTTCACCGCGACCACCTCGACCGTCGTGAAACCGAGATCGATATTGCGCGCTGCCGCCTCAGGCAGCAGATCGGCGACGACGCCTTTTGCGATCTTGTCCAGCGCCACGGGTGCGCTCACGATGGCTGGCGCAGCGTCCTGACGCGCCAGCGCCAGAAGTTGCTCGAGCAGATGCTTGGTGCGCCGCATGCCGCTCTTCAGCGCATCGAGCCGGTCGCGCGTCTCTGCGGGCATGTCGAGGGAAGCGAGATTTTCCGCCTGCAGGCTGAGCGCGGTGACCGGCGTTCGAAGTTCATGGGCCGCGTCGGCGATGAAACGCCGCTGCTGGTCCATCATGACGCGCATCCGTCCAAGCAACCCGTTGATCGAGCCAAGGAACGGCTGCAGCTCGCTCGGCGCGCCCATCGCCGGCAAGGCACCGACGTCATCCACCCTGCTCGCATCGAGATCGTCGGCGAGGCGCAACATCGGCCGGAACGATCGCGCGATCACGAATGCCGTCATCAGCAACAGGCACGGCACCAGCGCGGCAATCGGCAACAGCGTGCGCACGGCCATATCGCCCGCGATCTCGGTGCGGATCTCGGTCTGCTGCGTCACCGCGAAGCGGCTGCCGTCCGGCCGGGTCCGAAGCAGCACGCGGACCGGCTGCCCGTGATAGACATCATTGTGCAGCCCATCCTTCAGTCCCCAAAGCCGGCGATCGTCGGCAGAGCCGCGCGGCGCCTCACCGAGCTCGACGACGGCAACCTCGGCTTCCGCGTCGACGCCGGTGACCGGGCGGCTTTGCCGGATCGGAGCGCTCAGCGCGAAGCTGCCGATCTGGATCAGGACGGAGTCCTGCATCTCGATCGCTTCGCTGTAGGCCCATCGGTACGCCAGGAGTCCGCCGACGGCGCCCGTCAACAGGATGATCGCGGTGAGTCCGACGAACAGGCGCCCGCGCAGCGATCTCATCATCTCGAACGATCCACCATCCATCCGACGCCGCGCACGTTCCTGATCGCCGCGGCGCCGAGTTTTCTGCGCACGGCGTGGATCAGGAACTCGACCGCGTTGCTCTCGACCTCCTCGCGCCAGCCGTAGATCTGGCGTTCGAGCTCGGCACGGGACAGGATCGTTCCCGGCCGCGCCAGCAGCGCCTGCAGCAGGGCGAACTCGCGAGCGCTGAGCACGGCCTTCTCTTCACAGAAGGTGGCTTCCCGCGTGGCCGGGTCGAGATGGAGCTCGCCGTTCGTCAGCACCGGCGGCGCTCCGCTGCCCTCGCGCCGCAGCACCGCACGCATGCGCGCCAGCAATTCTGCGATCTCGAACGGCTTGACCAGGTAATCGTCGGCGCCGAGATCGAGCCCCTGGATGCGATCGTTCAGCGCATCGCGTGCGGTGAGAATGATCACCGGAAGGCGCGAGGCGCGCTCCCGGATCGCCTTGAGAACGTCGAGACCGTCAGTCAACGGCAGGCCGAGATCGAGCAGCGCAATGTCGTAGGTCTCGCTGCGGCTGGCTTCAATGGCGAGATCGCCATTGCGCACCCAGTCGACCGCATAGGCGGCATCCCTCAGCGCCTCGACGACGGCGGCGCCGATCATCCTGTCGTCCTCCACCACGAGCACCCGCATCGCCTGGCAGTCCATCCCGATCCGCGCCGGGAGGTAGGCCCGGCGAAACTGCGTCGCACCGAACAACCCGCGACGCCTGCGCGATCATATCAGTTTCGACTTAGCCGCGGCTTAGGCGCTTTCGGCGCCCAGATGGCGGCCACTCTGCCCACCTAAGCCGGGGCTAAGTCTCGCAGTGCACGCTCCGTTCGAACTCGGCGGAACCGCCGACCCTGTCAAAGCGGAGCTTCACACCGTGCTGGATATCAGACCCATCGGCCGCAGCATGCTGAACAAGGTCCCCGAAGTCACCCTCGTCTTCTGGCTGATCAAGATCATGTCGACCACGGTCGGCGAGACCGGCGCCGATTACCTTGCCGTGCATGTCGGCCTTGGCACCAGCGTGACCGGGCTGCTGATGATCACGCTGCTTGCCGCAGTGCTGGCCATCCAGCTGCGGATGGACCGTTACGTGCCATGGGTCTACTGGCTGACGGTCGTGCTCGTCAGCATCGTCGGGACGCAGATCACCGATGCACTGACCGACAAGCTCGAGGTCAGCCTCTACGTCAGCACAGCCGCCTTCGCGATCGCCCTGGCCGCGACCTTCGCGATCTGGTTTTCGGTCGAGCGGACGCTGTCGATCCACAGCATCGTGACCCAACGGCGCGAACTGTTCTACTGGGCCGCGATCCTCTTCACATTCGCGCTCGGCACGGCTGCAGGCGATCTTGCGACCGAAGCGCTGGGCCTTGGCTTCAACGTCGGGGTGGTCGCGTTCACGGTATTGATCGCGGCGATCGCGGCAGCTTACGCACTCGGCGCCAATGCGGTGCTGACCTTCTGGCTCGCCTACATCCTGACGCGTCCGCTCGGAGCATCGTTCGGCGACCTCTTGTCCCAGGCCCGAGAGTACGGCGGCCTCGGCTTCGGCACGATCTACACCAGCCTCGCCTTCCTGACGGTAATCGTCGCGCTGGTCGCCTGGCTGTCGTTCGAAGGCGACGCCGGCGGAAAGCCCGAGGCGTCGCCCGGCGCGTGAATTCGACATGCGTCCCGACGGACACCCAATCGAAGCCCTCACACAGGAGAACCACCCATGAACAAGACGACACTCGGCCTTGCGACGGCGATTGTTGCGCTCGCAGTCATCCAGCCGCTCCCCGATGCCAACGCAGGCCTCAGGCTGCTGCCGCACACGCAGACGGCCGCCGCCAGGCTCGGCGACCTGACGCCATTTCGCAGCATCGCCGCCGATGTCGCGGCACTGGTCGACAAGGGCGACCTGGCCGGCGCCAAGACGCGGATCAAGGATCTCGAGACCAAATGGGACGAAGCGGAAGCCGGACTGAAGCCGCGCGCGGCCGCGGACTGGCACACGGTCGACAAGGCGATCGATCGTGCGCTCGAGGCGGTGCGTGAGACCAATCCGGACGCGGCCAAATGCAGGAAGGCGCTCGCCGAGCTGCTGTCGATCATGGACTCGATGAAGGCCTGATCTCGCTGTCCATCATTTCGACCATCGCCGGCGGGATCGTCCGCCGGCGACCGGCCTCCCGGAGCGAAGAACCCCATGGAATTATTGTTGCACGACACCGCCGCGGACGAGCGCGCAGGAAAAGTTCCCGCCGTCACGCTCGGCTTCTGGGTCATCAAGATTCTCGCCACGACGCTCGGCGAGACCGGCGGCGACGCCGTCACGATGTCGATGAATCTCGGCTATCTCGTCGGCACCGCAATCTTCGCGGTCATCTTCGCTGCTGCCGTCGCGGCGCAGATGGCGGCGAGGCGCTTTCAGCCGCTGCTCTACTGGACCGTGATCATCGCGACGACGACCGTCGGCACGACCTTTGCCGATTTCGTCGACCGTTCGCTGGGGATCGGATATCTCGGCGGCTCATCGCTGCTCGCCGGACTGCTCGTTGTGTCCCTTGCCGCGTGGCATCGTACGATGGGAACGGTCTCGATCGCGTCGATCGACAACAAGGCGGCCGAAACCTTCTACTGGATCACGATCCTGTTCTCGCAGACGCTGGGCACCGCGCTCGGCGACTGGATGGCCGACTCCACCGGCCTCGGCTATAGCGGCGGCGCCATCGTGTTCGCCGCCGGCATCGCCATCGTTGCCGCCGCCTATCTCTGGACCAGGGTGTCGCGCACGGTGCTGTTCTGGATCGCCTTCGTCCTCACCAGGCCGCTCGGCGCGACTGTCGGCGATTTCCTTGACAAGCCGCTGGATCACGGCGGCCTTGCGCTCAGCCGCTACACGGCATCGATAGCTCTCGCCGTTGCGATCGCCGCCCTGGTCTTCATCCTGCCGCAGCGGGCGGGGGAGCACGCGTGAAGGTCAAGCCTCTGCCCGCACCGGACATCGTTCTCTGAGTGCGGGCAGGTTGGCGCGTCGCGATCGTCGTCTCGCGATTGATCCGTTCGCGGTCGATGGTCCGTCGCGAATTGCATGAACGGAGCCCCTCTGTGTCACGTGGTTCCGAAGCGAGGGTCTAGGACGTTTTGCCGCGGTTCGCTCGGCCAGGGGGTGTGACGCCCGTCATAGATGCCGCGCGCGAATTCTGCGATCCTGATCTTGATACTGCCTGCTTTTTTGATGCGCTGCTCTCGGCCCAATGACGCTGGTTCAGCACCAGCCCACACGGTGATCGACGTTGCCGCGTCCGATCTGGCCAGTGTCTGGGTCCAAGGCGGCACCGCCGGCGGTTCCGAGACCATGTATGTGCGGGCCTTCGACGGTACCGCCTGGAGCAATTGGGACAGCTTTACCCTGACGTCGCCGCCAAACCACGCACCCGTCGCCTCGATCAACGATCAGTCCTTGCACATCAACGAGTGGAGCCAGGTCAGCAACCTGTTGTCCTACTCTGATGTCGACGGAAATCCCGCGACCGAGTATCTGTTCTTCGACGGCGGCAACACCGCCGACAGCGGCTACTTCTGGACCTCCGCGAATTCGCATTGGGCAGCCAGCACCGTCAGCGCCGCGGCCGTCGATGACGTCTGGGTCCGCGGTGGCGCCGCCACCGGCGCAGAGCCGATGTATGTGCGCGCGTTCGACGGCATCGACTGGGGCGCGTGGCACGCCTTCGTGCTCACGACCATCGTCTAGCTGCCTGTCGCTTCGCTCGATAATGCTCTAGTTCGGCGTGAAGATGAACCGCCTTGGCGATGGCCTCCGGGAATCCCTCGAGGCCATAGCTCCCGACCACCGGTGCGCTGATCGCGCCGGATGCGACCATCGGCACGAGATGATCGTACATCCTGGCTAGGGCTTCGTCGATTGCAGTCTTGCCCCAATGGCCGAGCCAGAAGCCGCGCACGGACACTTCATTGAAGATCACGCTCAGGGCCGAGCCGGAGAACGGCTGTCCGCTCATCGCGCTGTAGACGACGAGCACCGCCTTCGGCGCCAGGCAGTTCATCAGGTTCAACGTGGACGCGCCGCCGACAACGTCGAGCGCCAACAGGATCGGCGCCCCGCCGGTCTCCTTGGCCGCCCGCTTGGCGAGATCCGGCCCGTCGACCAGCACGACATCACCGCCGACCGACTTGACCTCGTCGACGACCTCCTCGCGCCGGACGACGTTGACCGTCTTGAGTCCGAGCGACTTGGCAACCGCGATCACCGCCCGCGCCGTCGCTGAATTGGCGCCGTTCTGGATCACCCAGCCGCCGTGCGGGATCTTCACGAAATCGGTCAGCAGCAGATAGGCGGTCGCCGGATTGACCCCGATCATCGAGAGTTGCTGGATATCCGCTTTCTCAGGCAACGGCCGCTGCCACGACGCCGTGAACTTGACGCGTTCGGTCCAGGTCGGGACCGTGAACGGGATCAACGTGCGATCGCCCTCCTTCAGGTTCTTGACCTGCGATCCCGCGGCAACCACCCGCCCGACGCCCTCGATCCCGAGCGTCGCCGGCGGCGTCGGCAAATAGCCGTAGCGCCCGGCGATGATCATGAAATCCGAGTTGTTGATCGGCGCAGCCTCCACGGCGACCACGACCTCGTTGGGACCGGGGCTGCCGACGTCGGGCACCTCATTGAGCTTGACCACATCCTGGGCACGTCCGAACGCAACGACCTGAACAGCCTTCATGGCACGATCTCCCGATTTCGTTATGTACTAGTAAGTACAGAACATGGATGACGTCAATGGTCCAGACTGCCTTCACGGCAAGATGAAGGCTTCACATCCGACGCGGGAGTACATAAAAGACCACTATGGCAAGGCCGCGCAGCTTCGATCCGGACGATGTCCTGGAAATCGCCCGTCAGGTGTTCTGGCAGAAGGGTTTTCAGGCGACCTCGCTCGACGAGATCACGGCGGCGAGCGGCGTCGCGAAGCCCAGTCTCTACGCGGCGTTCGGCGACAAGAACGCGTTGTTCCTCAAGGTGCTGGACCGCTATCACGACGGCATCCTGGGCTGGGCCGAGCGCGTGCTGGCACAGCCGGGGCCAGGACGCGAAGCCATCAGGCAGTGGCTGACCGGCTTCATCCCCTACTGCTCGGGCGAGAAGGGACAGCGCGGCTGCCTGTCGATCAATTCCGCGACCGACGGCTCGCTCGATCAGGCCGAGCTTCGCAAGAGCATCGAACGCTACAACCGGCGGCTCGAAGAGCTGTTGCGCGCGCGGCTGCGCGCCGACCGCGCCCAGTTCAGGAAGGGCTTTGACCCCGACGTCACCGCGCACACCATCATGGTGGTGCATGCCGGGCTGCTGGCGCTCGCGCATCAAAGGCCGGATTCGAAGCGGGTGAAAGCCGTGATCGACCAGGTGATGGGCCTGCTCGCCTGAGCTTGCCGGCACCCGGCCCGGCCCGGCGGCACACGGTGCCTCGCATGAATGTGAATATATGACGATCATCATGTTATTGATGTCGCGCGCGTGATGACCATGTCCGGGTTGGCTGGGCCTTTCCGGATCTGGGGATCAGATGAACAAACCGTTTTGGCGTGCGACGCTTTTTGCCATCACCGGCTTGCTGGCGCTGCCGGCGATCGGCCCGGTGCAAGCCCATGATCACCAGCATCCCGAGTTGAACGGCTGGTATGAGAGCCTGCACAGCGGCAAGGGACCCTGCTGCGACGGCAGCGATGCGCAGCGTGTCGACGATGCCGATTGGGACACCAAGGACGGCCACTATCGCGTCCGCCTCGAGGGTGAGTGGGTCGACGTTCCCGAGGACGCCGTCGTCGCCGGACCAAATCGTGCCGGCCGCACCATGGTCTGGCCGTACTATCTCGATGGCCACCCGCGGCCGCGCTGCTTCATGCCGGGCAGCATGGGCTGAACGTCAGCGAAGACGCCGTGTGGTCGGCGAGCGCCACAGATCAGACATCCAGCTGGACCCGATCCACGCCATCGCCATCCGGCTTCGCCGGCACGGCGCAGCAGATTAGCACCTCGTCGTCAGCCACCTCGGCGGTCGGCTCCTTCAGGTAGGTTACGGCGCCTGCCAGCAACCTGGTTCGACAGCTTCCGCAATTGCCTTCCCGGCAACTGAAGGCCGGGCTGAGACCGCGCTCCTCCGCCAGTTCGAGCAGCGTTCCCGACTCCGGCGTCCAGCGTGCTTCCTTCATCGATGCGGTGAAGGCGACCGGGACCGGCGTGGTCGCAGGCGGCCGGCGCGGCGGAGCCGTCGTGGCCACGTCCGGCTTCCGCACCAGCGACGATGGACCGAACGCCTCGGCGTGAATCCTGCTGTCGGCGATGTTGTAGCCGCGCAGTCCGTCATAGAGCGATTGGGTGAATTGCGGCGGCCCACACAGATAGAAATCGTAGTCGTTGAACGGCAGGACGCGCGACAGCAGCGCCATGTCGATCCGTCCCGCAGCGTCGTAATCGATACCCTGCTCGGCGCCATCGACGTCACCGAGGACGCGGATGATCCGGACTGCGCCGCCGGCGGCATCGGCCAGTTGCCGCAATTCGTCGCCGAACGCGCGGTCCGACTTGGCATGCGCCGCCTGGAACAGGAGGGTCGGCCGGACGCCGCGGGTGCGCAGCCCTTCATAGACCACATGGCGCAGCATCGCGAGCATCGGCGTGATGCCGACGCCGCCGGCAAGCAGCACCGCCGGCCGCTTCTCGCGCGCATCGATCGTGAAGCCGCCGCTCGGCGCGCGCGCCTCGATGATATCGCCGACATGGATCGTGTCGTGGAGATGCCGCGACACCAGGCCGTCGCGCTTCACGCTGATCCGGTACATGCCGTCCGACGGCGCGACCGACAGTGTGTAGGTGCGAATGACCGGCTTGCCGGAGCCGGGCAATGAAAGGCGGATCGGCAGGTGCTGTCCGGCCTGGTGCGGCAGCAGCCCTGCGCCATCGTCCGGCTGCAGATGAAACGAGCGGATCGAACGGCTCTCGTCCATGATCTTGGTGACCTTGAACGGGCGCCATTGCGTCGCGCGCTCCGCCGCGCGAATTCGGTCGGCGGCCTGCGCCCAGTCGCCGGTCATCAGTGCATTCGGCGACCAGCCCGCGTTCTGGAACGCCCAGCGCAGCGGCAGCGCGCCGCGCCTGCGCACCACGCGGCGGGCGCGAAATCTCCAGAGCCGTTCGGCGCCCTGGAACGCCGCGATCTCGGGCGAGTCCAGGATCACCTCGGCATCGCCCGTCAGTTGCAGCATGTCGCCGGTTTCGAAATCGACGAACACCAGCCCGGCCTTGCCGTTGACGAGGATGTTGCCGAGCGTGTTGAAGAACAAATTGCCGACGAAATCGGGGATCGTCAGCGTGCCGTCGGCGGCGACGCGAACGAAGCCGGCCTTGCCGCCGCGATGCGAGACGTCGACCTGGCGACGGTCCTCGCGCTCGGCATAGGACGCCACGAAGAACGTATCCGCCGCCGCGATCGTGTCGCGCGCGGCCTGATCGAGCGTCGTGCTTTCCTCGATCTCTCCCTTGAACGGTTCAGCCGGCTCGCGCACGAACATGAAATCGCGAAGCTGGATGTATTGCGGACAATTGCCAAAGCTCTGATCCAGTTCGAAGCTGAGCCCCTTGCCCGACGACGCACGGAGCAGCCCGTTCGCACGGTTGCGACGCCGCGTGTGCAGTTCGATTCCCAGTAGTCCGATCGCATCGCCCTCGCGCATGCCCTCGCTGACGGGATCGCTGGCGTCAGGCCGCGCATCGATCTCAAGGCTGCGCGGCGTCGGCGAGGCGATGAAGCCGGGCCGGCCGGCCAGCAACGAGGCCCACACGTCGCCGCTCCGGTCCACGCTGCCGACCACGATGAAGGGAATCTGCGCGAAGAAATCGCGATGCTGGTCGGGCATGAAATCCCGCACGGCGCGCTGGCCGACCGCCGCCATCTTCTCGGCGACGCCGACCCTCTGCTGGATCGCCATCTCGCCGGCATGCCAGGTCGCGAGCTTGCTCTTGGTTCGCCTGTCGCTCATCGCATCGCGCTCCCCTTCGGGGTTGGACG
>NZ_JACMYP010000056.1 GCF_020889705.1 Bradyrhizobium altum | reverse complement strand
CTCGGCGCCACCCAACCCGAACGCGCGGCCCGAAGCGGCGGCGGGCCTCGACGGCTGGCTGGCGGATCGGTTGTTTCGGTAGGCGCTGGGCGTAGCTACGTCGTCACTGCGTAGCCCGGATGAAGCGAAGCGAAATCCGGGGCCAGTCGCGCCGTCGGTGAAAGCTGCCCCGGATTGCGCTGCGCTCCATCTGGGCTACAAAAGTGCGTAGGATGGGTAGAGCGCAGCGAAACCCATCGCCTCTTGCACACGCCATGATGGGTTTCGCTGCGCTCTACCCATCCTACGAGTGCGCCGCCTACTCCTGAATCCCGTAGCGATGCAGGTCGTTGCCGTAGGTGTCGAGCCAGTTCTTGGCGCGCGTCACCGACGCGCAGACCTTGTCGACCACCCGCCAGAACCGCGCCGAGTGGTTCATCTCGACGAGATGCGCGACCTCGTGCGCGGCGAGGTAATCGAGCACGAAGGGCGGCGCCAGGATCAGCCGCCACGAGAATGACAGCGAACCCGCCGAGGTGCACGAGCCCCAACGGCTCGACTGGTCGCGGATCGAGATCCGCCGGACCCGCACCCCGAGTTCCGCGGCGTGCAGCTGCGCCGCCTTCTGCAGATCCTTGCGCGCCTCGCGCTTGAGGAAGTCATGCACCCGGCGATCCATGTGCTCGACGCCGCCGGCGACGCAAATGATCTTCTCGCCGCTGTCGCGCGTCTCGGTCCAGACCGTGCCGCGCTCGCCCGAGCGATGCACCAGCCGATGCGGCACGCCGCGCAACGGGACCACGGTGCCGGGCTGGAACGGCGCGGCCTTCGGCAAGCGGCCAAGACGGGCGGCGATCCAGCCGCCATGGATATTGGCGAACTCCTTGGCTTCCACGATCGTGCCGCGCGGCGGCATGGTCAGGATCGCTTCGCGATCGGTTGGATGAATCCTGAGCGTATAGCGGCGCGCGCGCCGGTGCCGGCGCAGCCTGACGGTGAAGAACTGGGAGCCGTGTCTGACCAATACGGTCGCGGGTTCGGCAGGCCGCCGATAGAGGAGCGCGCGAGTAGCCATTTCTGAGAGTCCGGGGAGCAGGAGTTCGCCCGAACTTTGCCATATCCGCCGCCAGGGAAAGCGCTCGGCGCAAAAACAAATCATTTGCCCAATATACAGGGGTTGGCCGTTAATTGACCTCTACCGGCAGGGGGCGGAACCGGAATTTTTCTGATGAATCAGAGTCACGAAAAAGGCCCAAGAGATGAAATTAAATTCATCACTTGAGCCTCGGCTGATTTGAGATTCTTTTAGTTAAATCAGTGGCTTGCGCGACTGCGATAATCGCGGCCGGGACGATACCTATTCGGCCGCGGCGACCAGGGAAAGCCGCGTATTGGCCGCCGAAACCATGAAATCGGAGATCCGCGGCACGATTTCGGAGCGGAACCGCGAGCCGTTGAACACGCCGTAGTGCCCAACGCCCTTCTGGACATAGTGCACGCGGCGATGGTTCGGAATCGCGGTGCAGAGCGCGTGCGTTGCCTCGGTCTGACCGAGGCCGGAGATGTCGTCCTTCTCGCCTTCGACCGTCATCAGCGCGACGCGGCGGATCTTCGACGGATCGACCGGCTTACCGCGATGGGTCATCTCGCCCTTCGGCAGCGCGTGCTTGACGAAAACGAGGTCGACGGTCTGCAGGTAATACTCGGCGGTGAGGTCCATCACCGCGAGATATTCGTCATAGAATTCACGGTGCTTGTCGACGAGATCGCCGTCACCCTTCACCAGATTGGCAAACAGCGCCTTGTGCGCGTCCATGTGCCGATCCAGGTTCATGCTGATGAAGCCGTTGAGCTGCAGGAAGCCCGGATAGACGTCGCGCATCACGCCCGGATGCGGGAACGGCACCTTGGTGATGACATTGTTGCGGAACCATTCGATGCCGCGCTCTTCCGCGAGGTTGTTGACCGCGGTCGGATTGCGCCTGGTGTCGATCGGGCCGCCCATCAGCGTCATCGACAGCGGCACGAACGGGTCGTTGCTGGCTTCCATCACCGAAACAGCTGCGACGACAGGCACCGAAGGCTGGCACACCGCGACGATGTGCATGTTGCCGCCGAGCGCGTGCAGCATCTCGATCAGGTAGTCGACATAGTCCTCGAGATCGAACCGGCCGGCCGCGAGCGGCACCATGCGCGCATCGGCCCAGTCGGTGATGTAGACTTCATGCGTCGGCAGGAACGCCTCAACGGTGCCACGCAGCAGCGTCGCATAATGGCCCGACATCGGCGCCACGATCAGCACGCGCGGCTGCGGCGAGCGCAACGGACGCGTCAGCTTGCGATCGAAATGCAGCAGGCGGCAGAACGGCTTTTCCCAGACCGTGCGAACCTCAACCGCCGTGCGGACGCCGTTGACCTCGGTCGTCGGCAGGTTCCATTCCGGCTTGCCGTAGCGGCGCGTGGTGCGCTCGAACAATTCGCAGCCGGCAGCGATCGACTTGCCGAACTCGGTGTGCGTCCACGGATTGAGCGGATTCTGAAACAGGATCTTGGTGGCGTCGGTCACGGCGCGTACCGGATTGAGCGACGCATGCGCCATCTCATACATCCAGTACAGCGGCGTCGTGAGTGCCGGGCTGCCTTCCGCCGCTAGTGGCGGGGCACCGCCAAATTCACCGATGGGCATAGTATTTTCAGACCCCTGTTTTGCGCCGCAGCATACTGACCAATGCGCAACAATGCGTCAATGCGCCGCGAGCCGAATCTGGGGTCGATATCGGGCTAAAACACCGAGAATCCACGAGAAAGTGACATTTATTCACCACCGCCGAGCAGCGATCCGTTGCGCTTGGCGCTCTGCAAAAGGGCAAGGAAGACCGCAAAAGAGGCAACGAACAGGATGGCGTTGATGACCAGAGCCCAGGCCATCAGGTCGGCACGGAAGGCGTGATCGATCAGCAGCGACCGCATGCCTTCGAACACATAGGTCGGCGGCAACGTCCAGGCGACATACTGTAGCCAGACCGGCAGCACCTCGACCGGATAGTAGATGCAGGCGAGCGGCATCACCGCGAACATCAGCGTCCAGACGATGCTCTCTGCGCCGAGCCCGTTGCGCAGCACGAGGCCTGAGGCGAACACGCCGACCGACCAGCTCGTGAAGATCAGATTGCAGAAGAACGCGATCAGCGGCAGCCCGATGGCGTAGAAATTGAAGCCGAAAAAGAACAGCGCCAGCAGCGTCATCGGGATCACGCCGATGGCAAGCCGGATCAGGCTCATGATCATCAGCGAGAGCAGGAATTCGATCGGCTTCAGCGGGCTCATCATCAGGTTGCCGAGATTGCGCGCCCACATCTCTTCCAGGAACGAGATGGAGAAGCCGAGCTGGCCGCGAAACAGGATGTCCCACAGGATCACGGCACCGATCAGCGTGCCGCCCGCCTTGGCGAAGAAGCCGGATGCCTGCGAGATGTAGTTCTGCAGGAAGCCCCAGGTGATGATCTGCAAGGCCGGCCAGTAGACCAGCTCCAGCAGCCGCGGCCATGACGACATCAAGAGATACCAATAGCGCAGCACCATCGCGTTGATGCGTTGCAGTGAAATGCCGCGCGGCTGATGGCTGACCATCTCGCTCATGGTGTGCCCTCTGGCGCGCCCTCCCGGAGGCGGCCGCGCGCCACGTCGAGAAACACCTCTTCCAGCGTGTCGCGGTTGTAGCGCGCCATGATCCCCTCGGGGCTGTCGTCATCCTCGATCTTGCCGCGCTTCATGATGATGACGCGGTCGCAGAGGCGCTCGACCTCCAGCATGTTGTGCGAGGCCAGCAGGATGGTCGCGTTATGGGTCTTGCGGTAGGTCTCGAGATGCTGCCGCACCCAGTCGGCGGTATCCGGGTCGAGCGATGCGGTCGGCTCGTCGAGCAGCAGCAGGTCCGGCTCGTTGATCAGCGCCTTCGCCAGCGCGACGCGGGTCTTCTGCCCGGCGGAGAGCTTGCCGTTGGAACGGTCGAGGAATTCCTTGAGATCGAGATCGGCCGCGAGCTGCTCGATCCGCTCGCGCAGATGCTTCACGGCATAGAGGCGGCCGAAAATGGTCAGGTTCTGCCGCACCGTGAGCCGCATCGGCATGTCGACATAGGGGCTCTCGAAATTCATCCGGCCGAGCACGTCGTAGCGCTGTTCGGGAATTTTCGCGCCCAGCACAGTGACGCTGCCCGAGGTCGGCAGCACCAGCCCCATGATCATCGCGATCGACGTGGTCTTGCCCGCACCGTTGCCGCCGAGCAGTCCGGTGATGCTGCCGCGCGCGATGCGGAAGGAGATATCGTCGACCGCGCGGGTGGTCTTGTAGACCTTGACCAGATGCGCAACATCGATCGCGGCCGATCCGTCCTGATCGGCCGCGGGCGCCTGGTTGGCCGCAGGCGCTTGCGCCTGACCTGTCCCGCGCTGTTGCATATCGCCGTCATTGAGCCATTGCGACAATAAGCGCAAGGCTTGCCCCGCGTGCTTGCGCTAGGTCGCGAATTTGTGCGCCGCCCACGGCACAGCTAAAGTCCAGAGATGACCGACTTCGCTTCCGATTTCCGCCAACCTCGCCGCTATGTCCGCCTGGATACGATCCTGCGGCTGCGCTGGCTCGCCGCGCTCGGCCAGCTCGTCGCGATCTTCATCGTCGCCCAGGGACTGGAATTCGACGTTCCGATCGTCCCCTGCGTCATCATCGTGGCGTTCTCGGCGCTGCTCAATCTGGCGCTGCAGATCGCGTTCAACCCGATGCAGCGGCTGGAGCCGGCCTATGCCGCGGCCCTGCTCGCATTCAACATCGTCGAGCTCGGCGGTCTGCTGTACTTCACCGGGGGCTTACAGAACCCGTTCTCGTTCCTGTTCCTGGCGCCGGTCCTGATCTCGGCCACGGTGCTGCCGATCCGCCTGACGATCGCGCTCGGCTGCCTTGCGGTCGCCTGCGCCTCGGCGCTGTTCTTCTATCACCTGCCGCTGCCCTGGGACGGCGACGATCCGCTGGTGCTGCCGCCGATCTATCTGATCGGCGTCTGGCTTTCGATCCTGCTCGCGATCGGCGTCACCAGCCTTTACGCATTCCAGGTGACCGAGGAGGCCCGCCAGCTCTCCGATGCGCTTGCCGCGACCGAGCTGATCCTGACGCGCGAGCAGCATCTGACCCAGCTCGACGGCCTCGCCGCCGCCGCCGCGCATGAACTCGGCACGCCGCTGTCGACGATCTTCCTGATCTCGCGCGAGCTCGAGAAGACGGTGCACGACCCGGCGATCGCCGACGACCTCAAGATGGTGCGCGAGCAGGCGCAGCGCTGCCGCGACATCCTGAGCAAGATTGCGCAATTGTCATCGAGCGGCGCGCCGTTCGACACCATGAAGCTGTCGACCCTGATTGAGGAGGCGGTGGCGCCGCATCGCGATTTCGGCATCAACATCAAGGTGCGGCTTGCTGTCGCAGCAACGCGCGAACCGGTCGCCGCGCGCAATCCCGCTATCCTTTATGGCGTCGGAAACATTCTCGAAAATGCGGTCGATTTCGCGCACCAGACCGTCGAGGTGAACGCGTGGTGGAACGCCGAAACCATCGAGATCGTCGTCTCCGACGACGGCCCGGGCATCGCGCCTGACATGCTGAAGCGGATCGGCGAGCCGTATTTGTCGCGCCGCCGGGGCGCAGATGAGGCCCAAAATGCCCGTGGCGGCCTGGGTCTGGGCGTTTTCATCGCAAGGACGCTGCTGGAACGCACCGGAGCCAAGGTGTCGTTTACCAATCGCACCTTCCCCGATCACGGCGCCGTGGTGCAGATCGTCTGGCCCCGCGAGCGCTTCGAGGAAGCCGCGCCGGCCGACGAAACCGAAGCCTAAGAACGATTCTTAATCGCAACTCTGGCATACCGGATGCATCGCTCTCTCCAGAGTTGCACGCGACTTTCAGCTGCCTTGGCAGCGCCGCAGTAGGACCCCATATAATAGGTGTCTGCCACAGGGAAAAATGGACCGTGAACGCCATCACTGAACTGAATGACCATGCCGACCGCTCGCTCCTCATTGTCGAGGACGACAAGCCGTTCCTGGAACGCCTGTCGCGCGCGATGGAGACGCGCGGTTTCGCGGTGAAGTCATGCGACACGGTATCCGATGGTCTCGCCGAGATCGGCCGTTCCGCACCCGCTTTCGCGGTTGTCGACCTCAGGCTCGGCGACGGCAACGGCCTCGACGTCGTCTCGGCCTTGAAGCGCAAGCGCCCCGAGGCACGCGCGATCGTGCTGACCGGCTACGGCAATATCGCGACCGCCGTCACCGCAGTGAAGATGGGCGCCGTCGACTATCTGTCGAAGCCCGCCGACGCCGATGACGTCGTCGCCGCGCTGCTCGCGACCGGCACCGAGAAATCCGAGCTGCCGGCCAATCCGATGTCGGCGGACCGCGTGCGCTGGGAGCACATCCAGCGCATCTACGAGATGTGCAACCGCAACGTCTCGGAGACCGCGCGCCGCCTCAATATGCACCGCCGGACCTTGCAGCGCATCCTCGCCAAGCGCGCGCCGCGCTAAGCGATAGCTTCATATAGTTTCGCGATGGCCGGGCTTTGTCCCGGCCATTTGCTTTTGTTGATTCGTAGGATGGGTAGAGCGAAGCGAAACCCATCGACTTCGCGCCGCGGCAACAAATAATGGGTTTCGCTGCGCTCTACCCATCCTACAGATCGTCAAAGCTTATCACCGTCATCCTGAGGTGCGAGCGCAGCGAGCCTCGAAGGATGGTCGGCCCGGCTCGTGGCCGTGCATCCTTCGAGACGCCGCTTCGCGGCTCCTCAGGATGACGGATGACAACCGTGCTTGTCCTAGAGTTCATGCCCCTGCGGATCGACCAGCCGGTTGATCCGCTGCGCTGCCGCCATCGCAAAGCGCACCGTCATCGCCTTGCGGGTGGCCGCCGGCAGGCGGTGCTCCGGCGCCTCGCAATGCAGATGCGCCCCATAGGCGTCGGCGACGATCAGGCCGGTGTCCGAGGGAAAAATCTCGCACGGCAGATCCTGCGTGAAGGCGAAGAACAGCCGGTCGCAATGCATCCGGTAGTCCTGCCATTTCTGGTCGGCACGCAAATCCTCGAGCGATGACTTGATCTCGACGATCCAGATCTCGCCGCGTTCGTTCAGCGCGACCAGATCGGCCCGGCGGCCGGACGGCAGCGGCAATTCGCTGATGCAGGAAAATCCCAGCGATCTCAGCAGCCGCGCCGTGCCGCGCGCGATCGCCAGCGCGGTTTCCGATTGGCGTCGGTCGGGCGCGGGCACAAGTGCGATCTGGCGGGCTGGCGATTCCATCGCTCAAGAATAGCCGATTCCGCACTCCAACGGCAGCGCCGGAATCGGCCACAAATTCGCACCCGGGCCGCCGCGATTTCGTGCCTCAAGCCACCGCGAAGCCGGTGGAACCTTGGTTCCGAGGGACGAAACTACTGGAGGAGAGACCCATGCGGTCACGCATCACACTTCGCTCGTTCGTCTTCGCTCTCGCAACCCTTCCGCTGTCCGCCGGACTCTCCTCGGCCTTCGCCAAACCTGTGGTCGAAGTCGCCTTCGTGCTCGATACCACGGGCTCGATGGGCGGATTGATCGAGGGCGCCAAGCGCAAGATCTGGTCGATCGCGACCGCGATTGTCGATTCCAATCCCGACGCCGATATCCGGATGGGGCTGATCGCCTATCGCGACATCGGCGATGAGTATGTGACCAGGAAGGTCGAGCTGACGCGCGATATCCAGGATCTCTACGCCAATCTCCTGGAATTGAAGGCGCGCGGCGGCGGCGACTGGCCGGAGAGCGTCAACGAAGCGCTCGACGTCGCCGTCAACGAGATGCAGTGGACGCAAGGCCGCGACAGCACGCGCATCGTGTTTCTGGTCGGCGACGCCCCGCCGCATATGGACTACGCGCAGGACACCAAATACCCGGTGACGCTCGCGGTCGCCAAGCAGAAGGACATCATCGTCAACGCCGTGCTCGCCGGCAACGCAGAGGATACCGAGCGAGTATGGCGCGATATCGCGCAGCACGGCAACGGTGAATTCATCCCGATCCCGCAGGATGGCGGCCAGATCGTCACCATCGAGACGCCGTTCGACGAGGACATCATCATCCAGCAGCGCGAGATCAACGGCACCGTGATCCCCTACGGCTCGCGCGCGCTGCAGAGGCGCACCGAATCCAAGACCCAGCAGTTGGCGAGCGTCGCCGCAGCTTCACCGGCGCGCGCCTCGGAGATGGCAAGCTTCATCAACAAGCGCGCCAAAGTGACGTCGGAGGCGGTGACCGGCGACGGCGATCTGGTCGCCGACGTCGCGGCCGGCCGCAACAACATTGCCAAGGTCAAGGACGAGGATCTGCCCGACAATCTCCGCGCCATGAAGCCCGAGGCGCGCAGCGCCGAGATCGACAAGCAGATCACCCAGCGCAAGGCGCTGAACGAGAAGCTCGCCGCGCTGGTCGCCAAGCGCGACAAATATGTCGCCGAGCACCGCAAGAGCGCGCCGAAGGCAGCATCGTTCGATCGCGTGGTCGAGGATACGCTGAAGGCACAGATCAAGCGGTAGTCACTCGCGCGGAGCGTCGTCTCGCTGCCTTGCGGGACGGCGCTCCGGGCAGGAACCCGCCGCCGCCTCGCCGCTTATCCCACGGCCGCCACCATGGGCGGACCGATGAGGGCTGCCTGGTGATCGACGACCTCTGGTACAAGAACGGCGTGATCTACTGCCTCTCCGTCGGCACCTATATGGATGCCAACGGCGACGGCATCGGCGATTTCAGCGGCCTGCTGCGGCGCCTGGATTATCTGCACGGGCTCGGCATCACTGCGATCTGGCTGATGCCGTTTCAGCCTTCGCCTTGCAAGGACGACGGCTACGACATTTCGGACTATTACGGCGTCGATCCGCGCTACGGCACGCTGGGCGATTTCGTCGAATTCACCCATGGCTGCCGGCAACGCGGCATCCGCGTGATCATCGACCTCGTCGTCAATCACACGTCGGACCAGCACGCCTGGTTTCGATCGGCGCGCAGCGCAAAGGACTCGCCTTACCGCGACTGGTACGTCTGGTCGGACAAGAAGCCCGCCAATGCCAACACGGGCATGGTGTTTCCGGGGGTGCAGAAATCGACCTGGACGCGCGACAAGCAGGCAGGAGCCTGGTACTTCCATCGCTTCTACGATTTCCAGCCGGACCTCAACACGTCGAACCCGCACGTACAGGCCGAGATCCTCAAGATCATGGGGTTCTGGATCCAGCTCGGCGTCTCGGGATTCCGTATGGACGCCGTACCCTTCGTGATCGCAACCAAGGGCGCCTCCGTGCGCAAGCCCGTCGAGCAATACGACATGCTGCGATCGTTCCGCGAATTCCTGCAATGGCGCCAGGGCAACGCGATCATCCTCGCCGAAGCCAATGTCTTGCCCGAGACGGACATGGAGTATTTCGGGCGCGATGGCGACCGCATGCAAATGATGTTCAATTTCCACGTCAATCAGCATCTGTTCTACGCGCTGGCGTCAGCGGATTCGAAACCATTGGCGAAAGCACTGACGGCGACCAAGCCACGCCCTCCGACCGCGCAATGGGGCCTGTTCCTGCGCAATCACGATGAACTCGACCTCGGCCGCCTCACCAAGGCGCAGCGCGAGACGGTGTTCAAGGCATTCGGTCCGGACAAGAGCATGCAGCTCTATGACCGCGGCATCCGTCGGCGCCTTGCACCGATGCTGGGCGGCGATCGCCGACGTCTGGAGCTCGCCTATAGCTTGATGTGCACGCTCCCCGGCACGCCCGTGATCCGCTACGGCGACGAACTCGGCATGGGCGATAATCTCGACCTGCCCGAGCGCGCTTGCGCGCGCACGCCGATGCAATGGTCGACCGAACCGCACGGCGGCTTTACCGAAAGCGATCGGCCATGCGTGCCCGTGATCGATCAGGGACCCTACGGCTATGAGCACGTCAACGCCGCCAAGCAGCGGCGCGACCCCAATTCGATGTTGAACTGGACCGAGCGCATCATCCGCATGCGCAAGGAAGTCCCCGAGGTCGGCTGGGGAGACTTCAAGATTATCGCGACCCGAAATCCTGCCGTCCTGATCATTCGTTACGACTGGCGCAACAACTCGGTTCTGTTCGTGCACAATTTCGCGGAAAAGCCGCTCGAGATATCGTTCGACGTTGGGCTGCCCGACGACGCCGGCGATCACCTCGTCAACCTTCTGACCGAGGATCACAGCCGCGCCGACGATAGCGGCCGTCACAAGCTTCTGATCGAAGCCTACGGCTATCGCTGGTACAGGGTCGGTGGGCTCGATTACCTGCTCAAGCGCAGCGATATCGACACCAAGGAGCCCCGCACGTCGCGTTAGTCGTCCTGATGCGGACCGAGAATCACGCCCTCGTTGGCGCGCAGGTCGAGCACGCCTTCGACCTTCTCGCCCTGCCGGTCCATGAAGGTCGACAGCAGAACCTCGTTGCTGAAGCCGATGGCGCTGGAGGAGACCGACGCTGGGACCGCGCCGAAATTCAGCGCGACCACGGCGACGCCCTCGGCGCTGCGCCGCCGGTAGAGCAGGACATCGCCGTGCGCCGTCACCGGCTCATAGCTGCCATAGACGAGCTGCGGCAGCTTTCGCCGCAGCGCGATCAGCGCCTTGTAGAGGTTGAGGATCGACGCTCGCTCCGCCTCCAGGCTTGCGACATTGTCGCTGGCGAAATCCTGCGCCAACGGCAGCCACGGCCTGACCGTCGAGAAACCGGCATAGCGCTCGGCGCTCCATTGCATCGGGGTGCGGCAGCCGTCGCGGCCGACGCCGATACCAGGCACGTTCTTCTCGAAGGGATCACGCACCTCGTCCGGCGCAATCGCAACCTGGCGCATGCCGATCTCGTCGCCGTAATACAGCGTCGGGGTGCCGCGCAGCGTCAGCAGCAGCATCGCGGCGACCGGCGCCTGCGCAGGCCCCACCCGGCTCGCCACCCGCGGCCGGTCGTGATTGCCGAGCACCCAGTTCGGCCATGCGCCCGGCGGCAGCGCCTTTTCGTAATCGGCAATGATCTGCTCGACCGAGCGCGCGCTCCACAAGGTCGACAGCAGCGCGAAATTGAACGGCATCTGCGCGCCGCGCAGATCGTTGCCGTAATAGGCGACCAGCCGGTGCAGTGGCAGATAGATCTCGCCGATCAGCACGCGGTTGTCGAACTCCTCGGTGACGCGGCGCATCTCGGTGATAACAGCATGGACTTCGAGCTGATCGGTCGAATATTGGGTCAGCACCTTCTCGTGCGGCGGCCGGCCCTCGCGATAATGCGGGTTCGGCGGATTGTCGCGGAATTCTGCATCCTTGATCAGGTGCCAGATCACGTCGACACGAAAGCCGTCGACGCCCTTGCGCAGCCAGAAGCGCATCACGTCATAGATCGCGTCTCTCACCTCGCCATTGCGCCAGTTCAGATCAGGCTGCTGGATAAGGAACGCGCGATAATAGTACTGGCCGGAGGCCTCCTCATACGTCCAGGCGCTGCCGCCGAACTCCGACAGCCAGTTGTTCGGTGGACCGCCATCCGGCGCCGGGTCGCGCCAGATGTACCAGTCGCGCTTCGGGTTATCGCGCGAGCTCTTCGCCTCGATGAACCACGGATGCTGATCGGATGTATGGTTCGGCACCAGGTCGAGGATCAGCTTGAGGCCGGAATCGTGCGCGGCCGCGACCAGCGCGTCGAAATCCTCCATCGTCCCGAACAGCGGGTCGATGCCGTTGTAATCCGAGATGTCGTAGCCGAAATCGACCATTGGCGACGGGAAGATCGGCGACAGCCAGACCGCGTCGACGCCAAGCCGCGTCAGATAAGGCAGTCGCGCGATGATCCCCCTGAGATCGCCGACGCCGTCGCCATCGCTGTCCCCGAATGAGCGCGGATAGACTTGATAGAAGATGCCGCGCCGCCACCAGTCCCTGTCGTCCCGATCCATCCCGTCCCCCCAAGCTCGCAGCCCGGTGAGGCCGCTCCGCGCCCCGGGGCGGCCTGTCGGTTCAGGGATGACGCATAATTCGGGACGGAAAAATGGCTGCAATGCGTCAGTGGCGGGCGATTGCGAGCTGATAGATCGTGATCAGCACCTCGAACAGGATCAGGAAGACGATGATCAGCTCCAGCCGCAGCGAGCGGCTGGTGTCGATGATATCGGTCAGCACCTGCGCGGTCTCGGCCACGACGGCGAGCTTGCGGTTCAGCGATTCCGCACGCTCCTTCAATTCGTACTCATCCTCGAGCCGGGCATAGAGCCGCTCGAGATGCGGCTTGTCCCAGAGGATGTCGGGCTTCTCCGACACTTCGACCGGTCCGGCCACGCGATGCCGCACCAACAGCGCGTTGCCGATGTGCTTGAGGATCGCGACGCGGCCGCCTCGGACCTGTCCGCCCTTGGCGAGCTCGCGCGCCAACGGCTCGGTCGTATCGAAGACGGCCCGGACCTCACGCTCATGCCGCGCCAGCACCACGCTCTTGGCCAGCGCCTCGCCGACCAGGATCAGCCGCTCCGGCGACAGGCTTTGCAGATAGATCGGGCCGCCCGGCGGAATCTGGTCTTCCCTGTCAGCCGCAAGCTCGATGATCGCAATCTCCTCCTCGCGCCGCGTGAACAATCCGGTCATGCGCGACTGCAGGCTGCGCAGGAATTCATCCTCCTCCAGCGCGTTGAGACCGATCAGAACGACGACGCCATAGCGGAACAGGATCGCCACACCATTGTCGTTGACGCGAAATGCCAGCGGCGTCGTCGCCAGCACGTCGCCGCGCTCGAGGCCGGAGGTATTGATGCGGTCCGCGACGAAGAAGGCGCGGGCGGTGGTCCGGGGTCCGCCGAGCGGTGAGTTGGGGGCCTGGGTCATGAAGTTCCGGACTGCGAGGACTTAACGCATGATCGAGAGCAGCCGCGTACCGGCCTGCTCACGAAGGTGTTCTGCTGGAGGTGACCTTATCACGGTCCGTTTTGGGATCACACGCTGGGGCCGACGCATTTCCCGAGCGTGTTGACGGCATTTTCCGGTAGCCTATGGTGCCCCCATGAACGAGACAACCGACACCAAACCGAAGGCCGGCGCGATCATCGTGCCGGTGACGCTGTTCGAGCAGAACTGCACCATCATCTGGCACGGGCCGACCAAGAAGGCCGTGGTGATCGACCCTGGTGGGGACGTGGCGAAGATCCAGGCCGCGATCAAGCAGACCGGCGTGACGGTCGAGAAGATCTGGCTGACCCACGGCCATATCGATCATGTCGGCGGCGCGCGACCTGCGCGACGCGCTGCAGGTCAAGATCGAGGGCCCGCATATCGCGGACAAATACCTGCTCGACAACGTCGTCTCGAGCGGCGAGCGCTTCGGCATGACCGGGGTGCGCAATTTCGGGCCGGACCGCTGGCTCGACGAGGGCGATCAGGTCTCGATCGGCGATCTCACCTTCGACATCCTGCACTGCCCCGGCCATTCGCCGGGCAGCGTGGTGTTCTTCAACAAGGAGCTGCGCTTCGCCCATGTCGGCGACGTGCTGTTTGCCGGCTCGGTCGGGCGCACCGACCTGCCCGGCGGCAGCCACCCGACGCTGATCCAGTCGATCAAGGAGAAGCTGCTGCCGCTCGGTGACGATGTCGGCTTCATCTGCGGCCACGGCGCCGGATCGAGCATCGGCCAGGAGCGGATGACGAATCCGTTCCTGACCGGCGAGATGTAACTACTTCATCAACCGTTACTTCATCAGGCCTGCGGCGGTCAGCGCCCGCGTGATGACGCCGCCGACGTCGACACCCTTGCTCCGTCGCTTGCGCGGCCGGTCGCTCTTGCGGCCGGATACAGCCTCGGGCGCTTCGGCAGGCACCGGTATCGTCATCGAGATCGTGTCGGCACGCTCGCGCGGGATTCCGGTCGGCGCGATATGCGGCTGACGGACCTTGTCGGTCAGGCCGAAGAAGCTCGCGATGTGATACGACGAGGAGATCCCGACCTCGATCAGGAACGCGCCCTCCACGCCATAGCGCTCGTCATTGTCGGCCAGCCCGAGCGGCGTGCCATGCGCCATGTCGGTGATGCTGAACGATTCGACCAGCGTTTCGCCGTCGGCGTTCCACCAGACCTCGCGCGGATGGCCGTCGACATCCGCCTTCGACATCGCCGCCAGCGGCAGGCCGTGAACGTCGAGCCATTGCCGGACGATCGCATCGGCATTGCCGGGATGCACGGTGCGGTCGGCGCTGCCGTGCCACACCGAAATCCGCGGCCAGGCGCCGCTATGCGTGGACGCGTTGCGAACGAGACCGCCAAGCTCGGGCGCGGACAGTGCGCTCGCATGCATCATCGCATTGAGCGCCTCGCGCAGATCGGTGGCGACGCCGAACGGCAGGCCGGCGATGACGGCGCCCGCCGCGAATACATCCGGATAGGTCGCGAGCATGACCGAGGCCATCGCGCCACCGGCGGACAATCCCGTCACGTAGATGCGCCGCGGGTCGATCTGATGCGCGCCGGCCATCTGCGCGATCATCTGCCGGATCGAAGCGGCCTCGCCCTGCCCGCGCGCGATGTCCTGCGGATTGAACCAGTTGAAGCAGGTGTTGCCGTTGTTGATGGCCTGCTGCTCCGGCATCAGCAGCGCAAAGCCGTAATGCTTCGCCAATGTCGACCAGCCGGCGCCGAGATCATAGGACGCGGCCGTCTGGCCGCAGCCATGCAGCACCACGACGAGCGCGGGCGACCGCGCAAGCTGCGCGGGCACGAACGAGTACATCTTCAGATCGCCGGGGTTGACGCCGAATTCGGTCGTCTCGACGAGCGGCGTCGGCACGGCCGGCGCAAGCGCGCCGAGGCCGCTGAACCCGTTCATCTTGGGCAGATGACGCAAAAATTCGACATTGTTGACCAGGGACAACAGCAACTCCTGAGGTGATTTATTCTTCTGTGTCACCCGATCAGATAATTGCTGCACTGCAAAATGAAAAGGCCGTGTGCTGTCTTTCCCTGCGGAAATGTGAGAATCGGCGTTAACGCGTGATCGCACCGAGGGCCGATCGAAATAGTTGCCGTAGCACCTTGTTCGAACGTGAATTTTTCGAAAATCGGCGCCAGATTCCTGCGGATTCATGCGCTCGCGCGGCGCATCCATGACAGAAATGCGGCTGAAATAATGATCGACAGCACAAACAATGCGCATGCCGCAAGCAGCGCCAGACGTGCTGATGTCGCACCTTCAACGGCGAAGAACACCGCGCCGATCGCGGCGACGCCGGCCGCGTTGCCGATCTGCGTCGTCGTGCCATACATGCCGGAGCCGGCACCCGCGCTTGCGGGCTTCACGCTCGACAGCACCGCGCTCGACAGCGGCGCCATCACCAGCCCCTGGCCGTAGCCGAAGATCATCAATACCAGCGCGAGCAAGAGCGCCGATGGCGATGCGATCGCCTGAACCGTCGCGACCAGCACACCGAGACCGACGATCTGCAGCGCGCAGCCCTCGATCAGCACCAGCGTGCCGCGGTGCCTCGCGCGCATGCCGCTGTGCCGCGAGGCAATCACGAAGGTCAGCGCCAGCGGCACGAACACCAGCCCGGCCTGCAATGGCGGGATCTGCAAGCCCTTCTGCATGAACATGGTCATGATCAGGTAGAAGGACAGGTTGGCAAAGAAGAAGAAGAACACCGCGACCAGGCCGCGCATGAAGGCGCGATCCGACAGCAGCGCCAGATCGATCAGCGGCATGCCGCCGCGGCGCGCGACGCTGCGCTCGAGCCGCACGAAGGCCGCAATGACGGCGACGCCCGCTGCCATCACCAGCCAGATCCACGCCGTCCAGTTGAGATCGTGACCGAACAGCAGCGGGCCGATCAGGCACAGCAAGCCCACAAACAGCACGATCGCGCCGGGGATATCGAGCCGTGTGCCGGATCTGCGCGGCACCGTCGGCATGATCTTCAGCGCGGCTGCGATGATGATAACGCCGAACGGCACGTTGACGAAGAACACCGCGCGCCAGCCGAGGCCGGCGAGATCGAGCGTCACCAGCACGCCGCCGAGCAGGAAGCCGGCCGCGCCGGCCAGCCCCAGCACGATGCCGTAGATGCCGAATGCCCGTGCACGGGCAGTATCGGAGAACAGCAGATGCAGCGTCGCCAGCACCTGCGGCACCATCAGCGCCGCCGTCGCGCCCTGTGCCAGCCGTGCGATGATCAGTTCGGGTCCGGACTGCGCGAGACCGCACCACAGCGAGGTCACCGAGAAACCTGCGACGCCGGCGATGAACACGTTCCTTGTGCCATGGATATCGCCGAGCCGGCCGCCGGTGACCACCAGCGTGGCATAGGCGATCAGATAGATCGCGATCACGGCCTCGATCTGCGCCGGCGTCGCGTGCAGCTCCGCCGCTATCGTCGGGATCGCGACGTTGACGATGAAGGCATCGACGCCGAACATGAATTGCGCGGCGACGACGATCGCAAGCACCCACCAGCGGCGGGAGGTCTCCGCGCGCGTCGAAACGATCTGGTGCATGTACTGCGGTCCTGCCCGAAATGAGGTTGCGGCCGACATCAGCAGATTCCGGTCATCCCATCGATTACCTCAGACGTAGGCGTTCATTCACGGGTCCGTCATCCATGGCCCGTCCTCCCATCCGCAGCACCGGCGCCAATTTGCGTTGATCCGCTGGGAAACATTCCGGAGGGCGGCAATCGCCGCCGATTTGCGCAACAACCATGCGGGCGCCGCAACCCCGGAGCATTGCCTTGCCTCCGGCCACCCCGTAGGTTGGCGGAAAGCCCCCCGATAACAATAATCCGGAGAGAACGACCTATGGCGCGCCTCAAGTTCGGAGCCTTCCTCGCCCCGCATCACCCGATCGGCGAGCATCCGATGCTGCAATTCCGCCGCGACCTCGATTTCGTCGAACAGCTCGACGCGCTCGGTTACGACGAATTCTGGTGCGGCGAGCACCATTCCTCGGGCTGGGAGACGATCGCCTCGCCGGAAATGTTCCTGGCCGCGGCCGGCGAGCGCACCAAGCGCATCAAGCTCGGCACCGGCGTGATCTCGCTGCCCTATCACCACCCCTTCAACGTCGCGCAGCGCATGGTGCAGCTCGACCACATGACCGGCGGCCGTGCCATCTTCGGCTCCGGCCCGGGCGCGCTCGCCTCCGACGCGCATACGCTCGGCATCGACCCGATGACCCAGCGCGACCGCCAGGACGAGGCGATCGCGGTGATCCGCCGCCTGTTCAACGGCGAGCGCGTCACCGCCAAGACCGACTGGTTCGAGATGCACGACGCCGCGTTGCAGATCCTGCCGCTGCAGGAGGACATGCCGTTCGTGGTGGCCTCGCAGATCTCGCCGTCGGGCATGACGCTCGCCGGCAAGTACGGCATCGGCATCATCTCGCTGGGCTCGATGTCGACCCAGGGCCTGATGGCGTTGCCGCAGCAATGGCAGTTCGCCGAGGACGCCGCCGCGAAGGCCGGCACCACGGTAAGCCGCGCCAACTGGCGCGTGCTGCTGTCCTGGCACATCGCCGAGACCCGCGAGCAGGCGCGGCGCGAGGCCGGCGCCGGGCTGATGCGCTGGCACAACGAATATAACGTCGGCACCCTGATGCGGCCGGGCCTGACCGCATTCGCCTCGCCCGATGAAGCCGTCGACAAGACCGCCTTCGTGGAAGGTGCTGCCTCCACCATCGGCACGCCGGATGATCTGATCAAGATGATCGAGAACCTGGTCGACGTCTCCGGCGGCGTCGGCTCGATCATCGGCTTCGCCCATGACTGGGCCAATCCCGAAAACACCCGCCGCAGCTGGGATATGGTCGCGCGTTATGTCGTGCCGGAGATCAACGGCTATATCGACGGCCTGCGCAAGTCGCGCCAGTTCGTGATCGACAACCGCGCGGTGTTCGAGCGCGCCGGCCAGGCTGTCATGGCCAAGATCATGCAGAACGACAAGGCCGCCGCCGCGCTTCAGCATACCGGCACCGGCCGCGTCGCGATCCCGGCCGTGAATGCGCCCGACCTCGCGAAGGAAGCGGCGAAGCAGAAGGTGTGAGGGCCGCACAGCTTCTCGTGTTGCCCTCGCATGGTCCGTTGACCCGCCATCCTGAGGCGCTCGCGTAGCGAGCCTCGAAGGATGCACGGCCGCGCTCGTGCCCGTCGTGCTTCGAGGCTCGCCCAGCGGCGCAAGTGCGCCGCAAGGCTCGCACCTCCAGCGGCAACGGCGGGCATGACGGAGAGGAGTTGCGTGCACACCTCCCTCCCCGCGTCTCCTGGCGAAAGCCAGGACCCATAACCACTGCACTCGGTGATGAACGGGATCGCGGCCCCAGCATCGCGCAACAATTGAGATTTTGGGGTAATGGGTCCTGGCCTTCGCCAGGACGACATCGAATTTGTTGCGCGGCCGGTGAGTCATACTTCCGCATTCTCGCGACACGAATTGTCCGAGCTTTGCTCTTCGTTTTCACCCCCCTCACACAGAGGGCGCAGGGAAAGCCGGGTGCCGATCGCACCCATGGGCCCCGAGCAAAAGGTAGAAAGCTCGGGGGTAGGACCACAGGTGTAACCGGAAACAACCCGGCTTTCCCTGCGCGATGGGTTACGGCTTACTTCGTGCTCTCCCCGGCGAGACTGGGCTTGTTTGTCACCGTCTTCACAACGCGCATCGCGCAATGCGAAAAGACACCTGCCACTAGGGCGTCAGGACCACACGACTTCGCCGTCCGCGTCATGCGCACTCGTCAGCTGCGCAATCGGCGTCCACCGCATCCCACGCCGCGTTCGTGACGATCGCGATCCGCCCCTCGATCGGATGAGACGCACATATTGAACATCTGAGTTGCCCGACGACGGAAGCGAGATTTTGCCCGTCGGGTTAATTTGTCGCAGCCCGACATCCCGGCCACGCTGGCCTATATCGGCTTGTGACGCGTTGCAGACGCCAACAGCGTCAGTGTTTTATGCCATCAGATCGGGATGATCTTTATAGATATTCTCCAGAAGCATGGTGTCGACTCGAGCGATGATATCGTCGATCGATGTCCTCAATCTCAGAACCTCATCTGCTGGAGAGCCTTCTTTGGCGAGCGTGAGCGCCAAGGACAGCTCCTGGACGACGACCCGCTCTGTGTGCTGTTTGAATCTTGCGGCTGATTTCGTGTCCATAAGGCGATCTCATTTTCTTGCGGGAGCTTGCAGAAGAGGTGAAAGGTTACGCCACCGCGCCGAACCCCACGACATCGATGCCGTCGACGCGGCCGCGGATCGGGAGTGTACCGAGTTCGCTGAGCGGAAATGGCGGCGGCGCGGCGAAGCGCGCCATGGCGGCGCGTGAGGCAAGAAAGCCGCCATCGACCTTGCGGCTCAGCTCCTCCAGCCGCGCTGCGGTGTTCATGACGTCGCCGTTGAACACGATGGCCGGCTTGACGTCGCCAATCTCGCCGACGATCACGGGTCCGAAATGCAGGCTGCCGCGGATTTGCGGCACCGCGCCGAATTCGCGCTCGAACTGTGGCGTCGCCTTTTGCAGCGCGTTGCGCATCGCCACGAAGCAGCGCAGCGGCCGGCAATCGATCGCCCCAAGCTGCTCCGGCCAGGTCACGATCACCTCGTCGCCGACATAATTCAGAACCTCGCCGCGATAATCGACGACCGATTCCGTGAGCAGGCGAAACGTGCGGTCGAGAAAGCGGTGAATACCTACACCGCCAAGCCGCTCGGCCAGTCCGGTCGATCCCGCGATATCGACGAACAGCACAAAGCGGTCCTCCTCGACCGGAGAGTGATAGCGGCCGGTGACGAAGTTCATGAAGACACGCGGGCCGATCAGGGTCGCGATGCTAAAGCCGAAGTTCAGCACCAGCGAGATCGCGGCGGAATAGGCGATGCTGACCCCGAAATCCCGGATCGAGGTTTGCAGCGGCAAGCCGGCAACGCGCTCACCGACCTGGAGCAGCTGGATGGCAACGATGACGATGGCGTAGGCCGCGCTGCGCACCGCCAGAAGGGCGGCAAAGGACAGCCGATTGAGCCGCTCCGACAGCCGGCCTTGAAAGACGAACAATTCGATCCCGCCGAGCACCACGCAGGACACGAACGCGTAGGCAAACCCCGCGACGAATGCTCCCGCCGAATGACGGCCTTGCGCGAGATTGATGGCGATACTCGCGACGACGCCGGCGACGATGACGGCGCCGAGAGTGCGTAGCTTCCGCTCGAGCCTGGCGTTCACGCGAGACCTGCTCCTTCCCACGTCATTGCGAGGAGTGGAGCGACGAAGCAATCCATTGCGCAACTTGCGGCACGATGGATTGCTTCGCTTCGCTCGCAATGACGGATTGTAATCGACCTACCCCGTCCCCTGATCGAACGCCTTGCGCAGCGCGACGTAGCCCGCCTGCTGCTGGCCCCAGTTGCGGCCGCCGGTCATGGCGCCGTCGACGACGAGGTCGTGGCCGTTGATGAAGCTCGACTCGTCGCTCGCCAGGAACACCGCGGCATGCGCGATGTCGTCGGGCAGGCCCGCGCGCGGGATCGGCTGCGCCGCCTTGTAGACCTCGCGCATGACAGCCGGGGTCTGCTCGGCGGCTTCGGTCGACAACCCCAGCGCCTTGCCGAAAATGCCGGTGGCGATCGCACCGGGCGAGATCGAGTTGACGCGAATGCCGGACTCGCCGAGTTCCATCGCCACGCATTTAGTGAAATGAATCACCGCGGCCTTCGCGGCGCCATAGACCATCGACGACGAGAAGCCGGCGAGCCGGCCGGCGATGCTGCCATTGTTGATGATGCTGCCGGAGCCCTGTTGGCGCATGATGGGCGCAACATGCTTCATGCCGAGCATGACGCTGCGTACCAGGGTTGCCATCGCGACGTCGAACCGCTCGACGTCGAGGCCCTCGATGCCGCCGGTCTGCGCCGGGCCGCCGGCGTTGTTGAAGAGGCAGTCGATCCGGCCGAATTTCTCCGCCGCAACCGCGATCAGCGCCTGCATCTGCTCCTCGACCGTGACGTCGGTCTGGCGAAAGATGCAGTTGCTGCCGAGCCGGCGCGCCAGTGTCTCGCCCTCCGGCGCGCGGCGCCCGGCGATCACGATCCTCGCGCCCTCCGCGACAAAGATCTCGGCCGTGCGTAACCCGATGCCGCTGGTCGCCCCGGTAATCACCGCGACCTTGCCGTCCAGCCGTCCCATGCCGATCCCCCTTGACGTTTGATGTTGCGGATATTCCCCAGCTGCTCCCGCCAACGCAAGCGCAGGTGCGGTTAACGGCCGGCGAGGTCCGCCTGTGGCCAGAAGGCCACAACTGCGGTTTTTCGGTCGCAGCGGCCTTATTTTGGGTCGCCTGTTCACGTGAACTGGAGCGACCGATGGCGAGATGGATCGACGATTTCAGGGCGAGTTGGCGGGGCGATGCGCAGCCGTCGTTGCTGCTTGCGGTCGCGTTCGCCGTGTTCTGTCTCGTTTTGGCCACGGCCGCGCGCTTCGGGCTCGCCCAGATCAGGCCGGACGTGTTTTTCACGCCCTATTTCCCGGCGGTATTCTTCGCGACTGCCCTTGGCGGCTTCCGGATCGGGATCGCCACCGCGCTGGCCAGCGGCCTGCTCGGCGTCCTGCTCAATTTCAGCGGCGCGCATGCCGATCCGGCGCGCTTTGCGCTGCTGATGATCTTCTGGGTGGTGTGCGGCATCGCGATCTGGGGGGTGGAGCACTACCGTTCCCTGGTCGCGCAGCAGCGCGAGGTTTCCAAGCGGCTGATCGAGGAGGAACAATACCGCAAGATCGTGGTCGATGAATTGCAGCACCGGCTGAAGAACAAATCGTCGACCATTCATGCCGTGCTGCATCAGGCGCTGCAGGACCGGCCCGATGTCTGGCAGCGCATTGACCATCGCATCCGCGCGCTCGCGGCAACCGACGATCTGATCGCGCGGGTCGACGGCTATGGCTGCGATATCAAGGATTTGCTGCGCTCCGAGCTCGGGCCCTACGGCCATGTGCGGTTCAATCTCAATGGCGAGCAATTGTTCCTGCCCGCCAAGCTCGCCGTCTCGCTGGCGCTGATCTTCCATGAACTCGCAACCAACGCCGGAAAATACGGCGCGTTCTCCTCGCCGCGCGGATTTCTGCAGGTGTCGTGGACGGTGGACGATGGGCGTCTCAACGTGATCTGGGACGAAACCGAGGGACCGGTGGTCGAGGTCATCGGCGAAGCCGGCTTCGGCACCAAACTGTTGAAGTCGGCGCTGCGGCCGTTCGACGGCAAGACCGAGATCAGTTACCTGAAGACGGGTGTTCACTGCATCATGCAGTGCAATCTGCCCAACTGTTGATAAGTCTGCTTTTCGGTACACGCGCTTTATTTGCGCGTGCCGATGCAACCGCGCGCGCCGCAATCGCTTTCACCGGCGGCCGATGCCGATATTGATACTCTGTTAATGACGATTGCCGCGACGGCTTGCGAAAGCAGCCCGGGTCTCTTTCTGTCACGGCATTTCGCAAGTCCGCTTAACCAAAACTGCAACGGACTTTGCCAAGGTCGGCGCATGCATAGTTTCACCAAAAACGATTTTCAGGCGGGCACGGCAGCGACCGGGCAAGACGACATTTCCAGCAATGAATTGCACATCTTGCGCGATCTTCTCCAACTGCTGCCGGCCGGCGTCACCGTCCAGGACGAGCAGGGCCAGTTCATCCTGGTGAACGAAGCGGCAGCGAGCCAGTTGCAGCTGGCCGCCGGCGCGAGCGAGCCATCGCCGGTCGACGATCGCCACGCCGCCAACCTGGAGCTCTTGCGCAGCGGCCGTCCGGTGGTGCTCGAGGAAGTCCTCGCCTGCGGCGCATCCAAATACGTGTTCCTCACCGCGCACCGGCCGGTCCAGATCGCCGGCCGCAATCTCCTGATTTCGACCTCGACCGACATCAGCGAGCAGAAGGCGTTCGAGGACCAGCTGTTCCGCTCGGCCTATTACGATGAACTGACCGGCCTGCCGACCCGGCGGGTGATCGAGCATCGCGTCAACGGCCTGATCCGCGACTCCGCGCAGAGCCATTTCGCGCTGGCCTTCCTCGATGTCGACAACTTCAAACACATCAACGACTATTACGGCCACGCGATCGGCGATGCGCTGCTGGTCGAACTGTCCAAGCGGCTCGGCCACGCGCTGCGCGAGACCGATATCCTGTCACGGATCTCCGGCGACGAATTCCTGCTGCTGTTGAACCCGATCAGCGGCAATGAAGAGGTCGCCGAATTTATCCACGTCATGCAGGAACGGCTGAAGGCGCCGTTCTTCATCGAGGACTCCGAGATCTTCGCCTCGACCTCGATCGGCGTCAGCCTCCACCCCATGCATGGCAGGAGCTACGAGGCGCTGCGCCAGAACGCCGACATCGCGATGTACCGCGTCAAGAACAACGGCAAGGGCGCGACCGCGTTCTTCGACAACAGCATGGAGCGCGAGGCGCTGGCGCGGATGAAGATCGAGCAGTCGCTGCGGCTGGCGATCCTGGAAAAGCGCTTCTGCTGCGCATTCCAGCCCAAGGTCGATATCCGCACCCAGGAGATCAAGGGCATCGAGGCGCTGGTGCGGCTGCGCGACGACGAGGGCGTGATCCAGGCACCGGGCACCTTCATCAACCTCGCCGTGGAGCTCGGCCTGATCGACGAGCTGACGTTTCTGGTGCTGGCGGAGATCGTCAAGTCGATCGACCTGATCAACGACACGTTCGGCCCCACGGCGACGATCAGCATCAATGTCGCCGCCAAGCAGGCCTCCAACGTCGAGTTCATGCGCCGCTTCGCGAGCGCGATCGAGGAGACCGGCTTCCCGAAACGATTCATGATCGAGGTGACCGAGGACGCGTTCGTGACCCGGTCGCATTTCCAGGACCAGATCCTGCCGATCCTGCGCGGCATCGGCGTCGGCATCTCGATCGACGATTTCGGCATCGGCTATTCGTCGCTGTCGGCGCTCGCCGACATCACCGCCGACGAGATCAAGATCGATCGCTCCTTCATCACCGACATCCATAAGCGGCCGCGCAGCCAGGGCATCCTGCGCGCGATCGAATCGTTGAGCGAAGCGCTTGGCATGACCGTGATCGCCGAGGGCATCGAATCCTACGAGGAGCTCACCTATCTGCAGGCGGCGACCAAGATCCGCTACGCCCAGGGCTTTTACTTCGCCAAGCCGATCTTCCTCGAGGACCTGAAGCCCGCGACGCCGGTCGCCAGCGAGACCCGCGCCAGCATGGCGGCGCGCCCGGCCCAGGAGGGCCGCCAGAGCTACTCGCGCGCCAGCGGTTTCAGGCGGTAGCCGCTGCTCGTCTTAAGTGGAGGCTTCTTCCTAACCTCGTCCCGCGTGCGGGGAGAGGTCGGAACGCATCGTCAGATGCGTTCCGGGTGAGGGGGAGCCTCCGCGAGGCCGCCTGTCAGTGAATCTGCCGAGATAGCCCCTCACCCCAACCCTCTCCCCGCAAGAGCGGGGCGAGGGAGCGCAGTCCCGTCGCGGCCAAGGCTCGACAAACCTACCGCCCTACTTCTCCAGTACCGGCAACGGCGGCACGCTGTCATTGGCGGAGCCGGCCTGCATCGTGATCAGAGTCATCGAGACCAGGTCGTAGTAGCCCATGATGCCGATGATATCCATGATGCCGCGCTCGCCGAACTTCTCCAGCGCGGCCTTGTAGATTGCGTCGCTGACCTTCCTGTCGCGATAGAGCGCGATGCCGAGATCGTAGAGCGCGGCCTCGTCGTCCTTCATGCCTTCGGGCCGCGTGCCCTTGGCGATGCCGTCTGCGATCTTCGGATCGAGCCCGCCCTTCATCGCCAGCGGATAGTGCGCGGACCATTCGTATTGCGCGGTCCAGTGCCGTGCCGTGATCAGGATCGCCATTTCGCTCAGCCGCGACGGCAGCGAGGTGTTCCAGCGCAGATAGTCCGACAGGTTCGACAGCTTCGGTGCCAGATCGGGATTGCGGATATAGGCGCGGTAGGGCGGCACGGTGAACTTGGCGTTGCGCGGCGGCGCGCTGATCAGGTCGGCCCAGGACCTTTGCGGCGGCGACAGTTCCTCGGCCTTGAGCGGCGCGAACCGCACGGCGTCCTCGCTGCGCGCGGCCGGCGCGGTCAACGCCAGGACTGCCAGAACGCCCGCCCCAAGTAACTTTCTCATTGTTGCTGTCCCTTTCCGATGCAGGCTTCTCGTCGTCCTGCACACCGCGCGAGCTTAGAGCGTTTTCGAGACCCGGTTCGCGTGAAGAAAACGCGTCAAAACAAGAATCTAGAGCTTCGGTTCTGATTCAGTCAGAACCGAAGCTCTAGTCGCGATCAAAAGAGATGCAACGCGGCGAGTGCGCGTTTGGCCGCACCTACCGCCACGCCCGACATCAGCCTATATTGGGGCGTCCGAAGCGGCGCGAAGGTGTCAGCCATGCAGCCTGTGTCTATCCTCCTCAACATCCTCTGGATCCTGATCGGCGGCGCCTGGATGGCGTTCGGCTGGCTGATCGCCGCGGTGATCATGGCTGTCACCATCATCGGGCTGCCCTGGGCGCGCGCGGCGTTCAACATCGCGGTCTACACGCTGCTGCCGTTCGGCTCGCGTGCGGTACGCCGCGATGAAGTCACCGGCATGTCCGATATCGGAACCGGACCGCTCGGCGTGATCGGCAATCTGATCTGGTTCATTCTGGCCGGTTGGTGGCTCGCGATCGGCCATGTGATCACAGCGATCCTGCTCGCGGTGACCATCATCGGCATCCCCTTCGCCTGGGCGCATCTCAAGCTCGCCGGCATCGCGCTGTGGCCGATCGGCAAGGTGATCGTACCGGCGTAAGGCGACCACATCGCGATCAGCGGGCTAGCGCGCGGCCTCGCAGCCGGGGATGTCGAACACCGCGGTCAGGCCGCAGGGCGAGTTGAGCATCTTGCCGCCCTCGTGGCCGACGCCGGACACATCCCACACGCTGTGGTTCGGCGTGCCGTTGTCGCGGGCCTGCATCGCCGCGACATAGGAATGGCCGCGCGCGTAGCGATACGGCCCTTCGGCTTCCGCCATGCAGGATTTGTCGAGCGCGGGATGATTGGGGTTGGTGTCGAGCGTTCCCAGGAGATAGATCACGCGGCGCGCGACATAGGCCTGCTCCAACGCGGCCGGGGTCGGCTCGGCGAGATAGGGCGGACGGTCGTCCATGCCGAACTTCCAGCTGTTGTAGCCTTCGCACTTCGCCGCGATCGCGGGCTCCGGCCGCTCCTTGGTGAAGTAAGCGTAGGAGGACGGATTGGCGACGACGTAGCGCACGACGATGCCCTCGCGCAGCAGCACCTGATCGCCCTTCAGCGCGATCGCATAGCGCTGCACCACCTGGCCGCCGCCGGAATGGCCGAACACGACGACCTGCTTCAGGTTCGGAAACAGCTTGCGGTCGCCGAGCCTGGCCAGGATGGCGTCGAGCGCCTCGAACGAGCTCGCCGGGTTCGGCGCGACCGCGGGCTCGCCGCCCTGCCAGCCATAGAGGCTCCAGCGCAGCGTTTCCGCCGGCAGCTTGAACGCCTCGACATCGGGCTCGATCAAAAATTGCGGCGCGATCATCAGCGTGCTCTTGCCGATATCGCCGGCGGCGGCCTGCGCGCTCAGCGCCGCGCGGAAATAGTCGTCGGCGTTGCGCAACACCCCGTGCAGCACCAGCACCGCGCGGGTGACGTCCGGCAGCGCATTGGACCAGTCGGCTGAGAGGTAAACCGGAAACGTCGCGCTGCCGACGGCAATGCGACCGCTGGCGATCTCCTTGACCGGCTTCTGGTCGCGCTCGATCTGCGCCTGCGTTGCCGACGCGATCGGCGCGTGAACGGTCGCGATGAGCAGTGTCAACGCCGCAAGCCAGGCTCGGTGATGCATGGTTCAGTCTCCATTAATGCCGCGAGGCACGATGCAATCCGGCTGGATCATGGCGCGTCGGGCGCCGATTCACCCATGAATTTTCGGAAAGCTTCCGGACCGCACCTCAGGCGGCGAGCCGCCCGCGATTGTTCGCGGCAAGGATCGGGCGGATCAGGCGGCCGAACCGTTCGGCCTCCTCGTCGTGCAGATAGCCGGACAGGCAGAAGGAGTGGCAGCCGGCGTCGACGAACTGCTGCAAGGTCGCGGCGCATTGCGCGGGATTGCCGACCACCGCGATGCCGGCGCCGGGCCGCACCTTGGTGATCCCGGTCCACAGATGCGGCATCAGGAGGTCGCCATAGTCGCGCGCGAGCTGCTGCACACGCTGGTTGGCCTCGGACCTGACATAGAGCGTCTTCATCTCCTGCTTCTGCCGCTCGGTGGCGTGGCGCACCAGCTGGTCGGCCGCCTCCCAGGCATCGGCCTCGTTCTCGCGGCAGATCACCTGTAGCCGCATGCCGAAGCCGATCGCGTCCTCGCGGTCATGCGCCCGCGCCATCTGCCTGATCTCGGTGATATTGTCCGCGATGCGCTCCGGCAGATCGCCCCAGAACAGATGGACGTCGGAATGCTTCGCCGACACCTCCCAGGCCTGCCGCGAGCCGCCGCCGAGATAGAATTTTGGAAACGGCTGCTGCAGCGGACGCGGGCGGATATGCGCGCCCGAGATCGTATGAAACTTGCCCTGGAAGTTCACCGGCCCGCGCGTCGTCCACAGCGCCTTCAGGATCGAGACCTCCTCCTCCATCAACGCGTAGCGCTCCTCCTTGGCGTAGCGCACGCCTTCGGCCTCGACCTCGCTCTCGTTCTGCCCGGCGATCAAGTTGATGCAGATCCGCCCGCCCGACATCTGGTCGAAGGTCGAGATCATCTTGGCCATCAGCACCGGGTTGATATAGCCCGGCCTTGCTGCAATCAGCGGCTTGATCCGCGCCGAGCGTGCTGCCATGAAGGCGCCGGATATCCAGGCCTCCCAGCACACCGAGCCGACCGGGATCAGGAGATATTCAAACCCGGCATCCTCGGCCGCCTTGACCACGCGGTCGCAGAGTTCCGGCGACCCCGCGACCTGTGCCTCCATCAGCCCATAGGCCGTGGTGTCGCCATGCGTGGGCAGATACCAGCCGAATTCCAGCGGACGCATGGGCAAACTCCCTCGAAAGACGGCCTTTTCCGGCAGGCCTGTCATATTGGCGCAGGCAGTTTACAGCCCTGAACCGGCCGGACAACGCCGTTGCCGACCCGGAGCCAATCAGCTAAATGGTGGCCGGTACGCACCCGTAGCTCAGCTGGATAGAGCGTTGCCCTCCGAAGGCAAAGGTCACACGTTCGAATCGTGTCGGGTGCGCCACTTCGATTTTTGTCCGCTTCGATGTCCGGCCATGGTGCCGGCCGATCTGCCGGTTTCCAGCAGACCGGCCTCGCCTCAATGATGAGCCGACACGCTCTTCATGCATTGGGACATGAGATCGGCACCGGCAAAGTGGCCGATATCCCCCAGGCTGACCATGCCGACCATCCGTTTGCTCTTGTTGATGACAGGCAGCCTGCGGATCTTCAGCGTCTCCATGTGATGCACCGCTTTCGCCAGATCGTCGTCTTCCCGGCAGCAGTGGATGCCTTCGGTCATCACATCGCGCGCTGTGGTGCGCGCAGAGTTGAAGCTCTTGCTCGCAAGACCTTTGCAGACGAGGTCGCGATCCGTCACCATTCCGATCAGACGATCGTCTTGTCCGACCGGAATGCAGCCGACGTCGTGCCCTTGCATCAATTTTGCGATTTCAGTGATCGGGGTATCTGGGCTGACCCAATCGACGCCCTTATGCATCACGTCCTTGACCTTCATGGAGGACCTCCTTGGCAAGGCAGCAGCCCCCTCGCTTGCAACTATACAGCAGATCGGGCGTGACCGCATGTGTGCTGCGCCCTGGTCAGCGCGCAGCGACAGGTGGTCCGGCTATCACGCCCTCAGTCGTGCGTACTGAAGCGGCCGTGCAGGCAACCGGCGGTCAAGCACGCGAATTGCGCACGACCGAGATGAAGCAACGTCTCATGATCGCCGGCTTCGATATAGATCTCGGGCTGCATCTGGATGCTGTCATCAACGATAACGTCGAGTCCATAGCAGATGCCGGCAGCGGGAACCGCCCCGCGCGCACAGTCCGCGAACAGCCGATCGATCTCGCTTTCAGTGGCCATCGCAATATCATCGCCGAAGCTCGCCCTCAGATCCGCCAGCCTGAGGTGATGCGATGCCGGCAGCACGGCGAGCAGGTAGCCGCCATTGCGGCGCAACACAATGGCCTTGGCCACACGATCACCCGGGACGTGACATGCCTGGGCGGTCAGGGCTGACGACATCGTCAGCACATGCGGGATCTCGTCGTACGCGATGTTTTCCGCTGCGAGATATTTGTGCAGTGTGGGAGAAATGGTCATGGCGTCACCTCCGGTGCGACATGCAACCATCCACCGTGGTCCCTGCCCCCCGCACGATGAGCGGCTGCGTGGTTCTCAAGGCAAAATATATGTCCTGGTGCAGGACACCGCAATTCGATCCCTAATTTGGACGCCGCGCCAGGTTCAAGTTCCGGGCCTTGTCCAGATTGCGGGCCTCTGCCAGCGCGGCCGCGCTCGGCAAGAGGGTCGACGCGAGGTCGGTCTCGGTGAAATCGGCGCCGGCGAGATTGGCTCCAGATAGATCGGCTCCCGCAAGGTCAGCCTTGCTGAGGTTGCAGTTCGCCAAATTGGCGTTCTGCAACTGCGCGAATTCGAGATCAGCGCGCGCAAGATTGGCGCCGCTCAGATCCGCATTCCGGAGATCGGCGGATTTGAGCACGCCACGCATCAGGCCCATCGATTGGTTGCGCATATCGGCGCTCAAATCCGCGCCCGCGAGTTTGGCCCCGATCAGGCTGGCCCCGGATAGATCGGCGGTGATGCGAGCGCTGCTCAAATCGGCGCCGCCAAGCTTGGCGCGCTGCATCTGCGTGCCGAGCAGCGATGCCTTGACGAGGGACGCCCCCGTCAGATCTGCGTCGATGAGCCAAGCCTGGTTCAGCACGGCCCGATCGAAGCGCGCGGCTTTCAGATTGGTCCGGTTGAGCTTGACGAGATGAAGGTTGCCGCCGGAGAAGTCGAGGCCCGAGAGATCGAGGTGCGACAGCCGCTTTCCTTCCAATTCCACAGTGCGACGGTCCCCTTGAGGCACGGCCTTGAGGAGCGCGTCGACCTCGGCGCGCGTCATCTCCGACGTCGTCATCTCGGGACTGTCGAGGTCGACGCTGCGCAACATGTCCTGCGACATGGCGGCAATCGGATCAACGAGCAGCGCCGCCATCGATACAAGGGCAAATGCGAGATGAAACCGCATCGCCGTCTTTCCGCTTTTGAGGTATCGCCTCTCGCATCTTCGCGCCGGCCGCGCCGTGGAGATGCGCTTCAGGCGTTCGGAGTATGAAACCGGATCATGATCCTGGCAATGCTCGTGGCCGTTTCGTACGAAGGAACAGGGCCTCGGGAGGTCGGGCTTTCAGACATCGGAGATTCGCGCCAGGGTCCGCTCCGCCGCGAAACCCACAGTTTTGGCAGCGCGACAACGACCCGACGCGAACCGGCCGCGCTTCTCAGCCTCGGCTCAGCAGTTGCCAGGTCGATGTGGCGTGCGCGATCGGTTCGCCGGCTGCGGTGGAGGCCTGGGATTGCACGAAGAAGGTCTTTCGGCCGCGCTTCAGGAAGGTCGCGTGACAGGTCACGCGCCCTTCGCGGACCGCGGCGAGATACTGCACCTTCATCTCGAGCGTGGTGCCGGCACCGGCGACGTGGTTGACGAGATGCCCCATCGAGATGTCGAGCGCGGTTGCGAGAACTCCGCCGTGCAGCGTGCCTTGGGGGTTGAACAGCGGCCTCTCGACGTCGAACGAGACGATGCACGCCTCGCTTTGGTAGGCGATCTCCAGGCCGAGGAAGCGCGACAGGAGGAACGAGCCGAATTCCTGCCGCTCATCCGCGACGGCGCGACGCATCATCTGCTCGGCGATATCTCTCATGACGACACTCACTTGATCACGATATTCACCTGGGCGATCGCACGAAGGTCCGTCCAAAGTCTCCGAACGCGCCTTCGACCGCGAATCTCTCCAGCCGATCGTCGGTCCAACCGAGCCATTCCGCAAGCACCTCGCTTGTGTGTTCGCCGAGCATCGGCGGCGGCGTGGAAGGCGCCGGCGGCTCGTCGTCGAACCGCGTCGGCCGGGCGATGAACCTCACATCCCCCGCGGCTGAATGATGGACGGTCTGGACCATGCCGCGCTGCGTGAGTTGCGGCATCTCGCAGACCTCGCCGACCGACTTGATCGCGCCGCAGGGAATGCCGGCCACGGCGAGCGCCTGCAGCCAGTCGGCGCGGCTCCTGCGGGCGAAGATGGGGGCGAGGATCGCGACGAGATCGTTCCGGCTCGCCGCACGCTTCGGGGCGGTTGCGAAGCGGTTATCTTCGCGCAGCTCCGGCCGGCCGATGACGTCGCAAAAGGCCGCCCAGAACTTGTCGTTCGCGACCCCGATATTGATCCAGCCGTCACTTGCCTCAAACGGTTCGTACGGACTGATGGTCGGATGGACGTTGCCCCGGCGCCTCGGGCTTTGTCCCGACGCGAAGTACATGCCGGCGTTGAACGTCAGCAGCGATGCCATTGCGTCGAGCATGGAGACATCGACCCGCCCGCCCTCACCCGTCCGGTTCTTCCGCATCAGGGCGGCGAGCACCGAATGCGACGCGTACAGGCCGGTGACGAGATCGGCGATCGAGGTGCCGACCTTGGTCGGCGGCCCAATCGGATCGCCGGTGATGTCCATCACGCCGGACTCGCCCTGCAGGATCAGATCGTAGCCGGGGCGCAAGGCGTCCGCACCGGTGCGGCCGAACCCCGAGATGCTGCACAGGATGACGTCGGGCTTGCGGGCGCGCAGCGCGTCGAAGCCGAGCCCCCATTTGTCGAGCGTGTCCGGGCGAAAATTCTCGATCACGACGTCGGCTGCGGATGCAAGATCGAGCACCGCGTCGCGACCGGCCGGCGATTTCAGATCGATGGTGCAACTGCGCTTGTTGCGGTTCACCGAGAGGAAATACGCGCTCTCGCCGCCGACAAAGGGCGGTCCGTAGCGGCGGCTTTCGTCGCCCTGCCGCGGATCCTCGATCTTGACGATGTCGGCGCCGAGATCGCCGAGCTGCATCGTGGCAAACGGACCGGAGACCACCCGGCAGAGGTCGAGGACCCTGATGCCTGACAGCGGCTCGCGATCAGACGATCGCATCGGCGAGGTCCTTCATCGACGGCACCAGGATATCGGGCTGGTGCGGCGTGATGCCGAACGGGCGGCTGCGCCGGTCGATGAAGGCCGTCCGCATGCCGGCGGACTTGGCACCGATGCAGTCGAAAGCATGATTGGCCACGAACAACACCTGATCGGGCTTCACGCCCATGATCTCGGCTGCTTTGGTGTAGGTCGCGACATGCGGCTTGAACGAATTGGCCTCGGCCACCGAGATCACGCGATCGAACGGGACCTTGTGGTACTGCTTCGCGGTCTCGAGCATGTCCGGATCGCCGTTCGAGAGCACCACCAGTTTGTATTTGGTTTGCAACCGCGCGAGCGCTTCCGGCACTTCCGGAAACGGCACGAGCTTCTCGATCTCGCCGACGAGATAACGCACGTCATCCATCGTGTAGTCGATCTTGGCGCGGTCCATCACGTGCGACACCGCGCGATGCCCGATCTCGCGATAGGGCGTGTGCTCGCGATGCAGCAGCGCATCGATCATCGAGTTCTCGAAATGCGTGCGGCGCCACCATGTGACGAAAGAATTCGGATCGCCCTTCCAGCCCTTCTTTGCGAGGAACGGCGTCGCGATCCTGGTCAGGCCGCCCTGCATGTCGACGACGGTGCCGTACTGATCGAACATGCAGATCTTCACTTCGCGTTTGATCGTCTCAGAATTCATTGGTGCCTCCTTGGTTCAGATCGATTGGATACGCGCCGCACCGCCATAGATGAAATGGATTTGTGATCTCTCACTATTCACGATATGAATGATGGCATGAACCTCCGATCCATCGACCTCAATCTGCTCGTCGCGTTGGATGCACTGCTGACCGAGCGTCATGTCACCAAGGCGGCCGACCGCGTCGGCCTCAGTCAACCTGCGATGAGCAACGCACTCAACCGGCTGCGTGCGATGTTCGAGGACGAACTCCTGGTGCGGACGACGAGCGGGATGAAGCCGACGCCCCGCGCCACCGAACTGGCGGAGCCGCTGCGCCAGGTGCTGCGCCAGGTCGAGCGGGTGATGGCGAGCGACGCCGGCTTCGATCCAGGCCGGACCGAACGCACCTTCACGATCAGAATGTCGGACATTCTTGCATGCCTGCTGCTGCCGCGACTCGCCGCGGCGCGGCCGCCGGATGCGCGGATCTCCTACAACACGATCCATCTGCCGCCCGCTTTGACGATCGATGCGCTGGAGCGGGACGAGATCGATGTCGCGGTCAGCATGGGGCTCGAGCATTCCGCATCGATCCGTTCCGAGACGCTGCTGCGCGACCGCATGGTCTGCCTGATGCGGAGCGGCCACCAGGTCAAGCGCGGGCGGCTGACCTTCGAGCGCTTCATCGCGCAGGAGCACATGAAGGTCTCGATGAGCCCGACCGACCTTCGCTTCGTCGACGACGTGCTCGCCGAACGCGGCCATCGACGACGCATCGCACTGAACGTGCCGCATTGGCTGGTCGTACCTCATGTCCTGAAGAGCACCGATCTGCTGGCGGTGATGCCGCGGCATCTCGCCGCCGTGCTGATGGATGACGGTCTGCGAATGGAGGAACTGCCGTTCGAGTCCGCGCCCTTCGACTGGATGTTGTACTGGCATCGCAGATACGATCAGAGCAATGCCAACGGCTGGCTCCGCGATCGGCTCAGGGCGGCGTGCTCCGATCTGAGTTAGGCGCCGATGTCCGCCGGCCTCCGTGCGATCGACGATGGATGTCCTGCCTCGGCGTCCGTGACGGCCGACGCGTCCTCCAGCGAGCGTCCCTTGGTTTCGAATCCGAACATAAGAAACACCACGGCCTGGAACACGAGGATGCCGGCCAGGGTCGTCAACACGCCGGTCAACGCTTGCCAGGCGAAGATCGCGACAACGACGTACTGCACCAGCGCGGTCGCGATCCGCCCGGATGTGGCGCAGATCGCCGTGCCGCGGAGCCGGTAGCGCGTCGGGAACAGTTCGGGGACGTGCATCGCGAACCCGGTCGCCAGCATGACGTAGATCGCGGTGACCAGCAGGAAGCCGACGCCCGCGAGCGCAACACCGTCCGGCATGTACGGATAGGTGATGCCGAGCGCGGCAGCCGCAATCGACGAGCAGACGATCGAGAGCCTGCGTCCGAGCCGGTCCGCGAGCACGAGCCCGATCAGCGAGCCGACCGGCCCGCCCAGCGCCATCACGGTGGTGTAGCCCAGCGAGGAGACCACGCTGTGGCCGCCCTTGACCATGAAGGTCGGCAGCCAGCCGATGAACCCGTAGAGGCTGAAGCCGACGACGATGTGCAGCAGGCTGCCGAGCAGCGTGCGCGCGAGATACGGCGGCTGGAACAGGCGCCAGACCGCACCGGGCGATTCCTGCGCCGGCGCGCCTGCGGCGACGGGAGCCAGCGTTCCCTTGCGCGCGGCCTCCGCCTCGATCGTCGATAGAATTGCCTCGGCCTCGTCGGCGCGGCCGTTGGCGGCGAGCCAACGCGGCGATTCCGGCATCGACTTGCGCAAGAACCAGACGATCATCGCGAGGAGGCCGACAAGGGCGAACATGTAGCGCCACCCCAGCGTCGGAATCACCCACAGGCCGATCATGGACGACGCGAACAGCGAGAAGTTGGTGATCACAGCCAAGAGCCCGATCCAGCGGCCGCGCGAGGCGGCCGGCACAAACTCCGTCAGGGTCGCATAGCCGACCACGATCTCCGCGCCGAGCCCGATGCCGATGATGAAGCGCAGGCCGATCAGGACCGTCATGCTGGGCGCGAAGGCCGCCGCGATCGACGCGAGGCCGAAGATCGCAAGGTTCATCTGGTAGGAGAAGCGGCGGCCGAAGCGGTCGCCAAGGATGCCGGAGAACCAGGCGCCGATCGTCATTCCGACAAAGGTCGCGGAGACGAATGCGGCGTTGAGCTCGAGCGTGGACCAGCCTTCCTTGAGCACCGCGCCCAGCACACCGCCGGCGAGATAAATGTCGAATGCGTCGAGGAACATGCCGGCGCCGATCAGGGCCAGGATACGCCAGTGGAATCCGCAGATCGGCAGCCTGTCGAGGCGCGCGCCCGCGTTGATGTCGATGTCGGCGGATCGCGCCATTCCAAACCTCCCTGCCCGGCCTTGTGCGAGCCGGATGTTCCAATGATCGATTGATGACGCGCAGGGGGTCGCGGTCCAATTCAAAACGAAAATTCGACTATTTGGCGCAGTGATGAAGCTGACGCGAGCAGCACGATCGCGTTCCATCCTGACACCGAGCTGACTTGCGTACGCCGTCGTTAACGATCCCGCTCTCGCGTGATCTCGAAATCACGGTGTCAGCACAAACATTCACAACGGGTTCATGTCGGCGCCACTATTCGACTCCAACGCTGGGGGAAGAAGATTGGAGTATGTGCCATGCGCCGCATCGCCGGACTGCCTTTCGCCTTAGCTCTCAGCCTCTGCTGTCTCTCACCGCCTGCGCCAGCGCGCGCGCAGCTCGCCATCAGCATCAGCGTCGATGCAGCACCGCCGCCATTGCCTGTCTACGAGCAGCCGCCGATTCCCGGCGACGGCTACATCTGGACCCCGGGCTATTGGGCGTGGAGCGACGATATCGGTTACTATTGGGTTCCCGGCACGTGGGTGCTTCCACCCGCGCCTGAGTTGCTCTGGACACCAGGCTACTGGGGCTGGAACGATAGCGTCTACGCCTTCCACGCCGGTTATTGGGGAGCGACCGTCGGCTTCTACGGCGGCATCTCTTATGGCTTCGGCTACACCGGCATCGGATATGAGGGCGGCTACTGGCGCGGCGGCAACTTCTTCTACAACAGTTCCGTCAACAACATCTCGAATGTCTCGGTCACCAACGTCTACAACAAGACCGTCATCAACAACACGACCAACGTCAGCTACAACGGCGGCACCGGCGGCACCACGGTGAGACCGACGCCGCAACAGCTCGCCGCTGCGAACGAGCACCATGTGGCTGCGACCGCCGAGCAGACCCGGCACGCGGAAGCGGCGATGAAGGATCCGGCACTGACGCTCGCCAGCAACCATGGTCACCCGGCGATCGCCGCGACTGCGCACGCAGCAAGGTTCAGCGGCGCGGGCGTGATCGCCGCGCATCCGGGCAAGCCGATCGCGGCGCCGCCGCCCCGGCATGCGCAACCCACGACCGGACACGCTTTGCCGACGGGGAACGCCCTGCCGCCAACACACGCGCTGCCGACAGGAAATGCCCTGCCGCCAGGACACGCTCTGCCGAGCGGA
>NZ_JACMYP010000055.1 GCF_020889705.1 Bradyrhizobium altum | reverse complement strand
CCGCCGGCGGCTGTGATGCCCTGTGCCAGCGTCTCCGCCTCGGCCGAGCGCTCGCGATAATTGACGGCCACGGCAGCGCCGGCATCCGCCAGCATCTTGACGATGGCAGCACCAATGCCACGCGAGCCGCCGGTCACCAGCGCCACATGTCCGTGCAGACTGTTTGTCGTCATCGGCAGTCCTCCTTTGCGAGTGCGGAGAGGTTCGCAAAGCAGGAGGCGGGGTGCAACGCAACCCTGCTCAAATCTGCGTTGCCGCGGATGCCGTTTGCGGCAAAAAACCGGCATCTGGGGCCGGAATCGGCCTTGCGTCCGGCGCGGGCCGGCGGCAATGGTTGGGGCATCATTCCGTCCAGCCACCCACGAGAGTTCGATGAGCAAACTGATTGTCCGCGCCGGCGAGTTCACCTTTGACGCCCGTTTCGAGGAGCAGCTCGCGCCGAAGACGGTCGCCGCCTTCCGCAAGGCGATGCCGTTCGAGAGCCAGGCGATCCACGTGCGCTGGAGCGGCGAGGGCGTCTGGATGCCGCTCGGCGATCTCGATTTCGGCGTCTCCTACGAGAATCACACCAGCTATCCGGCGCCGGGCCAGATCATCCTCTACCCGGGCGGCATCAGCGAGACTGAAATCCTGCTCGCCTATGGCGGCGTGCACTTCGCCAGCAAGATGGGCCAGCTCGCCGGCAACCACTTCATCACGCTGACCTCGGGGCTGGAGAACCTCACCGCCTTCGGCAAGACCGTGTTGTGGAAGGGCGCGCAGCAGATCCGCTTCGAGGAAATCTGATGTGACCGAGGCCCGCTATCCGCGCGATCTCCGCGGCTACGGCCGCACGCCGCCCGATCCGAAATGGCCCGACGCTGCGCGTGTCGCCGTGCAGTTCGTGGTCAATTTCGAGGAGGGCGGCGAGAACAACATCCTGCATGGCGATCGTGCCTCGGAGGCGTTCCTGTCCGACGTGCTGGGCGCGCAGCCCTGGGTCGGCCAGCGCCATGCCAATATCGAAACCATGTTCGAATATGGCTCGCGCGCCGGCTTCTGGCGGCTGTGGCGGATGTTCACCGAGCGCAAGTTGCCGGCCACGGTGTTCGGCGTCGCGATGGCGCTGAAGCGCAATCCGGATGTCGTCGCGGCGATGCAGGAGGCGGGCTGGGATATCGCCAGCCACAGCCTGCGCTGGGTCGAGCACAAGGACATGTCGGAGGACGAGGAGCGCGCGGAGATCGCCCGCGCCATTGACGTGCACACCGAGGCGACCGGCGCGCGGCCGCTCGGCTGGTACACCGGCCGCTCCTCGATCAACACGCTGCGGCTCCTGATGGAGGCGGGCGGCCTGCGCTATCTCTGCGATTCCTATGCCGACGATCTGCCGTACTGGATCAAGGCTGCCGGCACCGACCCGCATCTCGTGATCCCCTACACGCTCGATGTCAACGACATGCGCTTCATCAACGCGCAGGGTTTTGGCGGCGGCGATGAGTTCTACACCTATCTGAAGGACAGCTTTGACGTGCTCTATGCCGAGGGTGCGACGCGACCCAAGATGATGTCAGTCGGCCTGCATTGCCGCGTCGTCGGCCGTCCCGGCCGCGCCGCTGCGCTGATGCGCTTCCTCGATTACATCCAGAAGCACGAACGGGTCTGGGTGCCGACCCGGCTTCAGATCGCCGAGCACTGGCACGCCAATCTGAAGCATCTCGCCGCTGACGCATTCGAGATCGGCTAGCCGGGTCTTAATGCCCGGCCATATGCCGGCCGATCTCGGTGAGGTCGGCCTCGCTGGCGCGGGCCTCATGGACGAATGCGCCGTGGAACATCACCACGAGCCGGTCCGACAATTCCAGCAGCTCGTCGAGGTCCTCGCTGACCAGCAGCACCGCGGCGCCGCGGTTGCGCGCGGCCATGATCTCGGCGTGGATCTGCGCCACCGCCGCGAAGTCGAGCCCGAAGCAGGGATTGGCGGCGATCAGCACCTCGACGTCGCCCGAGAGCTCGCGCGCCAGCACCGCGCGCTGCACGTTGCCGCCCGACAGCGCCGCGATCGGCGTATCCGGCGTCCGTGTCTTGATCTTGTAGCGGTTGATCTTGCGCTCTGCATCCTCGCGGAAGGCCGAGCGGTTCAGCCACCAGCCGCCGCGCGCGAACGGCGCTCGGTCGAACTCACGGAACGCGATGTTGTCGGCGACGCTCATGCCGCCGACGCAGGCGTTCTTCAGCGGCTCCTCCGGCAGCAGTGACATCTTGTGGCGGCGCATCTCCTCGCGGCTTGCGGCATAGGCCTCGCCCTGGACGCGGATCACGCCGCCCTCGGCTTCGCGCTGGCCGGCCAGCACCTCGACCAGCTGGCGCTGGCCGTTGCCGGAGACGCCGGCGATGCCGACGATCTCGCCGCTCTTCACCGTCAGCGACACGCCGTGCACGGCGATGGCGCCGGCATCGTCGAGCGCGGTGAGCTTGTCGAGCTCGAGCCGCGGCGCGCCGGCCGCGCCGGTGCGGGGCGGCTGCACGGTCAGCTGTTCGGCGCCGATCATGGTGCGGGCCATCTCGTCGGGTGTGAGGTCGGCGACCCGGCCGGTGCCGGCGAGCTTGCCGCGGCGCAGGATCGTCACGTCATCGGCGAACGCCATCACCTCGCGGAACTTGTGCGTGATCATCAGGATGGTGAGTTCGCCCGCGACCACCATCGCGCGCAGCATGCCGAGCACCTCGTCGGCTTCGCCCGGCGTCAGCACCGAGGTCGGCTCGTCCAGGATCAGGAAGCGGCGCTTCAGATAGAGCTGCTTGAGGATCTCGCACTTCTGCCGTTCGCCGGCGGAGATGTCGGAGACTTTCGCGTCGAGCGGCACCTTGAACGGCATCCGCGCCAGGAAAGCCTCGAGCTCTTTCTTCTCCTTGCGCCAGTCGACCATGGCAGGCACGTCATCGCGCGCCAGCACCAGGTTCTCCGCGACCGTCATCGCCGGCACGAGGGTAAAGTGCTGGTAGACCATGCCGAGCCCGAGCGCATGCGCATTCTTGGGGTTGGCGATGGTCTGCTGGCGGCCGCCGACCAGGATGTCGCCTTCGGTGGCGTGGTAATAGCCCATGATGCATTTCACGAGCGTGCTCTTGCCCGCGCCGTTCTCGCCGAGCAGCGCATGAAACGAGCCGGGCCGCACCTTGAGCTCGACATTGTCGAGCGCGAGGAATTCGCCGAACCGCATCGTCATGGCGATGGCGTCGACGCCGAACGCGCCTATAGGGGCGGGCGGTTCGCCGATGATCACGACAGCGCCCCGATCAGGTCGGCGGATTTCGTCACCGCGCCGAACACGCCGCCCTGCATCTTGATCATCTTCAGCGCGTGATCGTGGTTGCTTCGGTCGGTCGCGCCGCAGCAATCCTCGACCAGCACGCATTCGAAGCCGCGGTCGTTGGCCTCGCGCATCGTGGTGTGGACGCAGACGTCGGTGGTGATGCCGGTCAGCACGATGTTCTCGATGCCGCGCAGCCGCAGCATCAGGTCGAGGTCGGTGGCGCAGAACGAGCCTTTTCCCGGCTTGTCAACAACAGGCTCGCCCGGCAGCGGCGCAAGATCTGGGATGATCTCCCAGCCCGGTTCGCCGCGCACCAGGATGCGGCCGCAGGGGCCGGGATCGCCGATGCCGGCGCCGATCTGGCGCGAGCGCCAGCGCTTGTTGGCGGGGAGGTCGGTCAAATCAGGGCGGTGGCCTTCGCGGGTGTGGATGATGTGAAAACCCTGCGCGCGCATCACCGCGAGCAGCTTCTTGATCGGCTCGATCGGCGCCCGTGTCAGCGAGAGGTCGTAGCCCATCTTGTCGACATAGCCGCCGACGCCGCAGAAATCGGTCTGCATATCGATGATGATGAGCGCGGTGTTCTCTGGCCGCAGGTCGCCATTATAGGGCCAGGCGTAGGGCTCGGATTTGATGAAACGCTCGGGCATGGAATGATCTCGCGGTCTATCGGGTGATGGACAATTCGGCGGGCGCGCCGGTCAGCGTGCGCTTCGGCGAGCAGGTGATGATCATGATCGCCAGGGTCAGGATGTAGGGCGCGGCGTTGAACAGGTGGTAGCCGGAGGTGACGCCGACCGATTGCAGCGCCGGCCCGAGCGCGGCGGCGCCGCCGAACGCGAGCGAGGCCCACAGGCAGAGCATCGGGTCCCAGCGCGCGAAGATCACCAGTGCCACCGCGGTGATGCCCTGTCCCGAGGAGAGCCCTTCGTTCCAGCTGCCGGGATAGAACAGCGACAGGAACGAGCCGCCGATGCCGGCGAGGAAGCCGCCGACCATGGTGGCGCGCAACCGGATCAGCAGCACGGAATGCCCCATCGCGCGCGCCGCGTCCGCGCTTTCGCCGGCGGTGCGGATCAACAGGCCCCACCGGGTGGTCCTGAAGGCCCAATACAGCAGCGGCGCGATCGCGACGCCGATCAGGAACAGCACGTTGATGCGCAGTGCCGCGCGCACCTGCGGCACGTCGCTCCACCAGCCGAAATCGATCGCCGGCAGCCGGGCCGCCGTCGGCTCGATCAGCGGCTTGCCGAGGAAGAACGCAAGTCCGGTGCCGAGCAGCATCAGCGCGATGCCGACCGCGATGTCGTTGACACGCGGCAGCGAGCAGACGCCGGCATGCAGCGCGCCGAACAAGGCGCCGGTGATCCCGGCCGCGAGCACACCAAGCCATGGCGAACCCGAGAGATAGGAGATGCCATAGGCGCTCATCGCGCCCATCACCAGCGTGCCTTCGAGGCCAAGATTGATCCGGCCGGACCGTTCGGTGATGCACTCGCCGAGGCTGACGAACAGGAACGGCGTCGAGACGCGGATGGCGCCGCCGAATACGGCGAGCGGGACGGTCCAGAGCCCGAGCGATGCATCCGCCATGTCAGGACTTTCCCTTCAGGAAGCCGATGCGCCCGTAGAGCGCATCGCTTGCCAGCACGAAGACGAAGATGATCCCTTGCAGCACCAGCACCGACGCATCGGGCAGGCCGAGCCGCCGCTGCAACAGGCCACCGGAGGCCGAGATGCCACCGAGCAGGATCGCCACCGGAATGATCGCGAGCGGATTCTGCCGCGCCAGGAACGCGACCAGGATGCCGGTGAAGCCGTAGCCCGCGGCGAGATTGGCATTGGTGCGGCCCTGCACGGCCGCGACCTCGATCATGCCGGCCAGTCCCGCGCTGCTGCCGGCGAGGAAGCAGACGGTCAGGATCAGCTTGCCGACACCAAGCCCCACGATCTTGGCGGCGCGGATGTTGCCGCCGGCGACGCGCGCGGCGAAGCCAAAGGTGGTGTGATAGATCAGGATGTAGGCGGCCACGGCCGCGACGAGGCCGAACACCAGGCCCCAATGCACGTCGGTGCCGGGAATGCTGCCGATCATGTTGGCGGCGCCGATCTCGCGCGTCGACGGCTTGTTGAGGCTCGCCGGATCGCGCATCGGCCCCTCGACCAGATGGTTCAGAATCGCGAGCGCGATATAGACCAGCAGCAGGCTCGAGATCGTCTCGTTGACCCCGCGATACTGCCGCAGGCCGCCGGACAGCGTGATCCAGAGACCGCCGCCGATCATGCCCGCGATCACCATCGCGATCTGCACGACGATCGGCGCCGCGCCCTGCAACGCCAGAGCCGCTGATGTCGCCGACAGCGCGCCGATCAGAAGCGCGCCTTCGCCGCCGATGATCACCATGCCGAGCTGCGCCGGCAGCGCCGTGCACAGCGCGGTCAGGATCAGTGGTGCGGCGCGGGTCAGTGTGTTCTGCCAGGAGAACCAGGTGCCGAACGCGCCGTAATACATGTAGAAATAGAGGTCGAGCGGGTTCTTGCCGTAGAGCGCGATGAAGCCGCCGAACACCGCGAGCGCGCCGACCAGCGCCGCGCCCGGGATCAGGATGTATTCGATGCTCGCGCCGTAGCGCTGGAGGAAGCCGGGATCGGCGGCCGGAGCAACGCCGCCGGCCGCCTCCACCGATTCCGCCGCCTCGGTCGTCACGCGGTGGCTCCGATCACGCCCTCGACGAGATAGTCCATCTTCTCGAGCTCGGGATCCTGCTGGCCGCGGTCGGTGCCGGAAGCGATCACCGTCTTGCCCTTGTTGTCCACGAGCGGGCCCTTGAAGATCGCGTACTCGCCGGACATGAACTTGGCCTTGACGTCGTCGGCATGCTTGCGGGCCTCCGCCGAGACCATCTCGCCATAGGGCGAGACCTTGACGATCTCTTCCCTCAGGCCGCCGCGATAGAAGTTCGGGATTGCTTCACCGGCGGTGATCATCTTGACGAATTTCGGATAGAGCGCTTCCCAATTCCACTCGGCGCCGGTGAGATAGGCCTTCGGCGCCAACGGCGACTGGTTGACGTGATAGCCGCACACCATCGCGCCGCGGCGCGCGGCGTTCTCGACCATCGTCTTCGGTCCGTCGACATGGCAGGTCAGCACATCGACGCCCTGGTCGATCAGGCTGTTGGTCGCCTCGGCTTCCTTGACCGGCATCGACCAGTCGCCGGTGAAGATCACCTGGGTGGTCGCCTTCGGATTGGCGAGCCGGGCGCCGAGCGTGAACGCATTGATGTTGCGCAGCACCTGCGGGATCGGCTTGGCTGCGACGAAGCCGAGCTTGCCGCTCTTGGTCGAATAGCCGGCGACGATGCCGGAGATGTATTGCGCCTCGTCGATATAGCCGAAATAGCTGCCGGCGTTCTTCGGGTCCTTGTCGGACCACAGGCCGCCGCAATGCTCGAAGTGCATCTTCGGAAACTTGCCCGCCATCTTGACGACATGCGGGTTGTAGTAACCGAACGAGGTCGGAAACAGCAGCGTGGCGCCGTCGAGATTGATCATGGACTCGATGGTCTTCTCGACCGCGTCGGTCTCCGGCACCTTCTCTTCCTCGACCACCTTGATGCCGGGAAGCTTCTTCAGCGCCGCCGCGCCCTGCGCGTGGGCCTGGTTGTAGCCATAGTCGTCGCGCGACCCGACATAGATGAAGCCGACCGTGGTTTCCGCTGCCGCCGCGCCGCGAACGCCGAGCGTGCTGCCGAGCGCCAATGCCGCGCTTCCCTGCAATAGATGCCTTCTTGAAATCCTGCCAAAATCCATCGCCTGCTCCCTCCGGCGGGGTCGACCCGCCTGTCCTTGTCGCAGCCGCCGTAACGGCGGCGCGTGACGGAGTGTCGCAAGCTTCGTGCCAGAGCACATTTGGCGGTCATGGTTCTGTAAGTGACTGAATATGAATGTGTATAATAATCAACATGGACGGCCTCCGGAATCGGCAGAGTCCGGATTGCCTATTTGATGAGCGATCAATCGTCGTTGTATGCAATGCCGTTAAGCAGTCGCTAACCCCTGGACGGCCGATGCGAGCCGCGCTGGGGGCGGCGTCAGGACGCCATTTGCCGGCTGGTCAATCGGACCGGGCCTGTTACGAGTGAAGCGGGCTCGGGTGGCGGGTCGGACTGATGGGAAACAGCATGAGCGAGAAGAAACCGGCCGCGAAATCGTCCTCGAATCCGTCTTCTCTTGGCGACGAGATCGTGGCGCGGATCGATCAGCTCGCGGCAATCTCCGAGACGCCGGAGCATCTGGCGCGCGTCTTCCTCACCGACGAGCATCGCAAGGCGGCCGATCTCATCCTGTCCTGGATGCGCGAGGCCGGCATGAGCGCGCATCTCGATGCGATCGGCAATGTCTGCGGCCGCTACGAGGGCGAGCGGCCGGCTCTGCCGGCCCTGATGCTCGGCTCGCATTACGACACCGTGCGCGACGCCGGCAGATGGGACGGCCCGCTCGGCGTCATCACCGCGATCGCCTGCGTCGCCGATCTGAACCGGCGGGGCAGGCGGTTGCCGTTCGCGATCGAGATCGTGGGCTTCGCGGACGAGGAGGGCGTGCGCTTTGCGTCGACCCTGCTCGGCAGCCGCGCGGTGGCCGGCACGTTCGACGAGAGCGTGCTCAACACGCGCGACCGCGCCGGCACGTCGATGCGTGATGCGCTGGCGCAGTTTGGGCTCGACCCTGATCATATCGGCAAGGCGGCGCGCGCCCGCCGCGAGCTGCTCGGTTATGTCGAGCTGCACATCGAGCAGGGCCCCGTGCTGGAACAGAAGGCGCTGCCGGTCGGCGTCGTCACCGCGATCTCAGGGGCGACCCGGCTTGCCGCCAATCTCACCGGCGTTGCCGGCCATGCCGGCACGGTGCCGATGCCGCTGCGGCGCGATGCGCTGACGGGCGCTGCCGAATGCATCGTTGCGATCGAGCAATTCTGCAACAGCGATGAAGCCGGCCTGGTCGGGACCGTCGGCTATATCAACGCGATGCCCGGCGCCACCAACGTGATCCCAGGCAAGGTGTCCTTCACGATGGACATCCGCTCGCAGAGCGACATGCATCGCAAGCGTGCCGTCGCCGACATCGTGCGTCAGATCGAGGCGATCGCAAAGCGCCGCGAACTCGCCTTGCAGATCGACGTCACTCACGAGAACCGCAGCGTGCCCTGCGCACCGTGGCTGAAGACGCAGATCGCCGAGGCGGTCGCGGCCGAGGGCCATGCCGTGTTCGAGCTGCCGAGCGGGGCCGGGCACGACGGCATGGCGATGGTCGATATCGCCGATATCGGCATGATCTTCGTCCGCTGCCGCGGCGGAATCAGCCACAATCCGGCCGAGCATGTCGAGTTCGCCGACGCCGACACCGGCGCGCGGGTGCTGCTGAGCTTCATCGAGAATTTCCGAGCGCACGGTGCAGTGAATAGCTGACGCTGCGGCACTCGGCGTCGTCCGCCGTGCCGAATCCGGACAGTTTGACCGCCATTGCCTGGCACAGTTCGCCTATTTGCGCCCCGGCCCTGACGCGCTAGACTTGCGCCAACGGGGGAGGGGGAGGGCATGCGGTCGTCCGTCGTCCAGGACGTTCAGTTCCCAAAGCAACCGGCGCTGCAGCTGATCTATGACACTGCGCCGATCGGCCTTGCCTACCTGTCTCCCGATTGCCGTTACCTTCAGATCAACCAGCGGCTCACCGAGATCTGCGGCATCTCGGTCGAAGGCCATCTCGGACGTACGGTGCATGATTGCGTGCCCGCACTGGCCAATGCGGTCGAAGGTATCGTCCGGTCGATCATGGAAACGGGAGAGCCCGTGACCGGGGTGGAGGTTTACGGTCAGCGCCCCGGCCACAATGACGAGCGATGCTGGATCACGCATTGGCACCCGCAACGCGAACCGAACGGCAGCATCGTCGGTGTCAACGTCGCAGCCGAAGAGATCACCGATCGCAAGCGCAGCGAACGCGAGATCCGCGCCGCCCGGGATGCGGCCGAGAAGGCGTTGCACCATCTGCAGGAGACCCAGGCGTCGCTGATCGAGGCGGAAAAGCTTGCGGCGCTGGGCCGGCTGGTGGCCGGTGTTGCGCACGAGATCAACAGCCCGGTCGGCACCAGCCTCACGGTTGCCTCGGTGCTGGAGCAGAAATGCGCCGACTTCGCTGCCGAGGCTGCGCGCGGCAAGCTGAAGCGCTCCAGCCTGAGCGATTTCATCGAGGTGGTCGAGAGCGCGTCGTCGCTGCTGGTCGGCAACCTCAAGCGCGCCGCAGACCTGGTGCAGTCGTTCAAGCAGGTGGCCGTCGATCGCAGCTATTTCGACCGCAGCCAGTTCGATCTCGGCGAGGTGACCGAGCAGGTTCTCTCGAACCTGCGTCCGGCATTGCCGAAGAACAACTTGGCCCTTGAGGTCGATTGTTCGCCTCATCTTGCGATGAACAGCTATCCCGGTCCCTACGGCCAGGCGCTGACCAATTTGTTCGTCAATTCGGTCGCACACGCGTTTCCGGACGGCAAGGGCGGCACCATCACGATCCGGCTGCGCGCGTCAGGCGCGGACCAGGTGGAGATCCTGTTCGCCGACGATGGCTGCGGGATGGACCGCGACGTGCTGCGGCAGGCCTTCGATCCCTTCTTCACCACGCGCCGCGACATTGGCCGCATCGGGCTCGGTCTCCACATCGTGCACAACATCGTCACGAACCGGCTGGGTGGAGAACTCCATCTCGACAGTGCCCCGGGTATGGGGACCAGCGCGCGGATCACGCTGCCACGGGTGGCGCCGCAGCGCGGGACCGACGGTTGACGCCTATTCGGGTCGCCGAGAAGGAAATGCTCCCCGGCTTTCGGGCCGGAAAACGTCCTTCCAAGTAACCGCTACAAAAGGCATTCCGCTACTCTTGCTTCCGCCCCCGTCGTCGCGACATTGTTGCGGCATTCCTGATGGTTATGACGATGAGCCAATCCGCATTCGATCCCTTCGGCGAGCCGGTCCCCGCGGTCGATTCTTCGGCCGCGAGCGAAGGCGTGTCGAATTGGCTGAAGACCGCGGGCACCAGCGTGTTCTGGGTGCTGGTGGTCGGCATCGTGCTGGCACGCGCCGTCTATTTCGAGCCGGGCGTGTTCAGCTTCGAGCACGCCGTTGCCTGGGCGCAGGGTCTGTTCGCCGCGCTCTAACCGCCGCTACGCGCGGCGGCGTCTTCGCCTGCGCTTCCCGAATGATCCCCTCGAACGCGACCGCCGCCGGCACGTCCAGCCGGCCGGGCGATTTCAGCTGCCACAGCGTGCGCTCGATATGGACGCCCTTGATCGGGATCACCTTGAGTTTTCCAAGCTTCACCTGATCGTCGATCGTCGCGACGGACACGATGGCGACGCCGACACCGGCGGCCACCGCCTGCTTGATCGCCTCGGTGCTGCCGATCTCGAGCGTGCGCTGCGGCTCGACGCGGTGGGCGGCGAGTGCCTGCGCCACCACCTCGCGTGTGCCTGAGCCGGGCTCGCGCACGATCAGGATTTCGTTGTTGAGCAGGCGGACGTCGATCGGGCCTGCTGCAGCCGCGAAGCGGTGATCCGGGCCTGCGATCAGCACCATCACGTCGGTCCGCCAGGCTGTGCTGGTCAGGTTCTCGTCCTCGACCGGCCCCTCGACCAGTGCGATCTCGATCTCATACCCCAGCATCAGCGCGGCGATATCGCTGGTGTTGGCGCTCACGACATGAAGATCGATGCCTGGAAAGGCGCGGTGGAAGACGCCGAGATATTCCGGGATCATGTAGGTCGCGATCGTCGTGCTGGCCCCGATGCGCAGCGAGCCGCTGTCGAGGTTGCGCAATGCCTGCAACTCGTCCTCGGCGGCGCGCTCGGCCGCGAACAGTGTCTCGGCATGGCGCGCCAGCGCCGCGCCCTCCCGGGTCGGCCGCACCCCCTTCGGCGTGCGGTCGAGCAGCCGGCAGCCGACCTGCAGCTCGAAATCCCGCACGCCCTTGGAGATCGCGGGCTGGCTGATGTGCAGGAGGTCGGCGGCGCGCGAGAAACTTCCGGTTCTCGCCACGGCCGCGAACAGGCGGAGCAGATGCAGGTTGAGGGACATAACTTCTCTCTATCGGGGCAGTCCGAAAAGATATTAGCCAAGCGGGGCGCCCTGGCGCATAAAATCTTCTCCGAAAAGAGGATGTCGTGCCGCAACAAGAACAAGATCAGGGGCAGAAGCAGGGCGCGCTGAAGCGCATTTTCCTGCTCATTCCGGGCATTCTGCTCTGCGGGGTGGTCACGATCATCTCGCTCGGTATCCAGGCGGCCGAAGAGCGGGTTTTTGACCATCCCTATATCGAGGCCCTGGTCGTCGCGATCCTGCTCGGGATGGCGGTGCGCACCGCCTGGGAGCCGCCGGAGCGCTGGCGCTCGGGCATTGCCTTCAGCGCCAAGCAACTTCTCGAGGTCGCCGTGATGCTGCTCGGCGCGTCCATCAGCTTCGCCGCCATCGTGGCGTCGGGCGGGCTCCTGATCGGCGCGATCGCCGTCACCGTCGTGATCATGCTGGCGGTGACCTATGGTCTCAGCCGGATCCTCGGGCTCAAGACCAAACTCGCGATCCTGATCGCCTGCGGCAATTCGATCTGCGGCAATTCCGCGATTGCGGCGGTGGCGCCCGTGATCGAGGCCGATGGCGATGACATCGCCTCGTCGATCTCGTTCACCGCCATTCTCGGCGTGCTGATGGTGCTCGGCCTGCCGTTGCTGATCCCGCTGCTGAAACTGACGGCGACGCAATACGGCATCCTCGCAGGGCTCACGGTCTACGCGGTGCCGCAGGTGCTGGCGGCGACCGTGCCGGCCGGTATCGTGAGCACCCAGATCGGCACGCTGGTGAAGCTGGTGCGGGTCCTGATGCTGGGCCCGATCGTGGTCGGCCTCTCGCTGTTCGTCGCGCGGCGGCGCAAGGCCGCCGGCACCGCCAAGGAAGGTGCTGCAAAGGCCGCCTCGATCAGCCCGTTCAAGCTGGTACCCTGGTTCATCATCGGCTTCCTGGTGCTGGCCGCGCTGCGCTCGTTCCAGCTCGTGCCTGACATCGCGATCGCGCCGGTGACGAAGACGGCGGCGATCCTCACCGTCGTCTCGATGGCAGCGCTTGGGCTCGGCGTCGATGTGCGCGTGCTCTCGACCGTCGGCGGCCGGGTGACGGCGGCGGTCACGCTGTCGCTGATGCTGCTGCTGGGCTTGAGCATCGGCTTGGTGCACTTCTTCAAATAGAGTATGATCCGGAAAAGTGTAGCGGCTTTCCGAAGAGATCATGCTCAAATCAAATGGCCGGCTACTCGGCGGCCTTCGCGGTCTTGCCGAACATCCGCGTCGGCGCTGGAAAGCCGCAGGACGTGCCGTCGGTGATCTTGACCTGATCTTCCCAGGGCAGGCGGAACCGGCCCGACACCATGTCCTGCATGAAGGTGTAGGGACAATCCATCGCGCCGCCTTTCACCGCGACATAGCCGCGGTGCCAAAGCTGATAGATGTTGTTCTCGACGCCCCAGTTGATCCGCGCCTCGCGCACGAGGTCGGGCCGCACCTCGGCGGTGATGATCTCGTCGGCCCGCCCCGTGGTGCCGTGCGCGATGATGCTGCCGTCGAAATTGACGATCATGCCTTCGCCCATCGAGTCGAACGACCCATCCGAGCCGCACATGCAGACATTGGCCGTCACCATCAGGTTCTGGAACGCGTTGGCCTGGTTGGTAAAGCGCCAGCTGTCGCGGATCGGCGCGGTGTAGCCTGCGGTGCGGATCATGATCTCCGCGCCCTTGTAGGCACATTCGCGGGCCATCTCCGGGAACATGCCGTCATGGCAGATGATCAGCGCGATCTTTGCACCTTTCGGTCCGTCGATCACGGGAATGCCGACATCGCCCGGCTCCCACGGCTCGACCGGAATCCAGGGATGGAATTTGCGGTAGTAGAGCTTGATCTCGCCGTGATCGTCGATGATCAGCCCGGAATTGTAGGGATTGCCGTGCGGGTTGAACTCCATGATGGAGAAGCAGCCCCAGATCCTGTTGTCGATGCAGGCCTGCCTGAAGGCCGCGACTTCAGGCCCGTCGAGCCGGCACATGATCTCCGGATTGGTATCCATCGAGAGCCCGTGCAGCGCGTATTCCGGGAATACGACCAGATCCATGGTGGCGAGATTGCGCCGCGCCTTGCCCACCATCCAGACGATGCGCTCGGTCTGCCGCGCCAGATCGGCCTTGGTCGCCACCACGGGCAGCTGCAACTGCACCAGTCCGATCACTACGCCGTTGGGTGATTTGTTGAGACCGCCAAGTCCATTCATGCGTTCCTCCCGCCAATTTGAAATGGGCTGTCATTTCGCGAACGATTGTCGTCGTTCGCTCGGGCTCCCGTCCGGCCCTTAGCTAGCAACGATCATGCCAGCAAGATCGAACGGCCGGCAAATCAGGTGCCGGTGAGAACCTGGGAAGATGACGCGGAGAAAAGGCTGAGCGTGTATCCCAACAGATTGAGATGCCGGGCGTTTCGGGCGGTTGAGGGCGGGAGGCGCATCATTGCGCAATGGCACGCGGTTTGCTTAATCAGGCTTAGGTCTTCTCGCATTTGGGGCGTGCGTCATGGCGAATTCAAGCGGGACAGTCGCGGCGGAGCCGGAGCCGATCACGCTCGACTGGAGCAAGACCGCGCTCGTCATCATCGACATGCAGCGCGATTTCATGGAGCCCGGTGGCTTCGGCGAAACGCTCGGCAACGACGTCAGCCAGCTCGCCCGCGCGGTGAAGCCGATCGCCGCGGTGCTCGCGGCGGTGCGCGACGCCGGGTTGCTCGTGGTCCATACCCGCGAGGGCCATCTGCCTGACCTCTCCGACGCGCCGACGGCGAAGCTCGAGCGCGGCGCGCCGTCCTTGCGGATCGGCGACCCCGGGCCGATGGGGCGAATCCTGATCCGCGGCGAGGCCGGCCACGACATCATTCCCGAGCTCTATCCGCTTGAGAGCGAGATCGTGATCGACAAGCCCGGCAAGGGCGCGTTCTACGCCACCGAATTCGGCGACATCCTGCAGAAATACGGCATCGAGAATCTCTTGGTCTGCGGCGTCACCACTGAGGTCTGCGTCAACACCACGGTGCGCGAGGCCAACGACCGCGGCTATCGCTGCGTCGTGATATCAGACGGCTGCGCGTCCTACTTCCCGGAATTCCACGAGATGGGCCTGAAGATGATCAAGGCCCAGGGCGGCATCTTCGGTTGGGTCGCCGATTCAGCCGCGGTGCTGGCGGCGCTCGCGGTCTAGAGCAAGATGAGATCAGGCTACGGCCTCATTACCGCGCAGCCATAGCCGGATCGAGGCAAGCTGGATGAAGGCGAGGTAGTTGCCGCCCTAGCGACCGGGCGTTGCGGTCGGGCAACACTCCTTGGAAAAGCGTCGGCCCAACGGATTCCGCCCATTGCGCGTTTCCATTTTGATCCGAATGATCAAAAGCGTCGCGTGCTTGGCTGTGCAACAGGGCTCGGATCGAGCCTTTGGAGGCTTCGGGATGATGAACCCGCGGCGAATTGCGACGGTGACGCCGGAGTTGTGCGGGACGGTCGTTCTCGCAAGTTGGCTCTTTGCCTGGCTTGCCGGCTCTGCCGGCATCGGGAACACCGGAGCAGTGCCCATCGAGGGACTAGCACCATCTCTCGCCGCCAATGCCGAACGGGCTGATACGCGACAGGCAACTGCAGTCGCCAACGTGAACGCTGACGTGGCGATGGCTGCCGAACCCGTGACGTGGCCGGCCTCCGACGCGACGGCCGCGCCGCCGGCAGGCGTCATGGGCAGCGCTGTCGCCAACGCCGATGCGGCGATGGCGGTTGAATCGATGCCGGCGCCGCCGGCCCCTGATGCGACAGCGACCTTGAGCGAACCGAAATCAATCGTCGTGGCTGCGTTGCCGGATTCGTCGCAGATGCTGCCGGTTGAAACATCGCCGGAGCAAACGGCGATAGCGAGCACGCCTCCAGTGTCGAGCGACACCAAGGAGGCCGCGAGACCCCTGGATATTTTCGAAGAGTGCCTCGTCGTTGATGTGTGCGTCGACCGGTACCTGTGGGCCCTCTACGAGCGGACGCCCAAGGAAGACACCATCAGCGTGCAAGAGCAGCGGAAAGTGACGGTCAAAAGGAAGCGCAAGACGGTGACCGTCACCAGGACGTTCACCAGGCGCGTCGATAACGATTTCACGTGGAAGGATCCGAAGGCGGCGGAAAGAATGGCCATGCCGTTGATGGACTACGTGATTGGAGGCGTGGATCGGAGCTTCAAGCTCAAGCTCTTTCACGCGCTTTACGCGGCGGAGCAGGCCGGGTTGTCGCCCGGGATAACCAGCGCGTTCCGCGATGACTACCGTCAATCGATCGCGAGCGGCCTGAAGGCGGCGTCCGACAAGTCATACCACGGAGGGAGCTTCCGCGGCGGCTATGGCCACGGGCTTGCCGCAGATGTCGTGAGCGTCAAAGGCGCGACGCGGGCGGAGCGTTGGGTCTCCACCGAGGCCCTTTGGAAATGGATCGATGCGCATGGATCGGATTTTGGAATCGGGCGACCGTATCTCGATCGAGATCCGCCGCATGTCGCGCCGATAGACGGCAAGGAATACGCCGCTCACCGCGGCGTGACGAAAGCTCAGCATGCGGAAGCGGATACCAAGAAGCGCAACCGGGGCGCTGTGCGGGTCGTGGCGAAACGATCAAAAACCGCAAAAGCGTCGAAGGGGAGAACGATCTGACCGGGTTCGGCTGCGCCTTTCAACACGACGCAGGCAAGAATGCCTAGCAATCCCATCATTGTGCAAAAATACGGCGGCGCCTGTCTCGAAACGCCGGCAAAAATCCGCGCAGTCGCGAGCAGCGTCGCCGACTTGCATGGCCGTGGCCATCGTGTCGTGGCGATCGTTTCAGCGATGGGCAAGACCACCGACGAGCTCGTCAGGATGGCCTATCAGATCAGCCCGCATCCTAATCGCCGCGAACTCGATATGTTATTGACCACCGGCGAGCGCATCAGCATGTCCTTGATGAGCATGGCGCTGTCTGATCTCGGCGTGCCGGCGATCAGCTTTACCGGCAGTCAGGCCGGCGTGATGACCGATGGATCCCATTCCTCCGCACGCATTCTGGATGTGCGGCCGACTCGTGTGCGTGAAGAGCTCGATCGCGGACGCATCGTGGTTCTGGCGGGCTTTCAGGGCGTGAATCCGCTGACCAAGGAGATCACGACGCTTGGCCGGGGTGGCAGCGATACCACCGCGGTCGCCATGGCTGCGGCACTCCAAGCGGAGTGCTGCGAGATTATCAAGGAGGTCGACGGAGTCTGCTCGGCTGATCCGCGCATCGTCGCAAATGCAAAAACCTTGCGTCAGCTGGATTTCGCATCCCTATCCGAAATGTGCTTCTGGGGCGCCAAGGTGCTGCATTTTCGCAGCGTGGAGCTGGCCCACAGCCGAAACGTGCCCTTGGTCTTGAGAAAGTGGGGCGGCGCTCGACACAGCACGCAAGTGATGAAGGAGGTCGCGGACATGGAGAACGGAAGAGTCCTGGCCGTCAACTCGGTGGCTCGCATCGAGCATGTGGAGATCGATTCGGCGGACCTCAATCAAGGCTTTGAGAAGTTCGCGCAGCATCTCAAGCAAAACGCCTTGCCTTGGCCGCAACTCCTCGCCTCGGCTTTCGCCGCCGAAAAAACCCGCATCATGATGACTTCCGATTCGGAGACGCTCGACGCGTTGCTGCGCACGTTGGAGAGGAGCAAAGACCTGCGCAAACAGCGCGAGACTCTCAGTTCGGTGAGCCTCACCTGCTTCGGCGGTATTTCTTCGGACCTGCCATACAAGGCGGTTCAGATTCTGCAACGTCACGGGATCATCGCCGACAAGTATGTCTTGTCATCGCATTCGGTAAGCTTCTTTGTTCCGACGGAGCGCCGTGAGGCTGCGGTCAGGGCCTTGCATTCGCTGATCTAGTTGAAACCTGGTGAAGGGGCAATGTCGCAGAAGCCCGCAAATGCCATATGCGATAGCCTTGGGGCGAGGTGACGTTTGCACAATTTCGGAATATTAGAAGAATATTCCTGAGTTGCCCGACGTGTCAACTTGCCTCGTCGAACGCCGGACGCCGCCGACTACATTGCATGGGGTTGTTTTCGATATTTTAGCAGCGCCCCTGCGACGGCCCGATCACTTCATATCGCTCTAGCCGCCTTTCACCGCGCCCGCGGTCAGCCCCGCCACGATCTGCCGCTGCGCCAGCACGGTGAGCAGCAGCACCGGCGCCGTCACGATCAATGCGGCGGCGGCGAGCGGGCCCCAGCTCAGCTGGTCGAACGAGATCATGTTGTAGACCGCGACCGGCGGCGTGCGGGTCTCGCGCCCGGCCAGCACGATGCCGCTGATCGCCGCAGTGCTGAGGGCGCTCGCTGGCTAGTTAGCGCTCCATGATCCCGAAGTTCGTATAAGAGTGGGCCACATGTGCTTAGCGCGCTCAACGCCGCATCGTGGCGCGGACGTCGGCGGGCGTCGCGCCGTAGCGGCGGCGAAACGTGCGGTTGAAATAGGACAGATCGCCGAAGCCGGCTTCGAACGCGATGCTGCTGATGTTGCGATCGCCCCAGCGCGGATCGGTCAGCAGCCGATGGCTCTGCGTCAGGCGGGCGTTGAGGACGTATTCGGTGAAGGTCGTTCCCTCGTCGGCGAACAGGCGCTGAAGACTGCGCGGCGAGAGATTCCGACGCGCCGCGACGGTGATCAGCGTGAGGTCGGGATCAGAGAAATGCGCATGGATGTCGGCTTTGGCGGCGGCAAGCCGCGCGGCGCGCAAGCCCCGGTCCTTCGCCACAGCCGCCCCGTCGCGGGTGGCGCCGATCACCAACGCCGCGAGGTCGTAGATATGGGTGACGACGACTTGCCGTAGTTCGGGCGTCGACATCGGATCCATGCGGATCAGCTTTTGGAGATAGAAGGTAAGCAGTTTTACGGCTTCGGTATCGCGCGGCACCGGGCGCATGAGCGCATCGTCGGGATACGACACCAGCGGCGTAAGCGCGTTGCGCCGCAGCCGCAGGCTGAGGAAGCGCGCCAGTGACGGACAGATGCTCACCCACGGCTCCGCGGTCGACATCAGGACGGCATCGCCAGCAGCGCCGGTGACCTCACGCCCCCGGTGTGATAGGACGGGCGCGCCGCTCAGCGAGATGCGGAGCATGAGGTGGTCGGTGCCGTCGAGCAGTTCGCGCGTCACGGCAGTGCGTAGATTGCCGAGGGTCCAGGATCCAAAGCACAGCTCGGGCAGGGCCTGCGCCGTCGCCTCGGCGTGGAACGGCCCGTCATGCGACGGCATCGTGTCGAATTGAAAGACGCGGCGTCCGATCGCTTCGCGCCATATCGCGAGCCGGTTCTGCGCCGGCCATTCGGCGGTCGAGAATCGGAGCGTCGTGGGCTCTGGGGGCTCTGACATCATGGGCTCGTCGGCGGATGTGTCCTGATCTGTGTTGCCGCATTGTGGCACCAGTGTCCCGCTCCCGACGAACGTCAAATCCGCCACACTGGGTTCAAAAGGTTGGGTCTGGCGTCTCTGTCCCAAGTCCGTGACGCGCCAACCCAAGCAGGCTCAATCGGCCATCCCTGTACGGGGAGTCGACGAAGGAGTTTGTTGGGCGTGCGCGCGGGTTCCGTGACGCGCGTCACGGTCTCATTTGGGCAATTTCGGAATACTGGAAATATATCCCTGACTTGCCCGACGTGTCAAGTTGCCTGGTCGAACGCCGGCCGCCACCGGCTACTTTGCATGGGGTTGTTTTCGATATTTTGGCCGCGCCCCCCCTGCGACGGCCCCATAACTTCCTCACATTGCTCTAGCCGCCTTTCACTGCACCCGCCGTCAGTCCCGCGACGATCTGCCGTTGCGCCAGCACGGTGAGCAGCAGCACCGGCGCCGTCACGATCAGCGCGGCGGCGGCGAGCGGGCCCCAGCTCAGCTGGTCGAACGAGATCATGTTGTAGACCGCGACCGGCAGCGTGCGGGTTTCGCGCCCGGCCAGCACGATGCCGAACACGAAATTATTCCAGGAGAAGATCACCGCGAGGATGAAGGCGACCGCGAGCCCGGGCCTGGCGATCGGCAGCGCGACATGGCGGAACACCTGCCAGCGCGTGGCGCCGTCGATCAGTGCGGCTTCCTCCAGCTCCAGCGGCGTGGTCTCGAAATAGCCGATCATGATCCAGATCACGATCGGTACCGTGACCACGAGGTGGATGATGATCTGCGGCACCAGCGTGCCGAGCAGGCCGAGCCACTGGAACAGCAGGAACAGCGGGATCAGATACGACAGGCCCGGCGTGATGCGCGCGATCAGGATCACGATCGCCGATTTATGCGCGGCCATCCGCGCAATGCCGTAGCCGGCGGGCACGCCGACCAGCATCGCAAGCCCAGTGGCGCAGCCGGTGACGACAAGGCTGTTGCTGAAATAGGTCAGGAAGCGATTGGAGGCGAACACGTCGGCATAGTTCTTCCAGGCGAAATGCTCCGGGATGAACACCGGCGGATAGGAGGCATTGTTGATCTCGAATTTCAGCGACAGCGAGGCCATCCAGAGGAAGAACAGGATCGCCGGCGAGACGATGACGAACACCGACAGCCACAGCCCGATCCGGCCGAAAATATGACGCGGGTTCATGCGGCGTCTCCGAGCTCTGAGGTCCACAGCAGGCGCTTGCGCAGATAGAGCAGCAGCGCCGCCAGCGCCACGATCAGGAGGAAGAACACCACCGCGATCGCCGAGCCGTAGCCGAGGTCGTAATAGACGAAGGCGACGCTGTAGAGATAGACGTTGATGGTCTCCGACGCCGAGCCCGGCCCGCCCTGGGTGATCGCGAAGATGATGTCGAAGCTTTTCACCGCGTCGATCATGCGGATCATCCCGGCGATGAACAGGAACGGCATGATCAAAGGCAGCGTGATGAAGCGGAACACCTGCCAGAAATTGGCGCCGTCGATCTGCGCGCTCTCGTAGGGTTCGGTCGGGATCGCGGCGAGGCCGCCGAGCACGATCAGCATCACCAGGGGCGTCCATTGCCAGGTCTCGACCAGCACCAGCGAGGGGATCACCGTCGTCGGGTTGAACACCCAGAGCTGCGGCGGCAGGCCGACCAGCGAAAGCAGATAGTTCAAGACGCCAAGCTGCGGGTGGAACATCATGGTCCACACTAGCGCAATCGCCACCGGGGTCGCCATCATCGGCATGATGAAGATGCCGCGCAGGAAGCCGCGCGCGGCGAATTTCTGGTGAAATACCACCGCCGCCAACGTACCGAACACCAGCGGCAGCACGACCGACAGCGCGGTGTAGGACAGCGTGTGCCCGACCGCCTCGACGAAGCGCGGATCGGTCGGCAGCCGCAAATAGTTGGCGAGCCCGACGAAGACGGTCGGCGAACCGACCTTCCACTCCTGCATGCTCATCCAGATCGTGAACACCCAGGGAAAGACGATCACCGCCAGCACCACGACGAGCGCCGGGATCACGAACGGCCAGTAGGACGGCGGCCGCCATTCACGCGCCGGCGCAACGTCCCCAGAGCCTCCGGCTCTGGAGTCTTGCTTTGACGCGTTTTCTTCACGCGAACCGGTACCCACTTCGCTCGAAAACGCTTTGTCCGCCGCCGACGAAGCCTGTGTCACCACGCTCACGCTTTTTCACTACGCTCCAGGATGGGGCGGAATTGCTCATGCGCCTTCTTCAGCTCGGTGGCGGGATCAGCGCCCGACAGCGTCGCAGTCAGCGCCGCACCGACGATGTCGCGGAATTCGGCGACCGGGATGATGACCGGCAGGCCGAGCTTGGAGATCTTGGCGGAATCGACCACCGATTGCAGCCACTCCTTGGTCTTCACGCCCTTGGCGACCTCGGCATCGTCGACGATGGAATTGCGGAACGGCACGCCGCCGCCGGCCTGCAGCAGGCGGGCGCCCTGTCCGCGCGAGACCACCCATTGGCAGAGCAGGTAGGCGGCTTCCTTGTTCTTGCTCGCCGCGGGAATGCCGATGCCGTCGCCATAGGTCGAGGAGAATTTGCCCTTGGGTCCGGCGGGCACCAGCGTGTAGCCGACCTTGCCGACGACGCGCGAGGCGGCGGGGTCCTCCAGCGGCGGCGCCCAGCCGTCGGCGTCGATCCACATCGCCGCGCGGCCTTGCGTGAAGGAAGCCATCGATTCCATCCAGTTGAAGCCGGCGACGCCGGGAGGCGCGCATTTCGTCAGCAGCCGCTGATAGAGCTTGGTGGCCTCGATCGCCTCGGGACCGTCGGTCAGGATGTTGCCCTTGGCATCGAGGAATTCGCCGCCATAGTTCAGATAGAAGTTGGTCCACATCGCCATGTTGGCGTTGCGCAGGCCGCGGCCGACAAAGCCGTAGATGCCTTCCTTCGGATCGGTCAGCTTCTCGGCGGCGACCGCCATCTCCTCCAGCGTCTTCGGGACCTCGACACCCTTCTTCTGGAACAGCTCCTTGTTGTAGTAGAGGATGAAATAGTCGACCGACCACGGCAGCGACAGCATCTGGCCCTTGTCGTTGCGCGCATATTGCAGGCCGGCGGCCGAGAAATCGCTCTCGACGAGGTCCGGCGGCGTCAGGCTGGGATCCTTGAGATAGCCCGACATGTCGGCGAGCCAGCCGGCCTTCTCGAATTGCCGCTTCTGGACGTGATAGGAGAGGTGCACGACGTCGAAGCTCGGCTTGCCCGACGACAGCTCGATCACGCATTTCTGGCGCTGCTGCTGCTCGGGAATCTGTTCCGATTCGACCTTGATGCCGGTGAGCTCGGTGAATTCCTTGATGTATTTTTGCAGATTGTCGCCGCGCGGCCCCTTGGCGAGGATCACCTCCAGCGTGGTCCCGGAATATTTCTTCCAGTTGAGCTCGGCGCGGGCCGGAAATCCGGTCAATCCAACCGCGCCGGCGGCAGCGGTGCCGGCCAGCATCTGCCGGCGCGAGATCAGGTGATGCGACATGTTTCTCTCCCTGGACGGTTCTTGTTTGGGAGAGATAGTAGAGCATGATCCGGAAAAGTGGAAACCGGTTTTCCGAACAGATCATCTCAAGAAATTGAGCGAGAACGTTGATGCGATTTGCAATCGCATCAATGTTTGAGCGTCTCAACCTTCCGTGCCTAGCCCCAAATGCGCGGCGCCGCTGCATAACGTTGCGCCGCGCATGGTATGGCAGTTATGCCTTGACGAATGCAAGCAGGGTGCCGTTCGCAGCGGCCGGCGGCACGGTGATGCCGCTGCCGCTCTTCACGCCGGTTGTGCCGAGCGCCTTCTCGGTTGCGGCGAGGTCGGCCGCGATCACGAGGCCGGCGCCGCCGCGATCGGACAGGCCATCCAGCGATACGCCGGGATAACGCTTGCCGAGCTGATCCCTGGTCAGGAACACGAAGTCGGCACGATCCCCGCCGGAGGGCACCGCAACCGCACCGTCAGGATCGTGCCTCGCGGCGATATCGATCATCCGGGAGAGATGCGCGGCATCGGTCGCTGGTTCGGGCGAGACGATCAGCGCCTGTTTGAGACGTTTTGCCCCATTGGCGTGCGTCATCAGTTCGGGGATCCACACCGTCTCGCGGGTCTTGTGCTGGCAGGCGAAGATCCGGACGCCGCCGGGCGCCTCAGTGGTCGGCCACTGGAAGGTGCGGAATTTCGCGGCCGAGACTGTGCCATCAGGCAGCGTCACCGGGCGTTCGAAATCAGTCGGCCCGATCGGCGTATAGCCGCGCGCGCGGATCTCCTCGGCACCGGCGGTCGAATCCACCGCGGTGAACGCGATCCGTTCGATGCCTTCGCCGCGCTTCTCGAGGAAAGCGCGCGCCGGAGCATTGTGTTCCGTCGGCGTCAGCACGCCGAGCAATTCCATGTAGTCAGGGTCGAACATGATGGTGTAATTGCCCGATCCCATGTGCGCGCTATGGGTGCCGCGCGGCGACACGGTGAAGCCGAGCCGCCTGTAATTCTCGGCGGCCTTGTCGAGGTCTTTCACCATGACCACGGCGTGATCGATTCCGATGACGTTCTTGAGTGTCACTTGTTGTCTTCCCGGCTGGAATAGGGACTTTGCTTGAGCATGATCTTTTCGGAAAACCGCTACGCACTTTCCCGGATCATGCTTTAAAGCTAACCAGAATGACCGGACGCCCGCAAGAAAGGATCATGATGAGCAGCAATGCCGTGCGCTGGCCCAATTCGCTCTGGGCAGCAGTGACGCCACCCGGCCCGATTGCCCCGAATTGACGGGCGCGCAACAGGCCGACGTCGTCATCATCGGCGGCGGCTTCACCGGCCTGTCGACTGCGCTGCATCTGCGCGAGGCCAATGTCGACGTCGCGATCGTCGAGGCCGCCGAGCCGGGCTGGGGCGCCTCGGGCCGCAACAACGGCCAGGTGATCCCGACGCTGTCGCGCCCCGATCCCGAGGACATCATCGCAAGGCACGGCGCGGCCGGCGAGCGCTTCGTTGCGATGCTGCGCGACAGCGCGGCTATGCTGTTCGACGTCGTCAAGCGCTACAATATCGAGGCCGAGCAGGAGCAGGCCGGCTGGGTGCAGCCGGTGCATTCGCCGGGCCGGATCAGGATCGCGGAGCGGCGGGTGCAGCAATGGTCGAAATTAGGCGCGCCGGTCGAATTGCTGTCGCGCGATCAAACCAGGGACATGCTCGGCTCGGATGCGTGGTATGGCGGCTTCTGGAACAGGACCGGCGGCCATGTCAATCCGCTGGCGCTGGCGCGCGGTCTTGCGCGGACCGTGCTCGGCCTCGGCGCCCGGATCTACGCCCGTTCGCCCGCGCTGAGCTTCGAGCGCCGCGGCGACCGCTGGGTGGTGAAGACCGAGCGGGGCGAAATCTCCGGCCGTGCGCTGGTCGTCGCGACCAATGCCTATAGCGGCGAGTTCGCGAAATCGCTGGTGCCAGAGATCGCGACCGAGGTGATGCCGGTGCTGTCGTGGCAGATGGCGACGCAGCCGCTGTCGGACAATGTCCGCAAGACCATCATCCCCGGCCGGCAGGCGATGTCGGACACCCATGGCGAGCTGTATTTCGCGCGCTACGACGCCCGCAATCGCCTCGTCACCGGCGGAGCCGTGCTCGGCCCGGGCGACAAGACCGGGCGGCTGAAGGCGCGGGTGACCGAGCGATTGCAGCTGATATGGCCGCAGATCGGCGACGTCTCCTTCGACTATGTCTGGAACGGCTATGTCGGGATGACCGCGGATTTCCTGCCGCGCATGCATCGCCTCGGACCGAACGCATACGGCTGGACCGGCTGCAACGGCCGCGCCGTCGCGCTGACGATCCCGCTCGGCCGCGAATTGGCGCGCGCCGTCCAGGGCGTGCCGGAGAACGAACTGGCGCTGCCGTTCACCGAGCCGGTGCAGTACATGGCGCACGGATTGCTGCGCAAGCTCGCGCCCTGGATGCTGGTGCTCTACCGCCGCCGCGACGCGCAGGAGCTGGTCAAGGGCGATCGCTTCGAGCTGCTGCGCTGGGCGGAGTACTTCCTCGCCTCGCGCCGTTCACGGTGAACGTGGACCGACGTTGCTCTACGCGCGCGATGGCTCGATCAGGCGATCAAAGCATCGCGTTTTCGCGTAAAGTCACCGCCGGGGATCGCTGACAGCAGCGCCTGTGTATAGGGATGCTGCGGCCTGCCGAACACCTCGGCGGTCAGGCCTTGCTCGACCACGGCACCATCCTTCATCACGGCGACGAGATCGCAAATCTGGGCGGCGACGCGCAGATCGTGGGTGATGAAGATGATGGAGAGCCCGAGCTGCTGGCGCAGCCCAGCGAGCAGCTTCAGGACTTGCGCCTGTACCGAGACGTCGAGCGCCGAGACCGGTTCGTCCGCCACCAGCACGTCCGGCTTCAGCGCCAATGCCCGCGCGAGCCCGATGCGCTGGCGCTGGCCGCCGGAGAATTCGTGCGGGTAGCGATCGCCGGCTGACGGATCGAGCCCGACCAGCTCGAACAGTTTTCGCGCTTCGGCGATCGCAGTCGCCCGATCGGTGCCGTGCACGATCGGTCCCTGCGCCACCAGCTCAGCCGCCTTGCGGCGCGGGTTGAGCGAGGCGAAGGGATCCTGGAACACCATCTGGATATGGCGGGTCTCGCGCCTGATCTCGTCGCGGCCGAGTTTTGCCCAGTCCTTGCCGTTGAGCACGATCGAACCGCTGTCGGGGTCGATCAACCGCACGATGCAGCGCGCGAGCGTCGATTTGCCCGAACCGGACTCGCCGACGATGCCAAGCGTCGCGCCGCGCGGCAGGCGAAGCGAGACGTTCTTGACCGCCTCGGTGATCCGCGCGCCGCGGCCGAGAAAGCCGCCGGTGCGGTAGGTTTTCGAGACGCCCTCGATGGTCAGGATGTCCTTGCCGGAGAGGATGCGCGGCGGCGGCGCCTTCAGCGGCGGGACCGCTGCGATCAGCTGCTTGGTGTAGGCATGCTGCGGATCGTTCAGCACCTTGTCGGCCGTGCCTTGCTCGACGATCGCGCCGTGCTGCATCACCACGACGCGGTCGGCGATCTCCGCGACCACGCCGAAATCATGGGTGATGAACAGCACCGCCGTCTTCTTGCGCTGCTGCAGATCGCGGATCAGCTTCAGGATCTGCGCCTGCGTCGTGACGTCGAGCGCGGTGGTCGGCTCGTCGGCGATCAATAGCTTCGGGTCCAGCGCCAGCGCCATCGCGATCATGGCGCGCTGGCGCTGGCCGCCGGACAGCTCGTGCGGATAGGCCTTTGCGGCGGCCTTGGGGTCGGGGATGCGGACGTCCTCGAGCAGTGCCTCGACCCGCGCATTGATCTCGGCTTTCGACAGGCCGGTGTGGATTGCAAACATCTCGCCAATCTGGTCCCCGATGGTGCGCAGCGGATTGAGCGCTGTCATCGGCTCCTGGAAGATCATCGCGATGCCGGCGCCGCGCACCTCGCGCATTTCGGCGCTATCTGCGGCACAGAGGTCGCGGCCGTCGAACATCATCCGGCCCCGTTCGATGGTCACCTCGTTCGGCAGCAGCCGCATGATGGCGTTCGCCATCATCGACTTGCCGGAGCCGGATTCGCCCACCACGCAGAGGATTTCGTTGGAAGCAATCGACAATGAGACGTCGGACAGCGCATGCGGCCGGTCGGCGCCTTTGGGCAGGCGCACGGTCAGGCCGTCAAGCGAAAGGACGGTGTCGCTCATTGGCTCTTCAGCCTCGGATTGAGCGCATCGTTGAGGCCCTGGCCGACCAGCGACACCGCGAGCACGGTGACGAGGATCGCGATGCCGGGGATCGCCGAGACGTACCATTGCACCCGGAGCACGTCGCGGCCGAGCCCGATCAGATTGCCCCAGGAGGCGACGTTGGGGTCGGATAGCCTCAGGAACGCCAGCGCGCTTTCCAAGAGGATCGCGACTGCCATCACCACGCTGGCATAGACGATCACGGGCGGCAGCGCGTTGGGCAGGATCTCGCCGAGGATGAGCTGGACGTCCTTCATGCCGAGCGTCTTGCCGGCCTGCACGAATTCGCGGTTGCGCAGCGACAGGAACTCGGCGCGGGTCAGCCGCGCCGGCGCGGGCCACGACACCACGCCGACCGCAATCGTCACCGTGGTCAAGGTCGAGCCGAACACCGCGACCAGCACCAGCAGCAGCACGAAGTTCGGCAGGGTCTGGAATGCCTCGGTGATCCGCATCAGGACATTGTCGACCCAGCCGCCGTAATAGCCGGCGAAGGCGCCGACCAGGATGCCGATCAGGATCGCGATCACGGTGGCGACGCCGCCGATCAGGAGCGAGATCCGCGCGCCGTAGAAGATCTGGGCGGCGATGTCGCGGCCGGAATTGTCGGTGCCGAGCAGGAAGCGCGGGTTGGAGAACGGCCAGACCAGCGGCCGGCCCGCCAGCGCAAGCGGATCGCGCGGATAGAGGAAGCCGGCGCTAACAGCCATCGCGATCACGAGCAGCAGCAGGATCAGGCCGATCACTGCGGCCGGACTGCGGAAGTAACGTTTCACGGTGTCCATCGTCAGCCCTCCGCCGCGATGCGCGGATCGAGCCGCGCGTAGAGCAGATCGACCACGAAGTTCACGACAATCACAAGGAGCGCGGACACGAAGACGATGCCGAGCAGGGTGTTGAGGTCGCGCTGCACCACCGATTCATAGGCGAGGCGGCCGAGGCCGGGCAGCGAGAACACGCTCTCGACCACGACCGAGCCGCCGAGCATGGTGCCGGCCTGCAAGCCGATCAGCGTCACCATCGGCAGCAGCGCGTTGCGCAGCACGTGGCGGGTGATGACATGGGTCTCGTCCAGCCCCTTGGCGCGGGCGGTGCGGACGAAATCGAGGTTCAAGACCTCGAGCATCGAGGCGCGCATGATGCGCAGGTAGATCGCAAGGAAGATCAGCCCGAGCGTCAGCGTCGGCAGCACCAGGTGCGCGGCGATATCGAGCACATGCCAGATCCCCCTCTGCACCGTGCCGATGTCCTCGAAGCCGCCCGGCGGCAGCCATTGCAGGTAGACCGAGAACACCACGATCGCCATCAGCCCGAACCAGAAAGACGGCGTGGCGTAGAAGACCAGGCCAAGCGTCGAGATCAACGTGTCCGGCCAGCGGTTGACGCCGCGCGCGGCGATCACGCCGAACACCAGGCCGAAGAAGAACGCGAACGACAGTGACGCGGTCATCAGCAGGATGGTCGGCGGCAGCCGTTCCAGGATCACGGTCGCCACCGGCTTGCCGTAGATCGAGGAGAAGCCGAGATCGAGCCGCACCAGGTGCCACAGATAGCTGCCGAGCTGCGCCGGAACCGAGAGGTCGAGCCCGTAGAACTTGCGCAGCTGTTGCGCGGTCGCAGCATCGCCGCCGCCCATCTGCGCCATCAGCGCATCGACGGTGTCGCCCGGCGCGAGCTGCAGCAGCAGGAACACGCCGATCAGGATCAGGAACAGGGTCGGGATCGAGGCGGCCAGCCGCCGCCCCGCAAGGCTCAGAATACGCATGCCGCTATCTTGACTGATCCAGGGCTAGAGCGCGACGACTTTCGTCGTCGTGCTTTCTCGCTCTTTTTGTGCATGATTCAGTCGGAAAACCGGTCCCCACTTTTCCGGATCATGCACTAAGCCACAGATCGTGCCAGCTCGCCGAGCCCCAGCGCGGGGTGTTGGAGTGGTTGCGCGCCTTTGCCGTGATCACGGTGACGAAGATCTGCTCGATCGGCATCCAGACCGGCAGCTCGGTGTTCACCTCCTTGACGAAGTCGGCATAGAGCGCCTTGCGCTTGACCGGATCGACTTCGGTCGCGGCATCGTCGATGGTCTTGTCGACGGTCTTGTCCTCCCAGCCCCATTGGTTGGTCCACGGCGCGCCCTTGGGCTGGCCGGAGCGGTACCACACCGTGGTCGAGACCGCAGGGTCGTTGCGGTACTGATGCCAGCCGGTCGCGAGATCGAAGGCGTGGTCGTCATAGACCTGCTTGAGGAAGCCGCCGCCGTCGTTGCGCACGATGTCGACCTGGATGCCGACTTCTCCCAGCGACTGCTGGATGAAGGTCGACCACAGCGAGATGTCCTCGCCCCACGGGGCCGGCAGCAGCTTGAGCGAGAAGCGGTTGCCGCCGGAGGCCTTGAAGCCGGCCTCGTCGAGCAGCGCGATCGCCTTGGCCTTGTCGTAGGGATATTGCGGCGTGTTCGGCCCGGGATAGAAGTCGGTCGAGGTCGAGGGGATCGGGCCGGTGCCGAGCTTGGCGAAGTCGCCCAAAAAATTCTCGATGAAGAACGGCACGTTGATCGCATGCGCAATGGCGCGGCGGACGCGGATGTCGGACAATTCCTTGCGGCGGAAGTTGAACTCGATGGTGTTGGTGCGGGCGTTGCCTTCATTGCCCTTGGTCTGGACGATGAAGCGCTTGTCCTTGCCGAGCCGCGCCATGTCCGAGATCGTCAGCCCCGAGAACGGGCTGTAGTGCAGCTCGCCGGCCTCCATCTGGGCCGCCGCGGCGGCGCGGTCGGTGATCACCTTCCAGACGATGCGGTCGAGATAGGGCGCGTTCGGCCGCCAGTAATCCGGATTGCGGTCGGCGATGATGTATTGCCCGCGCTCGTATTTGACGAATTTGAACGGGCCGGTGCCGACCGGCGCCAGATTGGTCGGGTTCTGCCTGATGTCGCCGCTCTCATAGAGATGCTTGGCGGAGATGTAGCCGAGGTCGGGCAGGGCCCGGAGCAAGAGGTTCAGCGGCATCGGCCGCTCGTAGCGGAAGATCGCGGTCTGCGGATCGGGCGTATCGACCGATGTGAGGAACAGCTGCAGCGTCGATCCGTAATTGAGGATCTTCTTCCACATGTTCATCGCGGTGAAGGCGACGTCATCCGACGTGAACGGCTTGCCGTCGTGCCAGGTGACGCCCTTGCGCAGCTTGAAGGTGACGGTCTTGCCGTCCGGCGTCGCCTCCCAGCTCTCGGCGAGCACGCCGACGGGCTGGCCGTTGGCGTCGAGGTCGACCAGATTCTCCTGGATCTTGCCGCCGATGATGTAGACGCCGGTCGAGGCCTGGATGCTCGGGTTGAGCTGGCGCTGCTCGGCGCCGTAATGGACGTTGAACACGCCGCCCTTGCGCGGGGTTTCCTGCGCGAATGCCCGCATCGGATTGATGACGTTGGCCGCAATCGCGGCCGAGGTCAGAAGGGCCGTGCGGCGGTTGATCTCAAGGCGGGACAAATCCATACGCGGGGTCTCCGGAACATACATAAAGGCTTGCATCGGGCGGCCAGCCGATCGGCTCTCCGCCCCTTTTGCGATGTTACGATGGAATGGGAACCCGAGTCATTTTCTAATGCCTCGGCCTTTTGGCGGATCATTTCCGAAACCTGAAGTGGCGCGCCGCAGCGCATCGCAACCCGAATTGCGGGCAACATTGTCGCACACAGGCGGCGCGAGATGCGTCGAGTGATTCTCTTTAGGGCCCGCTTCGGGAGCCCCGAAGCCGCGCAAACGCTGTAATTTTAGGGGTCGGAAGCGACTTGACTGGAAAAAACACTGGAAAAAACCCTGATTCGGGGGCTGTCCACAGCGATATTGCTGTGGTGAGTGCAGAAAACACTGTTTTTCTCGGCGTTTTCCGCCATATCGTGCCCACTCCAGAATCAATGGAGCAACCATGGCTACCCAACTGTCGAAGTCGCAAGTGATCGAGAAGATCGCGACCACCACCGAACTCTCCAAGCGCGACGTCAAGAACGTTTTGGACTCGCTCGTCGATGTCGGCCACAAGGAGCTGAAGAAGGCCGGGGTGTTCCTCGTCCCCGGCTTCGCCAAGTTCGTTGTGGTCAAGAAGCCGGCGACCAAGGCGCGCAAGGGCACCAACCCCTTCACCGGCGAAGAGATGATGTTCAAGGCCAAGCCGGCCCGGAAGATCGTCCGCGCACGGCCGGTCAAGGCCGCCAAGGACGCGGTTTAAGAATAGAAGGCCTCCGGTGACGGAGGCCTTTTGCTTTTGAGCCGTCGCTTCCTGCCGTTGGTTGCCCGCTTGAGCGTTTTCGAGCGAAGTGGACACTGGTTCGCGTGAAGAAAACGCGCCAAAGCAAAGTCTCGAGCTCCGGTTTCCGGTTGAGCCAGGACCGGGGCTCTAGACCACCGGCGATCGGCCACCATCGACATTGATGGCGGTGCCGGTGATGTAGGAGCCTTGCTCCGAGGCCAGGAAGCAGGCGAGGTTGGCGAACTCCTCCGCCGTGCCGATGCGGCCGAGCGGCGTGCCCTTGGCAAGGCCCTTGGCGAATTCCCCGAAATCCGTGTTCGGCGCCTGGGCCGCGTGCCGCTTGACCCATTGATCGCTCATGATCAGGCCGACCAAGAGCGCATTCACCAGGATGTTGTGCTCGCCGCCTTCATTGGCCATGACCTTGGTCAGCGCCATGCCGGCGGCGCGTGACACCGAGGTCGGAGCTGAATTGCCGGCCGGCGCCTTCGCAAAGGTGTTGAGCACGTTGATGATGCGGCCCCATTTGCGCTGCTTCATGCCCGGCCACACCAGCCGGCTGAAGCGGATCGCGGCGAACAGTTTCAGGTCGAGGTCCTCCTGCCAGGCCTCGTCGCTGATGTTCTCGAAGGCCAGCGTGCGCGCGGTGCCGGCGTTGTTGACCAGCACGTCGATCTTGCCGAGATCCGCGACGATCTGCTCGTACGCCCTCGAGATGTCGGCGGCCTTCGCGACGTCGCAGACGTAATCGCGCACCACGAGGCCGTCCCTGGCGAGTGCCTCGCGCGCCGCCGTGAGGTCGGCCGCGCCGCGGGCGAGGATCGCGACCTTGGCGCCGGATTCCGCAAACCGCCGCGCCACTGCGATCCCGATGCCCTTGCTGCCGCCGGTGACTACCGCGACACGGTCCTTCATGGATAGGTTCATTGTTGTTCTCCCTGGGGCTGGCCCTGAGAGAACGCTATCAAACCGACAGCGCGACCAACAAGGTCATGCAGAGCAGGTGTGCTGTGACAATCAGTGCGAGATGGAGCGGGCCGGGCATCGGATGTCTCCATTGTGGTGCGCGGCTTGATGCTCCATCAGGTGGGCACCGCCGCTCGTCTCCCTCCCCCTGAAAGGGGGTGGGCGGGGTGGGGGTTGCTCTCCGCGGACGCAGGCGTCTGTGGAGGTAGGATCCCCACCCGATTTGCGCTTGCGCGCAAACCGACCTCCCCTTTTCAAGGGGAGGTGGAAGGCCAGCGCTAGTTCAAGCTTGCGCTGGCCGTAAAACTGCGGTCGACGGCCTTGCCGACGTCCAGCGTCTTGCCGAGGATGCCGTAGCGCGTGGCGCGGTCGGAGGCGGCCTGCACTTCCTTCACCACGGCCTCGTCGATCGCGATCGGGCTGGTCTTCTGCGCGGTGTAGGCGGCGAACAGCACGTCTTCCGGCAGCTTGGTCAGTTCGGCCGTGTTCCTGGCATACTCCGCGACATGGTCGAGCGACCAAAGCCGCGCCTTGTTGAGCCGCTGCACCAGATCCTGCACCGCGGGGCGCTTGGTCGCGATCGCGTTGTCGGAGGCGACGATGAAGGTGATGGTCGGCGTCAAGCCCTCGCCATCGGCGACGACACGCGCATTGTCCTTCAGCTTGGCGTAGGAGATGTACGGCTCCCACACCGCCCAGCCGTCGATCGAGCCGGCGAGCAGCGCGATCTTGGCGTCGACCGGGCCGAGCGGAGCGAAAGTTGCGTCCTCGACCCTGCTGCCGGCTTTTTCCAATGTCGCACTGATCAGGAACTGGCCCCAGCCGCCCCGCGTGCCGGCAAGGCGCTTGCCCTTCAGATCGGCCGCCGTCTTGATCGGCGAATCCCCGCGCACCAGGATCGCCTGGGTCCGAGCATCGGAGCGCGTACCGCCGATCGCCTTGATCGGCGCGCCCGACGCATAGACCGTGAGGAAGGACAGGTCGCCGGTGTAGCCGACGTCGAGCGCGCCGGCATTGATCGCCTCCAGGATCGGGGCTGCGGCCGGGAATTCCGACCACTCGATCTTGTAAGGCAGATCCTTGGCGAGGCCGGAGATCTCGAGCAGCGAGCGGTTGCCGCCCTTCTGGTCGCCGACGCGCAGCACGATCGCATCAGCCGCGAAGGCTGCGGCCGATGTCGACAGCGTGATCACGGCCGTGATCAGCGCGGCCGCGGTGCGGCGCGTGAAACTATAGGGAGAACCCGGACGGGTCAGTCTGCGCATATGCATTTTCTTTCTGATTCATTCGCTGCTCGTCGGAAGGCGCGGCAGCGTTCGATCAAGTCTATGAGCAAGCCGTTCGCCGTCAACGAAACGGAAAACTGAAATCGGCCCGCGCGCAGCAAGGATGATCTCGCCGAGCCCTTATGCGTAGAAGACGTCGCGCAAGCGGCCGTCTTTCGCTCAAATTTGGTGCAATCGATGCCGTTCCGTTGCACGTCTGGGCCGCGACGAGCGCGAAAATCCTTTCATCGTCGCGCGCTGCGATCGTGGAGAGTTCAGCTGCCGCGTCGACTACATTCGAAATTCCATTTCATTGACGGTGAACTTGTCGCGCCGCATCATTTGCGCGTTGCTTTGAGGGCAATAGCGCCGGAGAAATCCGCTTTTTCTAAACCATGAGCTTCGAACGACGGGGCGTGCAGACGGAGACGTTTTGCGCGCGGGGCGGAGCCTTGCCGAAATGCAGGAGTGATGATGTCGACGGATAACAAGAAAACGGTGATGGATCGCCGCACCTTGCTGCGCGCTGGCGCCGCCGCAGCCTTTGCCGCGCCGATCGGCGCCTATAGCGCGCAGGCCTTCGCGCCGCGCCCGGTCGCATCGGCGATCGACTTCTCCGAGTTCCCGATCTGCAAGACCGCCTCCGATGCGCCGCCGCTGACCGGTGCGCCGCGCAAGCTGAAATTGTCCTGGAACGCCGGCGCGGTCTGCCTCGCGCCGCTGCCGGTCGCTATCGACCACGGCTTCTTCCAGAAGCAGAATCTCGATGTCGAGCTCGTCAACTATTCGGGTTCGACCGACCAGCTGCTGGAGGCGATCGCCACCGGCAAGAGCGACGCCGGGCTCGGCATGGCGCTGCGCTGGTTGAAGCCGCTCGAGCAGGGTTTTGACGTCAAGATCGCCGCCGGCACCCATGGCGGCTGCATGCGCGTCTTGACCCGCACCAATTCCGGCGTCGGCAAGCTCGCCGATCTCAAGGGCAAGATCGTCGCGGTCGGCGATCTCGCCGGTCCAGACAAGAACTTCTTCTCGATCCAGCTCTCCAAGCTCGGCATCGACCCGGTGAGGGATGTCGACTGGCGCGCCTATCCCGGCAATCTCTTGAACGTCGCGGTCGAGAAGGGCGAGGTGCAGGCCTTCCTGTCGTCGGACCCGCTGGCCTATCTCTGGCTGAAGGACGCGCAGTACAAGGAGGTCGCCTCCAATCTCGACGGCGAATACCGCGACAAGAGCTGCTGCATCGTCGGCCTGCGCGGTAGTTTGGTACGGGAAGAGCCTCACGTCGCGCGCGCCATCACCCAGGCGCTGCTCGATGCCGCGATGTTCACCTCGCAGAATCCGGACAAGGCGGCGAAATCGTTCCAGCCCTATGCGCCGAAGGCAGCGAGCCTCGCCGATCTCGAAGCGATGGCGCGTTACCACACCCATCACCATCATCCCACCGGCGAAGTGCTCAAGCGCGAGCTCAAGGGCTACGCCGACGACCTGAAATCGGTGCAGGTGTTCAAGCAGAGCACCGACACGGCCAAATTCGCGGAGCGGATCTATGTCGACGTATTCAGTGTCTGACACGACGGCCGCGGCTGCGCCGCGCGCGGCGGTCACGTTCTCGAACCTCTCCGGCAGCTACGGTGTCGGCCTTGCGGCGAGCCTTGTCTGGCTCGCGTTCGGGCTGTCGTGCCTCTATTGGCCGGATGTCGGCGACTGGTCGCGGACGGAATCGCTCGGCATCGGCGCGATCGTCATCGCAGCCTTCATCCTGTTCGGTACATTCAGCGCGGATTATCTCGGCAGCGCCGGGCAGGCATTGCGCAAGCGCGCGCCATGGATGGTGGCCTTCGGCGCCTTCGTGACGCTGTGGGAGGTCGCCACCGCGAAATTCGCCTGGCTGCCGCTGCCGTTCTTCCCGCCGCCGCAGTCGATCCTCGAGGTCTACACCGACGATCTGCCGAAGCTGCTCGACAGCGTGTTCGCCTCGATCAAGCTGCAGCTCGGCGGCTACATCATCGGCGCGACGATCGGCTTTATCACCGGCGTCTCGATCGGCTGGTCGCAGAAGATCGGCTACTGGGTGCATCCGGTGCTGCGCTTCATCGGTCCGCTGCCCGCCACCGCCTGGCTGCCGATCGCGTTCTTCACCTTCCCGTCGAGCTGGAGCGCCTCGACCTTCCTGATCGCGCTTGCCACCGGCTTCCCGGTGACGGTGTTGACCTGGTCGGGTGTCGCGAGCGTCAGCACCGCCTATTACGACGTCGCGCGCACGCTCGGCGCCAAGCCGTCGTTCCTGGTGCTGAAGGTCGCAATTCCTGCCGCGCTGCCGCATGTGTTCGTCGGCCTGTTCATGGGGCTTGGTTCGTCTTTTGCCGTGCTCGTGGTCGCCGAGATGATCGGCGTCAAGGCTGGGCTCGGCTGGTACCTGCAATGGGCGCAGGGCTGGGCGGCCTATGCCAACATGTATGCAGCGCTGATCGTGATGTCGCTGCTCTGCTCCGGCGCGATCACGCTATTGTTCCGGACCCGCGACCGCCTGCTGGTCTGGCAGAAGGGTGTCGTCAAATGGTAGTGCAGTCCGCCGCCGAGGCAATCACCTATCCCGCCGTCGGCGCCGAGCTCGACATCGAGGGCGTCAGCCATGCCTTCGATATCGACGGCGCTGTGCTGCCGGTGCTCGACAATGTAAATCTGTCGATCGCGCCCGGCGAGTTCGTGGCACTGCTCGGCCCGTCCGGCTGCGGCAAGTCGACCTTGCTGCGGCTGGTAGCCGGGCTGGAGAAGCCGCGCAGCGGCGCGCTGCGCGAGGATGAAGTCCGCATCAGTGGCCCGCACCCGTCGCGCGTCGTCGTGTTCCAGGACCCGACGCTGTTTCCCTGGCGTTCGGTGTGGGACAATGTCGCGCTCGGGCTGGAAGCGCAGGGCATCCTGAAGGCACAGCGGCACCGGGTCGATGCCGTGATCGAGCTGGTCGGCCTGTCGTCGTTCCGCAACGCCTATCCGCACCAGCTCTCCGGCGGAATGGCGCAGCGCGTGGCGCTGGCGCGTGCGCTGGTCAACGATCCGAAGATCCTGGTGCTCGACGAGCCGCTCGGCAAGCTCGACTCGCTGACGCGGATCGCGATGCAGGCCGAGCTCGTGGCGCTGTGGCAGCGCAAGGGCTTTACCACGCTGCTCGTCACCCATGACGTCGAGGAAGCGCTGGTGCTCGCCAACCGCGTCATCGTGCTCTCCGATCGTCCCGCGCAGATCAAGGCCGATATCGCGGTCGCCCGGCCATACCCGCGGCATCGCGGCGATCCCTATCTGGCCGATCTGCGCAAGCAGATCCTCGGCCTGCTCGGACTGGAGGCGACATGGTGACGACAGCGGCGAGGGAGCTGCCGCCGGCGAACGAGCCCGAGCACATCGCGCGCGCATTGCGGCTCGCCGAGGTGTTTGCTGTGCGTGCGCCCGTACATGATCGCGACGCCAGCTTTCCCTTTGAGAATTTCGCTGACCTGTCGCGCGAAGGCCTGCTGGCGCTGACCGTGCCCGTGGCGCTCGGCGGAGGCGGGGCGGGCGCGCGCGATGCCACGCGCGTGCTCGGCCTCATCGGCAAGGCCGATCCGTCGACCGCGCTGGTGCTGTCGATGCATTACACTCAGCATCTGGTGATGGCGCGCAGCACGCGCTGGCCGGGCCGGCTGGCGCGCAAGCTCGCGAAGGAGACGGTCGAGGGCGTGGCGCTGATCAATGCGCTGCGCGTCGAGCCTGAACTCGGCTCG
>NZ_JACMYP010000054.1 GCF_020889705.1 Bradyrhizobium altum | reverse complement strand
GCGCCATCCAGGCCGTCGCGGTCGGCCTGTCGCTGACGCGCATTGCGGTTCTCGCACACTGGGCGAGCGACGTGATCGCAGGCTTCGCGCTGGGCGCGGGTCTCGAGCGGCTGCTGCGCTTGTGGACCGGCTATCCAGGCGATGATCCGCGGGGGAGCGAGCGGCGATGACCGAGTACGTCGTCCGCTTTCTGCTGGGCGGAGCCGTGATATCGGCCTTCGCAATGCTGGGTGACGCATTGCGCCCAAAGAGCTTCGCCGGTCTGTTCGGAGCGGCACCGTCCGTTGCGCTGGCGACGCTCGGCATCGCCGTGGTCCAGCACGGAGCCGACTACGCCGGCCTGCAGAGCCGCGCCATGATCGCCGGCGCGATCGCGCTCGCCGTCTACAGCTTCGTCGTCTGCCAACTGCTGATTCGCACCGGGCTGCGCGCGGTCCCCGCGACATTGCTGTCGCTTGTCGTCTGGCTGGCGATCTCCTTCGGCCTGCTCGCCCTCGCCGGAGGACAGGCATGACACCTGTCCGCGTCTCACTGTCCTCGCTCAGGGAGGGCCGCTGGTACGAATATCTGATCCGTTTCGTGCTTGGCGGCACGGTGACTGTCTTCACCGGCCTGATCAGCAGCACCTACGGCGCGTCTGTCGGCGGCGTCTTTCTCGCACTTCCCGCCATCTTCTGCGCCAGCGCGACCCTGATCGAGAAACATGAAATCCGCCGCAAGCGGGAAGCAGGTCTCGACGGTGAGCGGCGCGGCCAGCAAGCCGCCGCGCTCGATGCCGCGGGCGCAGCGCTGGGCGCGATCGGCATGCTGGCGTTTGCGATTGTCTTCGCGTTGACGGTGGAGCGTAGCGTCCCGGCCGCCTTCATCGCGGCATCCATTAGCTGGCTGATTTGCTCGGTCGCAGCCTGGTACGTCCGACGGAAAATGCGGGCGGCTCGGGGGCCACGGACCGGGCTTTCTCGCGGACGCCATCCGTGGTCGGCGTAGATGGCGCTTCAACGCTCAAGGCGAACAATCGCGCATGGACCGAGCCCTTATGGACAAGCCCAAAGATTCACTTGAGGTAGGTGCGGACCACATCGATCAGGTCCGCGGCGCCTTGCGCCTTCTCGGGATTTTTCTCATGCGCGGGATCGACGACGTGATGACGGATATGATCTTCGAGCAGCTCGGCGGTCAGCCCGTTCACCGCACCGCGCACCGAGGCGACAAGCATCAGCACGTCGGCGCAGCCGAGCTCGGATTCGACCGCCCGCTCGACCGCCTCGATCTGCCCCTTGATGCGCCTGACCCGGCCCATGAGCTTGGACTTGTGCTTGATGGTGTGCGACATGAGTCGTAGGTATAGGGGGGTACCCTATATCGATCAAGCGACAGTTTACTCCAGGCAGGGCGATGTCGAGCAGGCCGAAAACTCTCCGCAGAGGCGCGCTCCTGATCGCGCCGCTGCTATGGACGCAGGCGGCGCACGCGCATGGCATCGCGGGCAACCGCTATTTCGTCGGCACGATGACATTCGACGACCCCGCCGTCGCCGACGAACTCATCCTGCCCAATTTCAGCTACCTCGATCATCCCGCACAGGGCAGCAATGTCGCCGAGAGCCGCATCAACGGGGCCTTTGCCCGCCTGTTGACGCCGACGCTCGCGTTCACTGTCGATAGCTCATGGCTCCAGAACTGGCCGACCGGCCGCACGTCAGGCTTCGACAAGACCAATATCGGTCTCAAATATGAGGCTTACCGCGACAACCGCCACGAAGCGCTGGTGTCGGTCAGCCTCGTCTGGGGCATCGGCCACTCCGGTGCTGTCGCGGTCGGTGCCGACGCGCCCGACACGATCCAGCCCGGCATCTTCTTCGGCAAAGGGTTTGGCGACCTCCCGGACTCGGTGTCATGGCTGCGCCCGTTTGCCGTCACCGGCGCGGTCGTCGACGAGATTCCCCTCGGCACGGGAGCCCGGGCGCTGGCCCCCAATCCGGTGACAGGCCGATTTGACGCCATCCTTTCGCCCGCGGTCGAGACGCTGCACTGGGGCTTCTCGATCCAGTACAGCACGCTGTATCTGACTAGGCGGTTCGACGGCGGAGCGCCGAAGGACGAGCCGTTGAACCAATTGGTGCCGCTGGTTGAATTCCAGTTCGACAGCCCGCACGGCCAGGCGACGGCGGCGACCGCCAATCCCGGCTTTGCGTACGTGGCGGTAACCTGGCAGGTGGCCGCCGAGGCGATCATCCCGCTGAGCCGCGCCGGCGGTACCGGGCCGGGCTTCCGAGCCCAGTTGCTGCTCTTCCTCGATGACCTCGTGCCATCACTGTTCGGGAAGCCGCTGTTGAGCGGCCGGCCCGAGCGCAGCCAGATTGCGTGGTAGGCGAGGCTCCAGCTTGTTGCATCGACGCGTTTTCTTCACGCGCTCCGATGTCCACTTCGCTCGAAACGCTCTACGGCGCCAGGTACCGCAGCAGTTCCGGATCGTTGCGCACCTCGCCTGCTGCGCCCTGCAGCGCGACGCGGCCGCGGTCCAGCACATAGGCGTAGTCGGCGACGCGCAGCGCGAGGTCGAGGTGCTGCTCGACGATCACGACCGAGATGCTCTTGGCAAGCTCGATCAGCCGCTCGGTGATCTCCTCGATCACGCCGATCCAGACGCCTTCGGTCGGCTCGTCCAACAGCAGCAGTTTCGGATTGCCGAGCATGGCGCGGCCGATCGCCAGCATCTTGCGCTCGCCGCCGGACAGCGTGCCGGCCGGCTGGTCGAGGCGCTGGCCGAGCTTGGGGAAGATCTCGAGCACGCGATCGACCGCGCTCGTATCGGAATTGGTCAGCGAGCCGACGGCGAGGTTGTCGCGCACCGACAGGCGGGCGAATACCGAATGCTCCTGCGGCACATAGCCGATGCCTGAGCGCACGCGCTCCTCGGTGCGGCGACGGGTGATATCGCGGCCGTCGAAGAACAGTTCGCCTTGCGAGCTCGCGAGCTCGCCGACGATGGTCTTCATCAGCGTGGTCTTGCCGGCGCCGTTGCGGCCGAGCACGGCGACGCCGCCGCGCCAGGGAATGCCGATGTTGACATCGAACAGGACCTGGCTGCGGCCATAACCGGCATCGAGATGCCGGATATCGAGGAAGGACTGGTCAGGCACGGCGAAGATAAATCTCCTGGACGCTCTTGTTGGCCTGGATTTCCGCGACCGTACCCGACGCCAGCACCTTGCCCTGGTCGAGCACCGTGAGGCGGTCGCAGATGTCGCGGATGAAATCGAGGTCGTGTTCGACGATGACGAGCGAGCAGTGCTGCTTGATCGGCTGCAACAGCTCGCCGGTGACGCGGCGCTCCTCGAGGCTCATGCCGCCGGTCGGCTCGTCCAGCAGCAACAGCCGCGGCTTGCCGGCGAGCGCCATCGCGATCTCGAGCCATTGCTGCTGGCCGTGCGACAACGCCGCTGCGGCATCATGCGCGCGATCGGCGAGACGGAACTGGGTCAGCATCGTCATCACCTGATCGTGCAGCCTGTTGCGGGTGCGCGACAGCACGAGATCGAACAGCGAGGACTGCGCCTGCAGCGCCAGCAGGATGTTGTCGTACAGCGTCAGCGTCGGCAGCACCGAGGTGATCTGGAATTTCAGGCTCATGCCGGCGCGGGCGCGCTCGGTCGGCGTGAACGCCGTGATGTCGGTGTTGACGAACGCGACCTTGCCCGTGGTCGGCACCTCGGCGCCGGCGACGCATTTCATCAGCGTGCTCTTGCCCGAGCCGTTCGGGCCGATCAGGCCATGAAACTCGTTCTCGCCGACGGTCAGCGCCGCACCGTCGAGCGCGGTGAGCTTGCCGTACACCTTGCTGATCCCTTGCGCCTCAAGGAGCGGCATTGCCGGTCTCCTTTGGCTTTGGCGCCTTGTTTGGTCCCTTCTTGTTTGGTCCCTTGCCGAAGCTGCCGACCCGCTCGCGCTCGCCGAGCACGAAGGAGACCAGCCCGAGCGGGCGGAACATGATCACGAGCAGCAGCAGCACGCCGAGGATGATCGGCCAGACATCGCGGTAATTGTCCGACAGCCAGAAGCTGACACCCTCGATGATCACGGTGCCGATCACCGCGCCGATCAGCGTGCCGGAGCCGCCGAACAACACGTAGAGGACGACCTGGGTCGAGAACACGACGCCCAGCATGTTGGGCCAGACGAAGCCTTCGTGGAAGGCGTAGAGGCTGCCGGCGAGGCCGGCGATGGTGCCGCCGACCGCGAAGATGATCGCCTTCAGATGCTGCGCCTTGTAGCCGAAGAAGGCGATGCGCTGCTCGTTCTCGCGCAAGCCGGCGAGCGCCAGCCCGAATTGCGAACGCACGAGGAAGCGGCAGAGCAGATAGACGACCAGGAGGATGCCGAGCACCATGTAGTAGTAGACCGGCCCCTCCTCGAACTCGTAGCTGCCGAGCGTGAGCGGCGGGATCGACGGGATGCCGTTCTGGCCGCCGAGATAATACCAGCCGCGCGCGAGCCGGTCGGCCGCATAGGAGCCGGTCAGGGTGCCGAGCGAGACGAAGATCACGCTCGAGGGATAGCGCCCGAGCAGCAGGAAGCCGCCGAGCAGCAGCGACGCGGTGAGGCCGATCAGCATGCCGGCAGGCAGGATCAGAAGGATCGAGGTGACGTTGAGGTCGCGCGCCATCAGCGCCACGCCGTAGCCGGCGGCGCCGAAAAACAGCGCCTGGCCGAAGCTCATGATGCCGGCATAGCCCCACACCAGATCGAACGACAGCGCGAACAGCGCGAGGATCACCACGCGGGTGGCGAACACCGTGAGATAATCCTGCAGCACCCATGGCAGGACCAGTGCGATCAAGAGCACCAGCCCTTCCACGATCGGCAGGACCTTCCATCCTGCCGATGCCCGTCCCGCCGGCGCGCGCGCAGCCGGTGCATCCTCACCTGTCACGACATCCGGTTCCTCACCGATGCGTGCGACGGCCTGTTCTGCTCCACCCATGGATTGCTCAGCATTCCTTGGGATCGACGAGACCGGCGCTGCGCGCCACGATCTCATAGTTCCCGCCTTTGGCAACAGCAGTGTACATCTTCATCTTGCAGTGACGCTTGCCCGGAACCATTTCGGCGGGTCCGCCGGGCCCTTCGGCGATCTTGGCGTGATCGAGCGCGGCCGCAACCGAGTCGCGATCGACCTTGCCGGCTTCCTTGACCGCGGCTTCCCACAGCTTGAGGCCGCGATAAGTTCCAGTGGCGGCGCTGCCGGCCGCGAACAGGAAGTTGCCCGGAAAATCCTTCTCATAGGCCGCCTGGATCTTGGCGTTGAACGGATCCTCCTTGGTCAGCACCTTGAAATAGTCGAGGCAGCTCGCCAGCCCCTCGATCTCGCTGGCCTGATTGATGTTGAGCGTGTTCTCGTCATAGTAGACGCAGGCGAGCCGCCCGCCGTTCTTGAGGAAGCCGGCTTCATAGAGCTGCTTGAAGAACGGGCCGACGCCCGGCGGGATCACGGTGTTGAAGACGACATCGACCTTGTTCGAGATGATGCGGTTGACGGTCGACGAGAAGTCGACCTGGTCGAGCGGGTAATACTCCTCGAACACGACCTCGCCGCCATTGTCCTCGATCACCTTGCGGGCGTAGACGTTGAGCGTGTGCGGCCAGACATAGTTGGCGCTCGGCAGCGCGAACTTCTTGCCGCCGTTCTTGATCAGCCAGGGAATGAACTCATCGCATTGCTGCGCCGGCGTCGGCCCGGTGCAGAACAGATAGGGCGTGCACTCCTTGCCCTCGTAGAGCTGCGGATAGATGTAGAGCGTCTTGCCGCGCGCCACGATCGGGTCCTTGATCGCGTTGCGCATCGACGAGGTGATGCCGCCCAGCACCATGTCGACCTTGTCGCGCTGGATCAACTTGCGGACATTGCCGACCGCGACCGATTCGTTCGAGGCGGTGTCCTCGATATAGAGCTCGAGCGGCCGGCCGAGCAGGCCGCCGCCGGCGTTGATCTCCTTGATCACCATCTTGGCGACGTTGGCGTCGGCATTGCCGGCATAGGCGATCGGGCCGGTCAGGTCGGTCGCGATGCCGACCTTGATCGGGCCCTCGGCGGCGTTGGCCCAATCCGGCCTCACCACCCAGCTTCCGACCCCGGTCGCGAGCGCGCCGGTCGCGAAGGCAAAATTGCTCATGAAGCGGCGGCGCGTGAGATTCATGCGTTCAATCGACATGGTGATTAGACCCCTTTCCCAGCAATGAGGCCTTGCGGCCGGAATTTGATGAAGGCGATGGCGAGCACGAAGACGAGGACGTCGGCGACGACGGGAGACATGACCCATGGCAGCGCCGCGCTGAGCGTGCCGATCACGCCGGCGCCGGCGACCGGACCGATGAAGGAGCCGACCCCACCGACCATCACGGCGACGAAGCCCTGGATCAGGAAGCGGATGCCGAGATCGGCAAACAGGCTGAATACCGGCACGATCAGCGCGCCGGCAAGCCCGGCCAAGGCCGCGCCGAACGCAAAGGTCGCGCCGTAGATCAGCGGCGTCGAGATGCCCGACGCACGCGCCAGCGCCGGGTTTTCCAGCGTGGCGCGGACCCGAAGCCCGAAGCTCGTGCGCGCCAGCAGCAGATAGCAGCCGCCCATCACCAACAGCGTGATCACGATGATGGTGAAGCGCCAGGCCGAGATGTGGACGGAGCCGAGGTCGATCGAACCGCCGATCGGCTCCGGCACCGTGAGATAGAAGCCGCCGATCAGGCCGCGGACGCTTTCGCGGATGATCAGCCCGAGCGCATAGGTGCCGAGCATCGCCACGATCGGCGCGGCATAGAACCGCCTGATGATCAGCGCCTCCAGCACGAAGCCGAGCGCGCCGACCACAAAGGGCGCGGCGACCATGCCGACCCAGACCGGCGCACCGTGGGCGTAGGCCAGATAGGTCACATAGGCCCCGAGCAGGACGAATTCGCCCTGCGCGAAGTTGAAGATGCCCATCATGCTGGCGATGATGCCGAGCCCGAGCACGACCAGCACGATGATCGCGCCGAAGCTCACGATCTCGAACACCGCGGCGAAGGTGCTAGCCATGGTGCCCGATCCGTTCGGCCTGTTTCTGCGACAAGCGGCGCCTCACATCTTCTTCCAGTCGCCGGCCTGCTCGAAGGCGTGCGCGGCGCGGTAGATGGTGGATTCCTCGAACATCCGGCCGACCAGCATCAGGCCGACCGGCAAGCCATCGACCATGCCGCAGGGCAGCGACATCGCCGGGTGATGGGTGATGTCGAACGGCGCGGTGTTGGAGATCATCTCCAGCGCGCGGGCGACATACTCCTCGCGGCTGGCATTGGCCTCGGGCAACTTCGTCGCCTTCATCGGCGTGGTCGGCATCAGCAGCAGATCGTAGTCCTTGAAGGCCTTGTCATAGGCTGCGGCCAGCCGGCGGGAGATGTTGAGCGCCTTGCCGTAGAAACGCGGACCGAAGGTGTTATTGATGTAGGTGCCGAGCATCATGAACAGCTTCGTGGTCTCGGACAGCGAATCCGCCTGACGGCGCCAGCCGCGATGGAAATCCATCAGCGAGGTCGAATAGAGGTCGCCGCGGCTGAGGCCGTAGCCGTCGCCGAACATCATGGTCTGGGTCAGGCCTTCGGTACCGATCGGGGTCCAGATCGCGCCGCCGAGCATGTGCATCGGGATCGACACCGTCTCGACGCTGGCGCCGAGGTCCTTGAAGCGCTTGGCCGCCTCATGCACGCTCTCATTCACCGCAGCTTCCGCGGTCGGCTGCTCAAAACCTTCCTTGACGATGCCGATCTTCATGCCCTTGACGCCTTTGCCGAGCGCCTTGGTGTAGTCGTCGACCTTCGGCGCCTTGATCCGGGGATCGTAGCCGTCGTCGCCGGCCAGCACTTCCAGCAGCAGCGCGTTGTCTTCCACGGTCGCGGTCATCGGGCCGGTGTGGTCGACATAGATCTCGATCGGCATGATGCCGGTGTAGGGCACGAGGCCCCAGGTCGGCTTCATACCGTAGGTGCCGCAGAACGAGGACGGCATGCGGATCGAGCCGCCCTGGTCGCCGCCGATCGCCATGTCGACCTCGCCGAGCGCGACCACCACGCCCGAGCCCGACGACGAGCCGCCGGCCGAATAGCCCATCTGGTGCGGATTGTGCACCGGCCCGTAGGAGCCGGTGTGGCTGCCGCCGGACAGACAGAAATGCTCGCAGTGCGTCTTGCCGGCGATCTCGGCGCCGGCATCCAGCATGCGCGTGACGATGGTGGCGTCGAAATCGGGGATATAGCCTTCCAGTGTCGACGAGCCGTTGGTCATCGGCACGCCGGCCAGCATGATGTTGTCCTTCAGCGCCACCGTCTTGCCCTTGAGCTTGCCGGAGGCCGCGCCCTTCACCGTCGACTTGCGGTACCAGGCGTTGTGCTTGTTGTCTTCCGGTGCCGGACGATAGCCGGGCGTGCGCGGATATTTCACCTCGGGCAGTTCGTCCGGCATCTGGGCGACGAGGTTGTAGGCATCGACCGAGCCCTGCATCAGGCCGCGGAACGAGGCCACGTCCTCATCGGTCAGGGACAGGCCGCACTGCTCGGCGACGGCACGAAGTTGCGTTGGCGTGGGAAGGACGACGGTCACGGCGCTCTCCTGAAGCTTTTGATCTCTGGATTTGATTCCTGGATCGGATCCCTTGGGCACGAAGCAGCGGCGGCGCGTTTGACCCGCGCGAACCGCCCACCCCGTTGTTGTATTGAAAACGGAAATATTTTCCTTTTCAAGTATTATTTCATGGATCGGTTCGGCAGGCTGTCGCATCTGGCGTCAGATCGCCTTGATTACCCTAAAGTCGAGGCCATCGGCTTCGGCAAGATGCATCGGCATCCTGGCGTGGCCATTGCGCACGGTGACCGGACCGCGCGCGCCGCGATAGACGAGATTGTCCGCAGCCGCGAGCAGCGGCCGCAGGTCGAGCGTGCCGGCGCGGTTGGCGGCGGCCTCTAACAGGCAGAAGCCTTCATAGGCGGACTCGCCGCAGGATCCGACCGGCGGCGCGAACGGGCCGAACATCGCACGATAGCGGTCCCTGAAATCGTCGCCGGCCTGCGAGCCGACAGATGGGAAATAGCCGGAGGCGCAGAACAGGTTCTCGGTCTTGTCGGCGCCGACGCCGAGCAGCGCCGTTTCGTCGAAACAGCCGGCAAAGCGCAGCGTGGTGGCGGCAAGCCCCGCATCGGCGAAGGCGCGGTTGAAGGTCACGCTGTCGGTGCCGATCAGCGAGATCAGCACGACATCGGGCTTCGCCGCTCGGATCCGCTCCAGATGCGCCTCGTGATCGTCCTCGCCGACCGGCACAAACTCCTCACCGACCACGAGGCCCCCGGTCTCCTTGATGTAGCGCTTCACCGCGCGGTGCGACTGCCAGGGCCAGACATAATCGCTGCCGATCAGGTACCAGCGCCTGGCGCGCTTCGCCTCGGCCAGCCAGTGGATCGACGGCCGGTTCTGCCAACGCGGCGTCTCGCCGATCGCAATAACGCCCGGCGTCCGCTCGCCGCCTTCATAGACCGGCGTGTAGATGTAGGGGATCTTGCTGCGGGTGATGAGGTTGCGCAGCGCGACACGCACCGCGCTGGTGTGCATGCCCATGATGAGATCGACCTCGTCGGAGGCGATCGCCTGCGCGGCGCGGTCGATCACCTCGTCGATGGGGCCGCCGGCGTCGTAGACCGAGAACTCGATCTCGCGGCCGAGGATGCCGCCGCGCCGGTTGATCTCGGCAACGGCGAGCTGCGCGGTCGAGGTCGCGGCGGGCCCCCACATCCCGGGCGAACCGGAGCAACAGACGAAGCCACCGATCCGCAGCCGGTTGCGCGCGCCGCGCGGACCGAACCCGCCACGATCCATCGGCGCAAGCAGCCGATCCGACGCCGCCGACGCCAGGTTCCTGAACAGCAGGGATGGCGGGAACGGGAGGTTTCTTGCCATGACGTTGGGCGTCGAATGCACACCTGCTCCTGTCCGGCACCCCACGCCGCTCACGGCATCGCCCTCGCGGGCGACGGTGCCACGCTAGATCGCCTTGATCACATTGAAGTCGAGACCGTCGGCCTCGGCAAGATAGATCGGCATTTCGGCACGGCCGTCGCGAATGGTGACGGTGCCGCGGGCGCCGCTGTAGACGAGGTTGCGCGCCGCGGCGGATAAAGGGCCCGTTGACAGCGAGCGCGCCCGGTTGGCCGCCGCTTCGAGAAAGCGCATCCCCTCGTAGTTGGACTGCCCGACCGAGCCGATCGGCGGCGCGTGCGCCCCGAACATCGCGCGGTAGCTGATCTGGAACTCGTCATTGGCGCGCGAATCGACGCAGCCGAAATAACCGGAGGCGCAGAACAGGTTCTCGGTCGCGTCCGGCCCGATGCCGAGCAGCACGGTCTCGTCCATCGCGCCGGCATAGCGCAGCGTGGTGGCGGCGAGTCCTGCGTCGGCGAAGGCGCGGTTGAAGGTGATGCTGTCGGTCCCGATCAGGGTAATCAGCACGACATCGGGCTGGGCTGCACGAATCCGCGCCAGATGCGGCTCGTGATCGTCCTCGCCGAGCGGGACGAATTCCTCGCCGACCACCTGGCCGCCGGCCTCCTTGATGTAGCGCTTCACCGCGCGATGCGATTGCCAGGGCCAGACATAGTCGCTGCCGATCAGGTACCAGCGCTGCGCCTTCTTGACCTCGGTGAGCCAGTGGATCGCCGGGCGGCTTTCGGCGCGCGGCGTCTCGCCGATCGCCATCACGCCGGGCGTCCGTTCGCCGCCCTCATAAACCGGCGTGTAGACATAGGGGATGCGGCCGGCCGTGACCTTGCGCAGCGCGAGGCGGACCGCCGAGATATGCGAGCCCATGATGACGTCGATCTCGTCGAAGGCGATCGCCCGCTCGGCGCGGCGCACCACCTCCTCGATCGGCCCGCCGGCGTCGTACATCGACAATTCGACCTCGCGGCCGCGGATGCCGCCGCGCCGGTTGATCTCGGCAACCGCCAGCATGACGCTGTTGGCCGAGATCGGCCCCCAGATCCCGGGCGCGCCGGAGAAGGTGATGAAATTGCCGATCCGGAGCTTGCCGTCGGTGCCGCCCCGGCGCGAGGAGCCCGGCTTGACGGTCAAAGCGAGATCGGCCGCACAGGACGACGGATTTCGAAACAGGTGCGGCGGCGCGACGGGCATGCCGCCATACGCCTGGAAGGAGACCGTCGAGAGCACGCCAACTCCTGTCTGGGAAGCAGTACGCAACGCAGCCAGCGGGCGGTCGCGGCATCCGCCCTTTGGTTGGGGGAATATCCTAGGGGAAAATATTGAATATTCAACAATTGAAGTGCATATAGAAATGGCATGAGTTGCCGGACATTCATTCACCGGGTCAGGAACCAGGTCTCACGCCGTGGCTAAACCGCCGAAAGAAAATTCCCCGATCACCGAACACCTCACCTACCTGCTCGCGCACGCCAACCGGGAGATCAACCGGCAGTTGGAGACGCGGCTGGCCAAGGAAGGCGTGCCGGTCGAGCAGTGGCGCATCCTCAAAGTGCTGTCCGACGGCAACGGCCACTCGATGGGCGAGCTTGCCGACGCCGTGCTGCTCAACCATCCGACGCTGACCAAGATGATCGACCGCATGGTGTCGGACGCCCTGGTCTATCGCGTGCAGGATCCGAAGGATCGCCGCAAGGTGCTGATGTTCGTCTCCGATCGCGGCAAGGCGCTGTGCCGCCGGCTGAACTCGCTGGCGGTGAGCCAGGAAGAGCACATCGTCGAGAGCTATGGCGACAAGTCGACCACCGAGCTCAAGCGGCTGCTGGAAAGCCTGATCGGCAGCGCGAACTGAGGCAACAGCCTCCGCTACGACGCCACCTCGTCCTGCGCCACCAAGCCGGCCGGCCGTACCGGCTTGAGCGCGGTATCAGCGACCGGATGGGCCAGCCGGTTGCCGACGATCATGATCGCGCACACCCCATAGCAGCAGACGCCGAGCGCGAATGTCGTGGTGATGCCGAACTGGATCGACAGCGCCATGCCGAGCACGGAAGCAAGCATCGAGGTGATGCCGTTGGTGCTCCAGAAGAAAGGCAGCAGCCCGCCATGCCGCCGCCAGATGCCGAGGCCAAGCGGGAACATCATGCCCATGCAGAAAGCCGGCGGTGCCAGCAGCGCGACCGACACCAGGATGCGGATGTCGGTCGGCGCGGAGCGCGCCCAAGCGGTGACGGCCGGCGTCAGCAGGCCTGCGCCCACCAGCGTTGCGCCCAGCGCCACGAGGCGAGCGATCAACATGGCCGGCCGCGAAGGCGCGGCACCCACAGTGGCGCTGCCGATACCGCCGAACAGCAGGATGGTGAACAGCACGACGCTGAGCCCGTAGACCGGGTGGCCGAGGAACACCATCAGCCGTTGCATCTGTGAAATCTCGATCAGCATGAAGCCCATGCCGATCGCGGCGAAATAGGCCACCGGCCGCACCAGTGTGGCCACCGGCATCCGCCGCATCAGGCGCGTGAAGGGAATGCCGATGTAGTAGATGCAGATGCCGAGCTGGAAGATGAGCACCCATTTGATGATGCCGAGCGCTGCGTTGTTCTGCGCCTCGAAGCCGTTCTTGAGGAACAGATCGGCAAGTCGCGCGGTATAGAAGAAGAATGGCTTGTCGTCGGTCGAGGCCGCGATGTTTGCCGGTAATGAATCAAGGAAGCTCTGGTCGGCCTTGCCCGATAGAAGGGTCGAGCTGACACTGTCATATGCGATGTCAGGCCCGAGCAGCAGCTTGAATCCCTGTGCTACCAGCCGGTCGCGCGCGCCCTGCCATTGCGCCGCCGTGAACGCCTCGGGCCGGGTCATGACCGTGACGATGCTGCCGACATTCGCCGCAATCACATGCTGCGACAGTTCGGTCATCGGCACGCCCTGATGCTGCAACGCCTCGGCCGCGATCGCAATCAGGCGATAGAACTCGCCGCGGTAGACCGTCGGTTCGTACCAGCGCGACACCGAGAGCATGCCGCCCGGCTTCAATGCGCGGAAGAAATCGTCCCACGCCTCCACGGTGTAGAGCCGGTTCTCGGTCAGCGTCAGCCCGCCGGCTGCGGTGGCGGCCCAGGTGTCGATCAGCGAGATCTGGATCAGGTCGTAGCGATCGGGCGAGTGGTTGATGTAACTGCGCGCTTCGGCATTGACCAGCGACACGCCGGGCTGGCGATGGAGATGGCCCGAATAATCGGCGAACTTGTCGGTCAGCACTTCGAAGATCGCGGGATTGATTTCGATGCCGTGAATTCGCTGCGCGCCGAAATAGAGGCCGGAGAGGATGTCGCGGCCGCCGCCGACGCCGACCACGGCCACGTCGCCCGGCCGTTGCTGCACCAGATAGGGCGCGTTGATGACGTCGTCCTTGAGATAGGAAACCTTGGTCAGATCGCCGGAGAAGCGGGTGATCGGCGTCGCCGCGTCGGCATCGATGTCGAGATAGAGCTGCTCGATCCTGGTATCCGGGGTGCGCGAGAACGACCAGCCGAACGGAATCGTGAGCCCGAGATCGGTCACGCGGATGCGCGAATAGGTGTTCCAGCGCTCGAACAAAGTTCCGGTCTGCTGGGTGCCCTTGGCCCAGATCACGCCAAGATGGCTGCTGCCGGTTGCGGCAAGCGCGGTGTGAACCGCGGCGAGCGCGGCGAGACCAAGCGCGGCGTTGCGGCTCAGGCGCACATTGCTTCGGCCTTCGCCGTGACCGACCACGAACCAGCCGACGGCCGCGGCGCAGGCGCCGATCCACAGCGTCGCGCTGACCGGATCGATCACTAGCAGCACGAAGATGATGCCGAGGCATCCGACCGCGGCGCCGACCAGATCGGCAGCGTAGAGCCAGCCCCCCACATTGGGCAGCCGGGTCAGGAGAAGCGTGATGCAGATGCCGCCCTCGGCAAACGGAATGGTGAAAGCCAGCGCCACCACGGCGAGCGCAGACATGGCATATGCGTCGGGCACGACCAGCGGCGCATACAGAAAGGCGCACATGACGACGACGCCGCTGATCGCGAACCGCGCGGCATGACGGGCAAATTCCGGCGCCACACGCTCCGGCGCATAGCGGGTGGAATCCTCGTAAACCTTCATTGCACCGCGCGTCAGCCCGAACATCGCAAGCGCGATGGCCCCGAAAGCGAAATGGTAATGCACCATCACGCTGAAGAAGCGGGTGATGAGGATCTGATAGGCCAGCGTGGCCGACGCCAGCACGAAGATCGCCGGATAGTAGCGGCCGGGCATGGTCGTCGCGGTCTGCAAGGCGCGGCCTCCTGATCGAGCCTTGATCAAAGAGACGCTTTGATGCGCGTTGGCGGCTCACCCGACGCGCCCGGCAATATTGAAACACAGAGCACTAACAAGTGATTGATTGGACGGGCCAACATCGACTTTGGGTAGTGGCCGGACCGTCGGCGGGCTTAGCGCAGGGTTACCGGGGAACCCAAAATCGCGAAAATACCGCCTCGCCGACAGACAGCCGTGCCGGGAGGCTCCAACAAAAAGCTCGGTCAACATGTCGGAGCGCCGGTCGCGGGCTCGTCCTCCGAATGCGCTAACGCTGAGCGCGCGGCTTCGGCTCATCCTCCTCATCGATCACAAGGATTCCCCCGTCATGACTTCGATCACGCCGTTCCTCTGGCTCGACAACAACGTCCGCGACGCCGTCGCCTTCTATAAATCGGTGTTTCCGAACGCCGAGATCGAGACCGTCAGCGACTTCATGGCGAGCTTCGAGCTCGAGGGGCAGCGGTTCTACGCGCTCAATGGCGGCCCGCAACACAAGTTCAACGAGGCGGTGTCGTTTTTCCTCAGCGTCGAGACCCAGGAGCAGGTGGACTATTTCTGGAGCAAACTCACCGACGGCGGCCAGGAATCGCGCTGCGGCTGGCTCAAGGACCGCTTCGGCCTGTCCTGGCAGGTGATCCCGACGGCGCTGAGCCGCTATCTCGGCGATCCCGACCGCAAGGCGGCCGATCGCGCGATGCAGGCGATGCTGAAGATGCAGAAGATCATCATCGCCGATCTCGACAAGGCCTTCGCCGGCTGAGCGCGATGTAGCCTCGACGGCGGGCGAAACGCCCGCCGCGTCAGGGCTTGCGGCGGCTTACGCGTAGCGGCCGTGGCAGTGCTTGTACTTCTTGCCTGACCCGCAGGGGCAGTCCTCGTTGCGGCCGACCTTGCCCCAGCTTGCCGGGTCATTCGGATTGCGGTCGGCGGCCGGCATCCCCGGCGCCAGCGAGGCCTGGGCGTAGGTGGCCTCGGTCAGGCGGGCCTGGGCGAACTCGTCCTCGCCGGTGTGGGGATCGAGCTTGTGCGCTTCCATCGGCGGCAGCGGCATTGCAGGCTCATCCGGCGGCACGATCTCGACCCGCATCAGCTGCGCGGTGACCGCCTCGCGCAGATGCGCGCTCATTTCCTGGAAGAGATTGAAGGCTTCGGTCTTGTACTCCTGCAACGGGTCGCGCTGGCCGTAGCCGCGCAGGCCGATCACCTGGCGCAGATGGTCGAGCATGATCAGGTGCTCGCGCCAGAGATGGTCGAGCGTCTGCAACAGGATGGTCTTCTCGACGTAACGCATCACGTCGGGGCCCCACTGCGCGACCTTCGCCGCCATGCGCTCGTCGACATGATTCTCGATGCGGTTGAGCAACTCCTCGTCGGCGATGCCCTCTTCCTTGGCCCATTCGTCGACCGGCAGGTCGACATCGAGCACGCGCTTCAACTCTTCCTTGAGGCCCGCGGTGTCCCACTGCTCGGCGTAGGCGTGCTCGGGGATGTGCTTGGCGACGACGTCCTCGACGAAGGCGTGGCGCATGTCGGTCACGGTCTCGACGACGCTGTCGTCCTTCATCAAGTCGATGCGCTGGTCGAAGATCACCTTGCGTTGGTCGTTCTGGACGTTGTCGAACTTCAAGAGGTTCTTGCGGATGTCGAAGTTGCGCGCCTCGACCTTCTGCTGCGCCTTCTCGAGCGCCTTGTTGATCCAGGGATGGATGATGGCTTCGCCTTCCTGCAGGCCGAGCCGCTGCAACATGCTGTCGAGCCGGTCGGAGCCAAAGATGCGCATCAGATCGTCTTCCAGCGACAGGAAGAACTTCGAGCGGCCGGGGTCGCCCTGACGGCCGGAACGGCCGCGCAGCTGATTGTCGATGCGGCGGGATTCGTGGCGCTCGGAGCCGATGATGTAGAGGCCGCCCGGCTTCTTCACCGTCTTGGCGGGCTTGTTGCCCTTGGCGGGCTCGACCTCGAAATCCTCTTCCGCCTTCAGCACGAGTTCGCGGAAGCGCTCGATGTCGGCCTTGATCAGCTCGATCTTCTTGGCCTTCTCGGCTTCGTCGGTGATCGCGGCGGTCTCCTGCTGGATCCGCATCTCGAGCGAGCCGCCGAGCTTGATGTCGGTGCCGCGGCCGGCCATGTTGGTCGCGATCGTGATCGCGCCCGGCACGCCGGCTTCCGCGACGATATAGGCTTCCTGCTCGTGGAAGCGCGCGTTCAGCACCGCGAACAGTTTCGCCGGCTTGCCCGCGCGCGCCGCCGCATAAAGCTTGTCCATGCCGGACTCAGCGCCGAAATCGATCTGCTTGTAGCCGTGCTTCTTGAGGTACTCGGCCAGCACTTCCGACTTCTCGATCGACGCCGTACCGACCAGCACCGGCTGCAACCGCTTGTTGGCGCGCTCGATCTCAGCGAGGATCGCGGCGTATTTTTCGTTCTGGGTGCGGTAGACCTCGTCGTCCTCGTCGAGACGCGCCACCGGCAGGTTGGTCGGGATCTCCACGACCTCGAGCTTGTAGATGTCGAACAGTTCGTCGGCTTCGGTCAGCGCCGTGCCGGTCATGCCGGACAGCTTCTGGTACATCCGGAAATAGTTCTGGAAAGTGATCGAGGCCAGCGTCTGGTTCTCGGGCTGGACCGTGACATGCTCCTTGGCTTCCAGCGCCTGGTGCAGGCCTTCCGAATAGCGCCGGCCCTGCATCATGCGTCCGGTGAACTCGTCGATGATGATGACCTCGTCGTCGCGGACGATGTAATCCTTGTCGCGCGTGAACAGCGTGTGCGCGCGCAGCGCCTGGTTGACGTGATGCACGACGGAGACGTTCTCGACGTCGTACAGCGACTCGCCCTTGAGCTGGCCGGCGTCGCGCAGCAGGTTCTCCAGCTTCTCCATGCCGCCTTCGGTCAGCGTCACCGTGCGCTGCTTCTCGTCGACCTCGTAGTCGTCCTTCTTGGCGAGCTTCGGCATGAAGGTGTCGATGGTGTTGTAGAAATCCGAACGGTCGTCGAGCGGGCCGGAGATGATCAGCGGCGTGCGCGCTTCGTCGATCAGGATGGAGTCGACTTCGTCGACGATCGCGTAGAAATGCTCGCGCTGGACCATGTCCTCCAGGCGGTACTTCATGTTGTCGCGCAGATAGTCGAAGCCGTATTCGTTGTTGGTGCCGTAGGTGATGTCGCAGGCATAGGCGGCCTTGCGCTCGGCGTCGTCGAGGCCGTGCACGATCACGCCGGTGGTCAGCCCCAGGAACGAATAGATCTGGCCCATCCAGCCGGAGTCGCGGCGGGCGAGGTAGTCGTTGACGGTGACGACGTGGACGCCCTTGCCGGCGAGCGCATTGAGGTAGACCGCAAGCGTCGCAACCAGCGTCTTGCCTTCGCCGGTCTTCATCTCGGCGATGTCGCCCTCGTGCAGCACCATGCCGCCGATCAGCTGGACGTCGAAATGGCGTTGGCCGAGCGTCCGCTTGGCCGCCTCGCGCACCGTGGCGAAGGCCGGAACCAGGAGCTCGTCGAGCGTCTTGCCGCCGGCGAGCTGCTGCTTGAACTCGGCGGTGCGGGCCTTGAGCTCGTCGTCCGTCAGTTTGACGAGGTCGGGCTCGAGGGCGTTGATGGCGCTGACGCGGGACTGATACCCCTTGACCCGACGGTCGTTGGCGGAGCCGAAAAACTTGCGGGCGAGCGCGCCGATCATGCGAAATTCCTGTTCTTCGGTCTCGAGTTCGGTCTTGGTTCGGTTTTGAATTTCAGTCTTGAATTTTAGTCTTGGAATACAGCCTGAGATGGTCCGCCGGATTGCCTATCAACTCACCGTGACGCGCTACGGTTCGAGCCCCGACCCGGAGCTCCTCCGCCAATTGAGTGGGAAACGGGCCATCCTGGGTTCAACGGCGAAAAACGCAGCAAAATAAGCGCTCTCACCGCTGACACGGTCGGCCAGAGATATGGCCCGGTCGGGGGGTTGTCAACGCCGCCAAGATGTCAAGGAATTCATCATTTTGACAAGACTTTCGCGTTGCCAATGTAACACGATTGGGCGAGTGTCCGCCCCGCTCGAGCTTCCCCCCTTTGAGACAAGGATTTTGCATGACCACCTCGCCTCCGGAAACCAAAACCGGCCTGCGCCTCGGCCTCGCCACCCTGGCCGCCACGGGCTGTCTTGTCGCAGTGCTGGCTGCGGGCCTCCCGGTCCGCGCCGCGGAATCCGACCCGGTGCTGGCGAAGGTGAACGGTTCCGAGATCCATGCCAGCGACGTCGCGCTTGCCGAGGAGGAACTCGGCCCGAGCCTGCAGCAGATGGACCCCTCGACCCGCAAGGACAACGTGCTGTCCTTCCTGATCGACATGAAGATCGTGTCCAAGGCCGCCGAGGACAAGAAGATCGAGAACAATGACGACTTCAAGAAGCGGCTCGCCTTCACCCGCAACCGCCTGTTGATGGACAGCCTGCTTGCCAGCGAGGGCAAGGCCGCGACCACCGACGACGCTATGAAGAAGGTCTATGAAGAGGCCTCCAAGCAGATCACCGGCGAGCAGGAGGTGCGCGCCCGCCACATCCTGGTCGAAACCGAGGACGAGGCCAAGGCGATCAAGGCCGAGCTCGACAAGGGCGCGGACTTCGCCGAGCTCGCCAAGAAGAAGTCCAAGGATCCCGGCGCCTCCGACGGCGGCGACCTCGGCTTCTTCACCAAGGAACAGATGGTGCCGGAATTCTCCGCGGTCGCCTTCACGCTCGAGCCGGGCAAGATCTCCGATCCGGTCAAGTCGCAGTTCGGCTGGCACATCATCAAGGTCGAGGAAAAGCGCAACCGCAAGGCACCCGACTTCGAGCAGGTGAAGGCCCAGATCGAGACCTATGTGACCCGCAAGGCCCAGGCCGATTATGTCGCCAAGCTGCGCGACGCCGCCAAGGTCGAGCGCCTGGACAAGCCGGCCGAGACGGCCAAGGACGCGACGGCGCCGGCGGATGCCGCCAAGGACGCGCCGAAGCCCGCCGACAACAAGATGGCGCCGGCGAAGAAGTAAGCTTCGCTAAGCCAACAGCTTCAATGCGCGATGGCCGGGCTCGTCCCGGCCATTTGCGTTTTGTGGTGCGTTCGATTGATCGCGTCGTCCCGGCGCAGACACAGGGACCCATAATCCGCGGCGGAGCCCTTCTTGCCGCGGCAGCAGTTTCTTGAACAATTGATGACGGTGGTTATGGGTGCCGGCTTTCGCCGGGACGCCGCCGCTGCGCGTTCGCACCCGAGCCCTCTCCCGCTTCAGCCGGCGAGATGTTATGCAGCGCTTCCCTCCCCGTAGCCGGAAGCCTCTCATGTCCACCGCCGTCTCCCCCCTCGCCCCGCCCGACGTTCCCGAGATGCCCGTGATCGCGGGTGTGCGGCTTGCGACCGCTGCCGCCGGCATCCGCTACAAGGGCCGCACCGACGTGCTGCTCGCGCTGCTGGACAAGGGCACCACGGTGGCCGGCGTCTTCACCAAGTCGAAGTGCCCGTCGGCGCCGGTCGAGTGGTGCCGCGCCAAGCTGAAGGGCGGGGCTGCGCGCGCGCTGGTGGTCAATTCCGGCAACGCCAACGCCTTCACCGGCAAGACCGGCAAGGCGTCCACCGCGCTGACCGCGCAGATCGCGGCGAAGGCGGTCGGCTGTTCGACGTCGGACGTCTTCCTTGCCTCCACCGGCGTGATCGGCGAGCCGCTCGACGCCACCAAGTTCGACGGCGTGCTGGCGCAGCTCGCGGAAACCGCGACCCCCGATCTGTGGATGGACGCGGCCAAGGCGATCATGACCACCGACACCTTCCCGAAGATCGCCACCGCGACCGTCAAGCTCGGCAAGGCCAAGGTGACGATCAACGGCATGGCCAAGGGCGCCGGCATGATCATGCCCGACATGGCGACCATGCTGTCCTTCGTCTTCACCGATGCGCCGTTGTCGGCGTCCGTGCTGCAATCCCTGCTCAAGGCCGGCGTCGAGGACACCTTCAATGCGCTGACCATCGACGGCGACACCTCGACCTCGGACACGTTGCTCGCATTTGCGACCGGGGCTGCGGCCGCCAATGGCGCGCCGAAGATTTCGCGCGCCAGCGACCCGCGGCTGAAGGCCTTCACCAAGGCGTTCCAGCAGATCCTCGCCAATTTGTCCGAGCAAGTCGCGCGCGACGGCGAGGGTGCGCGCAAGCTGGTCGAGGTCGTGGTCGAGGGCGCGACGACAAAACCGTCGGCGCGCAGAATCGCGATGTCGATCGCCAATTCGCCGCTGGTGAAGACCGCGATCGCGGGCGAGGACGCCAATTGGGGCCGCGTGGTGATGGCGGTCGGCAAGGCCGGCGAGCCCGCCAACCGCGACAAGCTCTCGATCTCCTTCAACGGCATCCGCGTCGCCAAGAGCGGCGCGCGCGATCCGTCCTACAATGAGAAAGAAGTGTCGGAGGCGATGAAGGCGCCGAAGATCCAGATCAAGGTCGCGCTCGGCCTCGGCAAGGCGAGAGACCGCGTGTTGACCTGCGACCTCACCAAGGAATATGTCGCGATCAACGGCGATTACAGGTCGTAACGACCAACGAGCGTCGCCACCTCCGTCATTGCGAGGAGCGAAGCGACGAAGCAATCCATTCTTCTGAGCATGCGGACAGATGGATTGCTTCGCTTCGCTCGCAATGACGGTGTGAGTCCCGTCATCCTGAGGTGCGAGCCTCTTCGGCAAGCCTCGAAGGATGGACGGCCCTGATAGCTCCGCGTGGAGAAAGTCGGGCCGTCGACCCTTCGAGACGGCCGCTTCGCGGCCTCCTCAGGGTGACGGTGAGAGAGCGTGCTTTCGCTAGCTCGAGATCCGCGCGTCGGCGACCGCCTTCTTGAACAGCGCATTCATCGCGTCCGCGATGCCCTGGGTCGGGCTGACCTCGAAATAGAAGCCCGGCGACGCACAGGCCTGCATGTTCTGCGCGATCTGGCTGTTCGGCGACGGGCCGAACGGACCCTGATTGAACGGATCGATCCAGGTCATGTACCAGTTGTTGGTCGGCAGCTGCAGATAGGTGGTGTAGAGCACCGCGATCTTGATGTTGCGCTTCTTGATCGCATCGCAGAGCGCCGGATTGATCGGCGACTGGCAGCGATTGCTTCCGGTGATCGGCTTCAGGCAGCTTGAATTCGGCTCGTCGGCGACCCCGTCGGATACGAAGAACAGATATTTGAGCGGCGCCGACGAGGTGCCCGCGCCCGGATTTGCGATCGCGTTGTTGATCTGGGGGAAAATCGCGGTGAACTGGCTGTCCTTGTCCGCGGTGTAGGAATCGTTGTTGCCGTAGACACCCATCAGATCGATGTTGCCGGCCGCCGACTTTGCACTCGACAGGCTCGACGACAGCGAAAACAGGCTTCGTAGGCCATAGGTCGCCGAGGACGCGCCGAAGTCATAGATCGCCATGCGGAACTGGCTCGAATAGGTCTGGGTCGCCGCCGCGGTGTCCATCAATTGCTGGGTCGCGCTGCGAAGCACGTCGATGCGCGTCGTGACGCCAAGCGATTTCGCCAGGTTGTAGTAGTTGTTGGGGTCGTTGTAGTCGTGGCAGGCGAAGGCGCACTGGTCGTTCGGCTTGAAGCTGTTGCCGGTGGTGGCCGTGACCAGCTTGGCGACGTCCGTCGGCGTGGCGCCGACCCCCATCGACGGCGAATTGTCCAGCAGCAGATAGAAATCGATATAGAGCGGCATGTTCGCGGTCGAGGTCGAGGTGCCCGACACCGACACCTTGCTCCGCCCCAACACGCCGAGGAACATGGTCGGGACATCTGCGGTGAATTGGACCGTCGAGGTGATCGTGCCGCCGCTCTTGGTCATGGTCGGCGTCACGCTGGTCAGCGTGAAGCCGTTCTGGTTGAAGATGTTGCCGTTGAAGATCTTCTTTGCGTCGGCCTCTCCCGCCGAAATCTCGCCGTCCGAGGTCATGGCGCCGGCCGCGATGAAGCCGGGCGATGCCTTGGCGACGGATCCGACGCTCGCCGCGTCGGCGGCGGATATCAGCTTGCTGCGGATCTGGTTGGCGCGGGAATAGTCGACCGCGCATCCGACCGCGACCAGGAGCGGCAGCAGAGCCAGGCCGAAGATCATCGCGATATTGCCGGAGCGATCGCGGCGGAAACGGCTGACGGTCCGGAGCAAGGTGCGCATGGGTTATATCGGCAGAGAAAATGATGGGCTGATAAATCAGGACCTTCACCCTGCCGGCTGCGCATTAAGGCCGGCTTATCGCGAGTGCAGAAAAAACGCGCAGGCACAAATCGTTTGGCTGGCGGCGCGTTGCTGGTTAATGAAAGCTTGAGAATTAATGGGGACATCCGCGCCGCATGGCTGACATCAAGCTGACCCTCGTCGTCGCCTGCGCGCTGGTCGATGCCGACAAGCGCGTGCTGCTGGCGCAGCGTCCCGAAGGCAAGGCGTTGGCGGGACTGTGGGAATTCCCCGGCGGCAAGATCGAGCCCGGCGAGCGGCCGGAACAGACCCTGATCCGCGAGCTGTACGAGGAGATCGGCATCACCGTGAGCGAGCCGTGCCTCGCGCCGCTGACCTTCGCCAGCCATGCCTACGAGGCCTTCCATTTGCTGATGCCGCTCTACATCTGCTGGCGCTGGGAGGGCATGGCGGTGGCGCGCGAGGGCCAGAACCTCGCCTGGGTCCGCGCCAGCAAGCTGCGCGACTACCCGATGCCGCCGGCGGACATTCCGCTGCTGCCGCATCTGATGGATCTGCTGCTGTGATCTTCTTCGCCTCTCCCGCTTGCGGGGAAGCGCGCTGCCAAAATATCGAAAACAACCCCATGCAAAGTAGCCGGCGGCGGCCGGCGTTCGACCAGGCGACTTGACACGTCGGGCAACTCACGGACATTATTCCAATATTCCGAAATCGTGCACGTGCACGCACGCCGCAGGCGCGTATGGCATTTGCGGGCTTCTGCAACTGACGCATCCGCGTCGTCATGGCCGACGGCCATTGCGATAGCCCTGCCGGCAAGGGGAGAGCCGTGGCACGCTGCGTCGCTAACGCTTGCTCCCCTTCACCGCCGCTTCCAGGCTCGCCTTCGCCGAGCCCGGCTTCAGCGGCTTGGGCTGGCTGTCATGCGGCGCCCAGCCGGAGAGCCAGACGATGTCGAAGGTGGCGCGGATGCGGCCGTCGGGGTCGGCGAAACGTTCGCCGTAGATCTGCGCCATGCGCAGCATGGTGGCACGGCGGGTCGGGGTGTGGCGGCGCTCGCGCAGCACGTTGGTCGCGCCCATGCGCCTGAGATCGGCCATCAATGCGAACGCGCTGGCGTAGCGCACCACGACGCGATCAACATCGGTCACCGGCAGCGCGAAGCCGGCCCGCTGCAACAGCGCGCCGATATCGCGCAGATCGGCGAATGGCGCGACGCGCGGCGACACGCCGCCCTCGCACTCCGCCTCCGCCGCGGCAAAGCTCTGCCTGAGCTCAGTCAGCGTGTCGCCGCCAAGCATCGCTGCGAGCAGCAGCCCGTCGCCCTTCAGCGCCCGGCGAAGTTGCGCCAGCACGCCCGGCAGATCGTTGACGAACTGGAAAGCCAGCGCCGAGACCACGAGATCGAGCGACTCGGCCGGCAGGCCGAGCGCTTCCGTCTCAGCGAAACCAATCGTATCGGCCGATCCGACTCGCCCACGCAGGGCGTCCGCGAGCCCGTCCCCCGGCGTCCAGATGTCGGCCGCGGAAGAAAAGCTTCGCGACACCGCCAGCAACCGGTCTGCCATGTCTTCGGTGGCGCGCTCGAGCAGGAACGTCGCCGCCCCCTCGCGCCGCGCGCGCGCCAGCCGCGCGCCAAGCAATGCGCGATCGAACAGGATCGGGGCCGTGGCCGGGGTCGTTGCCATCCGCGCTGGTTACGCCGGACCGCCGCCGCAGGCAATGCGCCTTGAGCCCGTGCGGCTCAAACGCTAGCCTCATCAGCCATGGACGCCGAGGCATCACCGACACGCTCCATTTCCGGTCACATCCAGCGTGCGCTTGGCGCGGTCGGGGGCGCGTGGCAGCGCACCGCGCGGCTTATGCTCGACATCGCGTTGCCGACGCTGTGCGTATCCTGCCGCGAGCCGGTTCATGGCGAGGGCGTCTGCGCGGCGTGCTGGGCCCAATTGTCGTTCATCGCGCCGCCGTTCTGCCCGCGGCTCGGGATTCCCTTCGTCTACGATCCCGGACCCGAGCTGCTGTCGATGGAGGCGATCGCCAATCCGCCGTCCTACCAGCGCGCCCGCGCCGCGGTGCGCTATGACGACGTCGCGCGCACACTGGTGCACGCATTGAAATACCAGGATCGCACTGATCTCGCGCCGACAATGGGCCGCTGGATGGCACGGGCGGGGAAGGAATTGCTCAGGGATGCCGACATGCTGGTGCCGGTTCCCTTGCACTGGCGGCGCGGCTGGAGCCGGCGCTACAACCAGTCCGGCGCGCTCGCCAAGGTGATCGCGCGCCAGAGCGGCGTCAAAATGATCTCCGAGGCGTTGCGGCGCACCCGCGCCACCGAGCAGCAGATCGGGCTGTCGCGCAAGGACCGCGCCAGCAATGTGCAGGGCGCATTCGGGGTCGCCGATGAACGCAAGGCTGACATCCAGGGCCGCCGCGTGATCCTGGTCGACGACGTCCTGACCTCGGGCGCCACAGTGGATGCCTGCGCGCGGGCGCTGTTGCGCGCCAAGGCCGCGCAGGTCGATGTGCTGGTGTTTGCCCGGGTTGTCGATACCCACCGCGCTCCCATATAATCTGATATTCAGGTTCAACCGAGCACACCATGACCGCTGCCATCGAAATCTATACCCGCCCGGGCTGCGGTTATTGCACCGCGGCCAAATCGCTTTTGACGCGCAAGAACGCGGCGTTCACCGAATTGAGCGTCGCCAGCAACCCGTCCTATCGCGACGAGATGTACGATCGCGCCGGCGCAGGCTCGACGTTCCCGCAGATCTTCATCGACAAGACCCATGTCGGCGGCTGCGACGAGCTCTACGCGCTCGACCGCGAGGGCAAGCTCGACGGCCTGCTCAGCAACGGAGGCGGCGCCTGATGAGTACGGACAACATTTTCACCGCCGCCATGGTGCAGATGCGCACCGGATTGCTGCCCGAACCGAGCCTGGAGCAGGGCACGCGGCTGATCCGCGAAGCGGCGGCGCAGGGCGCCAAATACGTGCTGACCCCCGAGGTCAGCAACATGATGCAGCTGAACCGCAAGGCGCTGTTCGAGCATCTGGCGAGCGAAGAGGACGACAAGTCGCTGCAGGCCTATCGCGCGCTGGCCGCCGAATTGAAGATCCATCTGCATATCGGCTCGCTGGCGCTGCGCTATTCGCCGGAGAAGGCGGTCAACCGTTCGTTCCTGATCGGGCCCGAGGGCAATGTGCTCGCGAGCTACGACAAGATCCATATGTTCGACATCGATCTGCCGGGCGGCGAGAGCTATCGCGAATCGGCCAATTACCAGCCCGGCGAGACCGCCGTGATCTCCGACCTGCCCTGGGGCCGGATCGGACTGACGATCTGCTACGACGTGCGCTTCCCGGCGCTCTATCGCGCGCTTGCCGAGGCCGGCGCGTCGTTCCTCACTGTGCCGTCCGCCTTCACCCGCAAGACCGGCGAAGCGCATTGGCACACACTGCTGCGCGCCCGCGCGATCGAGACCGGCTGCTTCGTGTTCGCAGCAGCGCAGGCCGGCCTGCATGAGAACAAGCGCGAGACCTTCGGGCATTCGCTGATCATCGGCCCCTGGGGCGAGATCCTCGCCGAGGGCGGCGTCGAGCCCGGCGTGTTCCTGGCCGAGATCGATCCCGCCAAGGTCGAGACCGCGCGCAAGACCATCCCTTCACTTCAGCACGGCAGGCGTTTCGGCATCGCCGACCCCAAGGCCGGCCCGGAGCATCTGCACCTCGTCCGGGGTTCGGCATGATCCGCTACACGCTGCGCTGCGAGCGCGGCCATCAGTTCGAGAGCTGGTTCCAGAGCTCCGCAGCCTATGAATCGCAGGAGCGGCGTCACCTGATCGATTGCCCGTCCTGCGGCTCTGACAAGATCGAGCGCGCGATCATGGCGCCGCAAATCGTCAGCAAGAAGGGCCGCGAACCGGCTCAGCCGGCGCCGGCCGCTCCCGTGGAGGCACCTGTCAGTGAATCGACGTCGCTGATGATGGCGCAGGAGCGCGAGTTGCGCAGCAAGCTGAAGGAACTGCGCGACCACATCGTCAAGAACGCCGACAATGTCGGCGAGCGCTTCCCCAACGAGGCACGCAAGATGCATTACGGCGATATCGAGCATCGTCCGATCTACGGCGAGGCCTCGCCCGAGGAGGCACGCGCGCTGATCGACGAGGGCGTCGAGGTCTCGCCGCTGCCGACGCTGCCGGAAGACCGGAATTGACCGCTACCTGGCAGGTCTGGGCGTTTCTCTCGGCCGTTTTCGCGGCGCTGACCGCGATCTTCGCCAAGGTGGGCGTCGAGGGCATCAACTCCGATCTCGCCACCCTGATCCGCACCGTGATCGTGCTGATCACGCTGTCGGCCATCCTGTTCGCGACCGGACAATTCACCCAGGCCGGCCCGATCTCGGGCAAGAGCTGGCTGTTCCTGCTGCTGTCCGGGCTCGGCACCGGCGCGTCGTGGATCTGCTATTTCCGCGCGCTCAAGCTCGGACCCGCCACACTTGTCGCGCCGATCGACAAGCTCAGCGTGGTGCTGGTGGCGCTGTTCGGCGCCGTGTTCCTCGGCGAGCGCCCTTCCGCCTATGGCTGGATCGGGATCGCTTTGATCTCGGCCGGCGCGGTGCTGATCGCGGTCAAAGGCTGATCCACAGCGTTTTCGAGCGAAGTGGCTGCCGGTTCGCGTGAAGAAAACGCGTCAAACAAGGGTCTAAGCGGCGATCAACAAGGCAACGCCAACGACGATCAGGACGATGCCAATCACCTCACGCAGCGAGAACGGCTGCTTGAGCGAGAAATACGCCACGCCCTGCGCGAACAGCACCTCGATCAGCGCCAGCGTGCGCACGTTGGCGGCGGCGGTGAGCGCGAACGCCAGGAACCAGAACTGCGAGGAGAACGCGCCCATGAAGCCCGCGAACATCGACGGCCGCCACAGGCCGAGGATTTTTCGCAGCACGTCGGGCGCGCGCAGCAACAGGTAGACCGACAGGATCAGCGTCTGGACGAACAGGCTCCACATCAGCGTGCAGGAGGCTGCCGTCACAAATGTGACGCCGGGCACGGCAATGATAGCGCCGCGAAAACTCACCGCCGAGATCGCGAACACCGCGGCGGCGCCGAGGCCGAGCACGGTCGGCCGCAGATCAGCAAAGCTCCTCGAGCCGCCCGGCCTGAGCGCGGTGACGACGACGCCGATCGTGGCGATCACGATCGCGATCACCTTAGGCGTCGTCAGATGGTCGCCGAGGAAGATGAAGCCGAAGATCGCGGTCTGGATCGCCTCGGTCTTCATATAGGCCGTGGTCACCACGAAGGAGCGGTCGTTCATCGCCAGCAGCATGAAGCCGGTGCCGACGATCTGGCTGAGCGCGCCGGACAACAGCCACGGCCAGAACGACGCCGCCGGCCACGGCACGCGATCGCCGGTCAGCAGCACCGCCAGCGCGAAGAACAGCACCGCGAACGGCAGCCCGAACAGGAAGCGGATATTGGTCGCGCCCCAGGTCCCGAGCGGCCCGGTCAGATGCCGCTGCATCGCATTGCGCGCCACCTGCCCGAACGCAGCGACGATGGTGAAGGGAATCCAGAGCGAGGCGATTGAGAACATGCGGGACGAGGAAAGTGCGCCGGGGCGGGAGTACGCGCCCAACGTGCCGATTGCCGCCGACGCGGTCAACCGAGCCGGCGCATGACTGGATTGCGATCGAGCCGCAAACTCCCCGTAGCACGGATGAAGCGAAGCGCAATCCGGGACCAGCATGAGCGGGGCGAGGTGAAGGCTACACCTCCTCCGCCACCACCATGTAGTTCACGTCCATGTCGGTCGAGACGGTCCATTTGTCGGCGAGCGGGTTGTAGACCACGCCGGCCTGTTCGGTGACGGCGAGGTTGACGTCGCCGAGATAGCGCTCGAGCTCGGCGGGGGTGACGAACTTGCTCCAGTCATGGGTGCCGCGCGGCAGCCAGCGCAGCACGTATTCGGCGCCGACGATCGCCAGCGCAAAGCTCTTCCAGTTGCGGTTCAAGGTCGAGACCACCATCAGCCCGCCCGGCTTGAGCATGACGGCACAGCGCTTGATGAAGGCGCCGACGTCGACGACGTGCTCGACCACCTCCATCGCCAGCACGATGTCGAAGCGCTCGCGTGCGTCCATCTCCTCCACCGTGGTGCAGCGGTAGTCGATCGACAGATGGCCCTTGTCGGCATGCAGCTTCGCGGCCGCGATGTTGGTGGCGGACGGATCGATCCCGATCACCTGGGCGCCGAGCCGGGTGAACGGCTCGCACAGCAGCCCTGCGCCACAGCCGATGTCGAGCAGGCGCAGGCCGGACAGGCAGCTCAGGCTCTTGGCGTTGCGCTCGAACTTGCGACAGGCGGCGTCGCGGATATAGGTCAGGCGCAGCGGATTGATCTTGTGCAGCGGCGCCATCTTGCCGCGCGGATCCCACCATTCATCGGACAGTTTTGAAAACTTCGCGATTTCGGCCGGATCGACCGAGGCGGCGGTGGAATTGGAAAGCGTTGTGGCCATGATTGCGCGCGCCCCTATCGCGCGGTGATCGAATTGCGAAACGACAGCGGCGAGGCGATGGTCTTGATGGTCTCGATGCCCTCGCCGACGCCGCGGATGGTGACGTCGCCATAATTGAGCAGGCGTCCCATGATGCTCTGGTTGACGTCGACGCTCTCGACCTTGTCGAGGCTCATCTCGAAGGTGCGCCGCTTGATGAAGCCGCTCTTGTGCACCACGCGGAAATTGGTGACGTCGGTTTCCGTGGTCCAGCGATGGAACCAGGCTGCGCCGGTCCAGTAAAGCGCCGCGACCGCGACCACGGCGGCGGCCGCAAGGCAGGCCAGCACCAGGCCGTCGACCGTCGTCATCCGTGACAGGATCAAGAGCGCCAGGACCAGGATCCAGGCCCCGATCGCCGGCAGATAGAACATCCAGTGCGCATTGGTGGAATACAGCACCTTCTCGCCGGGCTGCAGGATTTCGTCGATATAGCGTCCCATCCAATCCCGCCTTCGAGTTACCCGCGAGTCACCGTTGCGCCACAGCCCGCCCGCAACCGGCAAAACACCCCCAAAAGACCCTCCGGAGACCCCTACCAACCGGCTTGCCCCCGGGCGCGGCGCTATGTATACGCGCCTTTCGGTGCCCGCGCTTGCGGTTTTCGGCGTGGGTTAACCTACTTATCCTCTTAAAGGAATAGACGCGTCGTCATGGGCCGCCTCGTGATGAAATTCGGCGGTACGTCCGTCGCCAATATCGATCGTATCCGCAACGTCGCCCAGCACGTGAAGCGCGAGGTCGACGCCGGCCACGAGGTCGCCGTCGTCGTCTCCGCGATGTCCGGCAAGACCAACGAACTGGTGGCCTGGTGCACCGAGGCCTCGCCGATGCACGACGCGCGCGAATATGACGCGGTGGTCGCCTCCGGCGAACAGGTCACCTCGGGCCTGCTCGCGATCGTGCTGCAGGGCATCGGCATCCAGGCGCGCTCTTGGCAGGGCTGGCAGATCCCGATCAAGACCTCGGAGGCGCATGCTTCGGCGCGCATCCTCGATATCGACGGCAGCGAGATCATCGACCGTTTCAAGGAGCGCAAGGAAGTCGCCGTCATCGCCGGCTTCCAGGGCATCAACCCGCAGACCGGCCGCATCACCACGCTCGGCCGCGGCGGTTCGGATACATCGGCGGTGGCGATCGCGGCTGCGCTGCGCGCCGACCGCTGCGACATCTACACCGATGTCGACGGCGTCTACACCACCGACCCGCGCGTGGTGCCGAAGGCGCGCCGGCTCGACAAGATCGCGTTCGAGGACATGCTGGAGCTGGCCTCGCAGGGCGCCAAGGTGCTGCAGGTTCGCTCGGTGGAACTCGGCATGGTGCACAACATGCCGATCTTCGTGCGCTCCAGCTTCGACAAGCCAGAGGATATCGACCCGCACGCCAACCAGCCGCCGGGCACGCTGATCTGCAGCGAGGAGGAAATCATGGAAATGCACGTCGTCACCGGCATCGCCTTCTCCAAGGACGAAGCCCAGATTTCCGTGCGCCAGATCGAGGACAAGCCCGGCGTCGCCGCGGCGATCTTCGGGCCGCTCGCGGATGCCAACATCAACGTCGACATGATCGTGCAGAACGTGTCGGAGGACGGCAAGACCACCGACCTCACCTTCACCGTGCCGGCCACCGACTACAACCGCGCCAAGGACACCATTACCTCCGCCAAGGCCAAGATCGGCTATATCAGGCTCGACACCGCAACCGACGTCGCCAAGGTCTCGGTGATCGGCAGCGGCATGCGCAGCCATGCCGGCGTCGCGGCGAAGGCGTTCAAGGCGCTGGCCGACCGCAACATCAACATCCGCGCCATCACTACCTCCGAGATCAAGTTCTCGGTCCTGATCGACGCCGCCTACACCGAACTCGCAGTCCGCACGCTGCACACGCTGTACGGGCTGGACCAGGCGTAAGCTTTTCCCGTCATTCCGGGGCCCGCGAAGCGGGAGCCCGGAATCCATCGGCCCGCAGGCCATGTGGTGAAATGGATTCCGGGCTCGACGCTACGCGTCGCCCCGGAATGACGAGGGGATGGGATTACGCCGCCTCCCGCGGAACAAGCGGCCCCCGGTACCGGCGTCCCGGAGTTAGAATTTCTCTTAGCGGGCGCAGCATCGGGCTGACGCAGACGTTATTTGCTACTGGCAGGCGTTTTGCTTGGCAAAGCGAGCCTCGATTGGCTATACGGCCAGTCAGGTGGGCTGTCGCAAACTGTGGCACAGTTTGTGCGATCCCGAATCGGCGGGAACTGGCGCGAGCGGCGACGCCGAATGACTAAAATTGTTGTTTTTGACGAGTTTTGCGCCAACGGCCGGCCGGCCGCGTGCGCCGGCCTGGTGGGGAGGGACTGAAGCACATGCGGAGCGCGTCGGGAGGCCCCCGCGTCCTGTTGAGACGGCTCCGCGAAACCATGGCGGAGCAAGTCTCCGCCCAGGAACGCCTCGACAAGATCGTGGTGCTGATCGCGGCCAACATGGTGGCCGAGGTCTGCTCCTGCTACGTGCTGCGCATCGACAACACACTCGAGCTCTACGCCACCGAAGGTCTGAACCGCGACGCCGTGCATCGCACCGTGCTGAGCGCGCATGAGGGCCTGGTCGGCCTCGTCGCCAGCGAGGCAACGCCGCTCAATCTCTCCGACGCGCAAAGCCACCCCGCCTTCGCCTACCGCCCGGAAACCGGCGAAGAGATCTACCACTCGTTCCTCGGCGTGCCGATCCTGCGCGCGGGCAACACGCTCGGCGTGCTCGTGGTGCAGAACCGCGCCAAGCGCACCTATGTCGAGGAAGAGGTCGAGGCGCTGCAGACCACCGCCATGGTGCTGGCGGAGATGATCGCCTCGGGCGAGCTTGCCGCGCTGGCCCAGCCCGGCGCCGAGCCCGCCGCGCGGCACTCGCTGCACAAGACCGGCGCGGTGCTCTCCGACGGCATCGCGCTCGGCCATGTCGTGCTGCACGAGCCGCGTGTCGTCATCACCAACTATATCGCCGAGGACCTGCCGAAGGAGATCAAGCGGCTCGACACTGCGCTGGCCAATCTGCGCGCCGATCTCGACCGCATGCTGGAGCGCGGCGACGTCGCCGAAGGCGGCGAGCACCGCGAGGTACTGGAAGCCTACCGCATGTTCGCCAACGACCAGGGCTGGTCGCACAAGCTGCATGAGGCGGTCGCCACCGGCCTCACCGCGGAAGCCGCCGTCGAACGCGTGCAGTCCGACACCCGCGCGCGCATGCTGCGCTCGACCGATCCTTATCTGCGCGACCGGCTGCACGATCTCGAGGATCTCGGCCATCGCCTGATGCGGCAACTGGTCGGCCAGGACCATGCGCCGACGCGCGAGCAGCTGCCCGACAACGCCATCCTGATCGCCCGCGCGATGGGCCCCGCGGCGCTGCTCGACTATGACCGCAAGCGGCTGCGCGGCCTGGTGCTGGAGGAAGGCACCGCGAATTCCCACGTCTCGATCGTGGCGCGCGCGCTCGGCATTCCCGCGGTCGGCGAGGTGCCGAACGCGCCTGGCATTGCCGATCCGGGCGATGCCATCATCGTCGACGGCATTTCCGGCGAGATCTATGTCCGCCCCTCCGCCGAGATCGAATCCGCCTATGCCGAGCGCGTCCGGTTCCGGGCGCGGCGGCAGGCGCAATATTCGGCGCTGCGCGACAAGCCTTGCGTGACCAAGGACGGCCAGCCGATCGAGCTCCTGATCAATGCCGGCCTGACCATCGACCTGCCGCACATCGAGGACACCGGCAGCGCCGGCATCGGCCTGTTTCGTACCGAATTGCAGTTCATGGTGAGCCCGAGCCTGCCGCGTTCAAGCGACCAGCTCGCGCTGTACCGCACCGTGCTCGATGCCGCCGGCGCCAAGCCCGTCACCTTCCGCACGCTCGACATCGGCGGCGACAAGGCGCTGCCCTATATGGAGACCGTGGTCGAGGAAAATCCCGCGCTCGGCTGGCGTGCGATCCGGCTCGGCCTCGACCGCCCCGGCCTGCTGCGCGGCCAGATCCGCGCATTGCTGCGCGCCGGCGGCGGCCGTGCGCTGAAGATCATGTTCCCGATGATCTCAGACATCGCCGAGTTCGACCAGGCCAAGGCGATCGTCGAGCGCGAGCTGACCTATCTGCGCCAGCACGGCCATTCGCTGCCCGAACGGATCGATATCGGCACCATGGTCGAGGTGCCGGCCCTGCTTTACCAGCTCGACGAGCTGCTGAAGAAGGTCGACTTCGTCTCGGTCGGCTCCAACGACCTGTTCCAGTTCCTGTTTGCGGTCGACCGCGGCAATGCCAAGGTCTCGGAACGCTTCGACATCCTGTCGGCGCCGATCCTGCGCGCGCTGCGCGACATCGTGCGCAAGGCCAAGATCGCGAAGAAGGCCGCCTCGCTGTGCGGTGAGATGGCGTCGAAGCCGATCGGCGCGCTGGCGCTGATTGCGCTCGGCTATCGCTCGCTGTCGCTCTCGGCGACCGCGCACGGCCCGGTCAAGGCCTTGATCCTCGACCTCGACGCCAAGAAGGCCGAGGCGATGATCAATCCGCTGCTGGACGCGCCGGTCGGCAGCGTCTCGATCCGCGGGGCGCTGACGAAGTTTGCGGAAACCGAGGGGCTGGCCTTGTAGCGACGCTGCCGTCGCCTCCGCCACCCCTTCGCGCTTTCAGCAATTCGAGACTCCGCCATGCTACCCGAAGCCAAACTCGACGTCCTGCTCGCCCATCACGCCTCGCTGGAGGCCGAGCTGCTCGGCCAGGTCAACTCGGATCGCTATGTTGCGATCACGCGCGAGCTCGCCGAGCTCAACCCGCTGATCGATGCGGTGAAGCTCTATCGCTCCGCCCGATTGGAACTCGCCGACGCCGAGGCGATGCTGGCGGATGCGGGGACCGACGCCGAGATGCGCAGCATGGCGGAAGCGGAGCTGGAAACACTGCAGGCGCGCATCGGCGAGCTCGAACAGGAGATCCGGATCGCGCTGCTGCCGAAGGACGCGATGGACGACCGCAACGTGGTGCTGGAAATCCGCGCCGGCACCGGCGGCGACGAGGCCTCGCTGTTCGCCGGCGACCTGTTCCGGATGTATGAGCGCTTCGCGGCCTTGCAGGGCTGGAAGGTCGAGGTGATCTCGGCGAGCGAAGGCACGGTCGGCGGCTACAAGGAAATCATCGCCGAGGTGCAGGGTCGCGGCGCCTTCGCCAAGCTGAAATTCGAGTCCGGCGTGCACCGCGTGCAGCGCGTGCCCGACACCGAGACGCAGGGCCGCATCCACACCTCGGCCGCCACGGTCGCCGTGCTGCCCGAGGTCGAGGACGTCGACGTCGACATCAAGGACACCGACTTGCGGATCGAGACCATGCGCGCCGGCGGCGCCGGCGGCCAGCACGTCAACAAGACCGAATCGGCGATCCGCATCACCCATCTGCCGACCGGCATCGTGGTGATGATGCAGGACAGCCGCTCGCAGCACAAAAACCGAGCGTCGGCGATGAACATCCTGCGCTCGCGCATCTATGATGCCGAGCGCCAGCGCGTCGATGCCGCGCGCTCTGCCGACCGCAAGGAGAAGGTCGGCTCCGGCGACCGCTCGGAGCGGATCCGCACCTATAATTTCCCGCAAGGGAGAGTCACCGACCACCGCATCAACCTGACGCTCTACAAGCTGCCGCAGGTGATTGCGGGCGAGGCGCTCGGCGAATTGATCGATGCGCTGACCACCGAGCACCAGGCCGCGCAGCTCGCGGCACAGGGCGCGGCGGCGTGAACCGATCCGGCTGCTGGCTCCATTGATCGTCGTCGTCCCTGCGAAAGCAGGGACCCATAACCCACAGGGCGTCATTGTTGATCCCGATATCGACCCCGACCGCCCAGATCGAAGAGCCGCGGCGTATGGGTCCCCGCTTTCGCGGGGACGACGGGCGGTTGGTGTTGCGCGAGGACACCGCGTGATGGCGCCTGTGGTCAACGCAACAGTCGAGACGGCCCGCCGCGCACTGGCTGCGCGGCTGCAATCGACCGGCAACGACTCCGCCGAGCTCGATGCACGGCTGCTGGTCGGCGCCGCGCTTGGCCTCGATCTGACCGGCATGGTGACCGGCGCCGGACGCAATCTGACGAAGGACGAAGCGGATCGCCTCGAAGACCTCGCGCGGCGCCGCCTCGCCGGCGAACCGGTCGCGCGCATTCTCGGCATCAAGGAGTTTTGGGGACTGCCGCTGCATCTGACCGCGGCGACACTGGTGCCGCGCCCCGACACCGAGGCGGTGGTCGAGCGCGCGCTCGAGCTGCTGCACGCCGACGGCGCGGCCGAGCGGGCGTTGCGGATCGCCGATCTCGGCACCGGTTCGGGCGCGATCCTGCTGGCGCTGCTCTCGGAACTGCCGAACGCGCATGGCTTCGCCACCGACATCTCGGCGAAGGCGCTGCAGACGGCGAGCCGGAACGCCGCCGAGCTCGGACTTAGCCAGCGCGCGACATGGATCGCGTGCGACTATGGCAGCGCCCTGACCGGCGCGTTCGACCTGATCGTGTCCAATCCGCCCTACATCCCCTCGGCCGACATCGCCGGTCTCGACATCGAGGTGCGCGCGCACGATCCGCGCGCGGCGCTCGATGGCGGGGCCGACGGGCTCGACGCCTACCGCGCGCTGATTTCGCAATCTGCGGGTCTTTTGACCTCGGGTGGATTTCTGGTTGTCGAAGTCGGACAGGGTCAGAGCGGCGACGTTGAAGCGCTGATGACGGCTTCCGGGTTATCCCCAACAGGGCCGCCCAAGGCCGATCTCGGGGGCGTTCCGAGGGCCGTTTCGGCCCGCCGGCTGCCCCGATAAAGTCCTATTGGAACGCAAAAAAACCTCTTGGAATATCCCCCGGGAACGACTACGTTCCGCCCACAACATCGGTGCTGGCCCCGTAACCGTTACGGGTGATGACCAGGGTTCAGCAGAGCCCGCCGATCGAAAGGTTCCAGGAACGCAGGTCTCATTGAGCGCAATAGCCGAAGCTGTGCTGCTCTCGACCGCCAAGCGAACGAAAGCCTGTTATTGCGCTTGAACACTTACGCACGAGAACTGGGCCTGTCTCAACGGGCGGAATGATTTTGTCGCTGGCGTGTTTGGCCGGCGGCGGTTGGGGAACGCGTCTTTGCTGAACGCGACTTTGCTGAACGAGATGGTCGGCGACATCGATGCCACTTCGAACGGTATTGCGATTCCGTGCGCCTAGGCGCGCGCCGAATCGGACTCTTGGAATTGGAATCTGGGAATCGGACTTCTGAGAAATCGGACTGTGGACTGCAATAACTTCAGGGCTGGAATAAAAGGCGACAGATGAGAAACGGTCAGAACAACAAGCGGATGCGCAACCGGAATAACAACAACAATAACAACAACAATAATAACCGGCGCGGCCAGAATCCCCTGACACGGGTGTACGAATCGAACGGACCCGACATCAAGATCCGCGGCACGGCCTCCCACGTGGCCGAGAAATACGTCCAGCTTGCGCGCGATGCACGCTCCTCCGGCGATCCGGTGGCAGCCGAGAACTACTACCAGCACGCCGAGCACTATTACCGGATCATCGCGACCGCGCAGGAGCAGTTCCGGCAGAATCAGCAGCCGCCGCGCCCCGACGCCGAGGTGACGCAGACCGAAGACGGCGACGACGACAGCGACGGCTACTCGAGCTTCGGCCAGGAGCCGGGCTTCGTGCCGCAGCAGCAACAGCCATTCATGCGCGACAACGGCCAGCAGCCCTACCAGCAGCCGCGGGAGCATCGCGAGCGTGACCAGCCGCCGCGCGAGCAGCAGCCGCGTGAGCACCGCGAACGCGAGCATCGTCCGCAGCCGCAGTATCAACCGCTACCGCAGAACCAGCCGCAGCCGGTGCTGGCCGATGCCGGCGGCGTCGATCGCCTGCCCTCGTTCATCACCGGCGGCGCGCAGCCGCAGGTCAACGGTGGCCCCTATGAAGCCAACAATGGCGGCGCAGAACGCGGCGAACGGAGCGAGCGCTTTCCGCGCCGTCGCCGCCGTCCGCACGGCCCGCGCCCCGACATGGCGGCGCAGCCGGCGCCGAGCGACGACTTCAATCCGGGCAACGAGTAACCCTGAAAATCTGTCACCCTCCCTTCACTGGGAGGGTGAATGATCCGCGTCGCGACTCCGAGTCGTCACACGACTCCGCGTCTTCCTACGACTCCGCGTGACTGGATTTGCGCGTCGCCGTCGAGGACGGCACGAGCACCGGACGCAATGACGGGATCAGCTGCGTGCGTTCGCGGCGCGCCGGGATCGCGCGATAGACCTGCTTGCTCGCTTCCACGATATGCACGCCGGCGAACGGCATCGACAGCGCCGCGCCGACCCGCTCCCACGCCATCGCCGAGCGCAAGAACCAGCTGCCCTGCACCGGCGGCATGAACAGCGCCTCACCCCATGACGCCGGTGTGAACCAGGTCTGCCGCAACAGCTGGGTGATCTGCGCACGCGAATAGGGCCGGCCATGGCCGAACGGCGTGGCATCGGTGCGCGTCCAGACGCCGCGCCTGTTCGGGAT
>NZ_JACMYP010000053.1 GCF_020889705.1 Bradyrhizobium altum | reverse complement strand
CACCGGCCGGCCGCGCGCGGACCACGCCCGGGCCCTTCAACTCGCCGGGCCGCGCCGTTGCGGCGACCGCAGGAACGCCGTTGTTGGTCCGCTTGAACAGGCTCGGATCCTGGCTTGCGGTCTCGACCTGCTTGCGTTGCAACGGCGTCGCCGCGAAATGCTGTTCCTTGGCGACTGCACGTTCGGCGGGAGTCGGCCGCACCTCGACGCCGCCGCGGCCGCCATTGTAGCTGACGTTGTTGATGGTGGTCTGATTGATCGTGACGTTCTTCTCGTAGACGTTGGTGATACGCGCGCCCTGCAGATTGTTCACGGAGCGATTGTAGAAGAAGTTGCCGTGATCCCAGCGGCCGCCTTCATAGCCTGAACCGCCGTAGCCGAAGCCGTAATTGATGCCGCCGTAGAAGCCGACGCGATCGCCCCAATAGCCCTGATGGAAAATGAAGCCGCCGCCGAATGCGCCCCAATAACCGGGAGTCCACAGCAAGCCGACCCGCGGCGGCTGCACCCAGGTGCCCGGCACCCAGTAGTAATCGCCGCGATCCTCGTCCCACGACCAATTGCCCGGCGACCACATGTAACCGGGCCCGGGCACCGGCGGCTGATCGTAGGTCGGCAACGGCGGCGGCGCGGTGTCGACGGCAGAGACCGGCGCGCATGCCGCATCCTGTGCGATTGCCGGTACGGCCGTCGCAGCGAGCAGCGCCGTGGCAATCGCGGCGCACGACGCGGTCGAAAGGAGACGAGTGATCATTGGGAGCCTCTTCGATGAGCACGTTCAACGTGAGAACCGGAACAAAAGTTCCGTGCATCGGCAACGCACCGACACACTTCATCGCTAGCGCCTCGACCTTACATCAACCTGAAACAGCGCCAAACGCATCACGCAGCTATTCATCGACGGTTCAGAGTGTGCAGTGACTCATCATCGCGCGATTCAGTGGAACAGCGCGCGACGCACGTCTGCATGATCGCGTGCATTCCGCGAGGTGCGAGATGACCGTTACTGAAATCGCGAACACGACTTCGGCTCTTGCACGGTTGCAACGATCCGGGATCGTCGCGCCGCTCATTTTCGCAAGCATCACGATCAGCCGAGCCGCCATCGGCGTGATGCCGGACCCCGATTTGCCGGCGCGTCCGCGGCAGTACCTCCGGATGAGTGCCAGAAGCCAACACCGGCAGTCGTAACACCTCAAGAGCGGTATGCCGGCGGCCGCGCTCCGCGATTGACACTCCCCTGAAACGACCACACGATACGAGCAACGGCGGCGTCAGGCCCGCTATTCTCCGCCCGGCACGTTTGGACGCCTGTCGCATGATGGATGTCATCGTTCCGCCATCTGTCGCCGGCGGCAATGCATGGCATAATGGATCTCGACGAGCCTGTGCTGCCTTGAGGTGCCACGATGAACATTGAAAAATATACCGATCGCGTCCGCGGCTTCATTCAGTCGGCACAATCGCTCGCGACGCGCGAAGGACACCAGCAGTTCTCGACGCTCCACATCCTGAAGGTGCTGCTCGACGACAGTGAAGGCCTCGCAGCCGGCCTGATCGACCGCGCCGGCGGCAACTCGCGCGCGATCCTCAAGGCGACCGAAGACGCGCTGGCGAAGGTGCCGAAGGTCAGCGGCGCCGGCTCCGGACAGATTTACCTCGCGCCCGAGACCGCGCGCGCCTTCGCCGCGGCGGAACAGGCCGCCGACAAGGCCGGCGACAGCTTTGTCTCGGTCGAACGCCTGCTGCAGGCCCTCGCCGCCGACAAGGACAGCGAGGCCGGCAAGCTGCTCGCCAAGGGCGGCGTCAATCCGCAGAACCTGAATGCAGCGATCAACGCGCTGCGCAAGGGCCGCACCGCCGACAGCGCGACGGCCGAGAATGCCTATGACGCGCTGAAGAAATATGCCCGCGACCTCACCCAGGCCGCGCGCGACGGTAAGCTCGATCCGGTGATCGGCCGCGACGAGGAGATCCGCCGCACCATCCAGGTGCTGTCGCGGCGCACCAAGAACAATCCCGTGCTGATCGGCGAGCCCGGCGTCGGCAAGACCGCGATCGTCGAGGGCCTGGCGCTGCGCATCGTCAATGGCGACGTGCCGGAAAGCCTGCACGACAAGGCGCTGCTCGCACTCGATCTCGGCGCGCTGATTGCGGGCGCGAAATATCGCGGCGAGTTCGAGGAGCGGCTCAAGGCGGTGCTCCAGGAAGTGACGTCTGCGGAGGGCGGCATCATCCTGTTCATCGACGAGATGCACACGCTGATCGGCGCCGGCAAGGGCGACGGCGCGATGGACGCGTCCAACCTCCTGAAGCCTGCGCTCGCGCGCGGCGAGCTGCATTGCATCGGCGCCACCACGCTCGACGAATACCGCAAGCATGTCGAGAAGGATGCGGCGCTGGCCCGGCGGTTCCAGCCGGTGTTCGTCTCCGAACCGACGGTCGAGGACACCATCTCGATCCTGCGCGGCCTCAAGGACAAATACGAGCAGCATCACGGCGTGCGCATCGCGGATTCGGCGCTGGTTGCGGCCGCAACGCTGTCGAACCGCTACATCACCGACCGCTTCCTGCCCGACAAGGCCATCGACCTGATGGACGAGGCCGCGGCGCGGTTGAAGATGCAGGTCGATTCCAAGCCCGAAGAACTCGACTCGCTCGACCGCGAGATCATCCGCCTCAAGATCGAGCAGGAGGCACTGAAGAAGGAGACCGATCTCGGCTCCAAGAGCCGTCTGCAAACCCTCGAGAAGGATCTCGTGGATCTCGAGAAGAAGTCGGCGGACATGACGTCGAAATGGCGGTCGGAGAAGAGCAAGCTCTCCGACGCGCAGAAGATGAAGGGCGAGCTCGAGCAGTTGCGCACCGAGCTTGCCAATGCGCAGCGCAAGGGCGAATTCCAGAAGGCCGGCGAGCTGGCCTATGGCCGCATTCCGGAGCTCGAGAAAAAGCTCGCTGCCGTCGAGGCAAGCGAGACCTCGTCCGCCAGCGAGACCGTGACTGCCGACAATATCGCGCAGGTCGTCTCGCGCTGGACCGGCGTTCCGGTCGACAAGATGCTGGAAGGCGAGAAGGACAAGCTGCTGCGCATGGAGGAGATGATCGGCAAGCGCGTCGTCGGCCAGGCCGAGGCCGTGCGCGCGGTGTCGACCGCGGTGCGCCGCGCCCGCGCCGGCTTGCAGGACCCGAACCGGCCGATCGGCTCGTTCATGTTCTTAGGTCCGACCGGCGTCGGCAAGACCGAACTCGCAAAAGCGCTCGCCGAATATCTGTTCGACGACGAGACCGCGATGGTCCGTCTCGACATGTCCGAATACATGGAGAAGCACTCGGTCTCGCGGCTGATCGGCGCGCCTCCGGGCTATGTCGGCTACGACGAGGGCGGCGCGCTGACCGAAGCTGTGCGGCGCCGTCCCTACCAGGTCGTGCTGTTCGACGAGATCGAGAAAGCGCATCCTGACGTCTTTAACGTGCTGCTGCAGGTGCTCGACGACGGCCGCCTGACCGATGGCCAGGGCCGCACCGTCGATTTCCGCAACACGCTGATCATCATGACCTCGAACATCGGCGCGGAATATCTCGTCAACCAGCCGGAGGGCCAGAGCACGAGCGCGGTGCGCGAGCAGGTGATGAACATGGTGCGGGCGCATTTCCGGCCCGAGTTCCTCAACCGCATCGATGAGATCATCCTGTTCCACCGGCTGCAGAAGAGCGACATGGGCCGCATCGTCGAGATTCAATTCTCGCGCCTGCGCAAGCTGCTCGAGGATCGCAAGATCGATCTCGAGCTCGACCCGAAGGCGCGCGACTGGCTGGCGGAGAAGGGCTGGGATCCGGCTTACGGCGCCCGTCCGCTGAAACGGGTGATCCAGCGCAGCGTGCAGGATCCGCTCGCCGAGATGATCCTCGCCGGCGACGTCCGCGACGGCTCGCGGGTGAAGCTCTCCGCCACCAAGGCCGGCCTCACCTTCAACGGCAAGAAGCCCGAGAACGCTGCCGCGGACGAATTCGAACCGGTGTGAGAGAAACCCGGACTGCCAACGACGCGCCGTCATCGCCGCGTCGTCCGGGCGCATCATATGCAAGCTGAATGTACAAGCCGACCTGCAACCAGGGAGAGCGCCATGACGCAGCAGAACATCAGGGACAACATGGAGGTCATCGGCGCCGACGGCGTGCACGTCGGCACCGTCGATCACGTGGAAGGCAACCGCATCAAGCTCAAGAAAAGCGAAAGCGACGGCTTCCACAAGGGCCATCACCACTATATCGAGCTCGGCTTCGTTGCCGGTGTCGAAGGCTCCAAGGTGCGGCTGTCAGCCAACGCCGCCATTGCGGTGACCCTCGAGGAGGAGAAGTCCGGAAAGCCGGTTGGTCCGTCCGCGGAAGCCTAGCAATCCGGGCTCTTGTAAAGGCTCCGATGGCATGCTCCTCTTCCCCTGTCTGGACGTCGATCCGGCGTCCGGTTCAGACCTTTTTCGCGCGGAAGTGCCGTTAGTTAAGGAGAGATGCGTGCCATCAGCCGTTCCGCAACCGGTCGCTGCGAAACTGACGCGCGCGGCCATCTTCCTTGCGGTCACGATCAAGCCCAATCCGGAATTTGATACCGTGGTGCGGTCGCTGTGCGCCGATCTGGCTGCGCTGGTGCGCGCGGTCGGCTTCCGCGATCTCGAGGGCCGGCTGTCCTGCGTCATGGGCATCGGCTCGGATGCATGGGACCGGCTGTTCGGTGCGCCGAAGCCGCAAGGTCTGCATCCGTTCCGCGAGATCAACGGCGTCCACCACGCCGTCGCCACACCAGGCGACCTGCTGTTTCACATCCGCGCCGTGCCGATGGACCTGTGCTTCGAGCTCGCGACACAGATCATGTCGCGGCTCGGTGATGCGGTTGCCACCTCGGACGAGGTGCACGGCTTCAAATATTTCGACGAGCGCGACCTGCTCGGCTTTGTCGACGGCACGGAAAATCCGGAGGATCAGGCGGCGACCGAGGCCACGATCATCGGCGACGAGGACGCGGCCTTCGCCGGTGGCAGCTATGTGATCGTACAAAAGTACCTGCACGATCTGAAGAAGTGGAACGAGCTGCCGGTCGAGATGCAGGAGAAGATCATCGGCCGCACCAAACTGTCCGACATCGAGCTCGACGATGCCGTGAAGCCGAGCTACGCGCACAACGCCCTGACGACGATCGTCGAGAACGGCGAGGAGCTCGATATCGTCCGCGACAACATGCCGTTCGGCAACATCAGCAAGGGCGAGTTCGGCACCTATTTCATCGGCTATGCCAGCTCCCCGCACCGGATCGAGCAGATGCTGGAGAACATGTTCGTCGGCAAGCCGCCGGGCAATTACGACCGCCTGCTCGACTTCAGCCGCGCTGTGACCGGCACGTTGTTCTTCATCCCGTCGGCGACCTTCCTGGAGGAAGTTACCAGCGAGGCGGCTGCACCCGCGCCGGCTGAGCCGTCGCTGGACGACGCCGGGGCTGACGAAGCACCTGCACCAAGAATACCGCCGTCCGACGGCTCACTCGGGATCGGCTCACTCAAAGGAGAGGCTGGACATGAATAATCTTCATCGGGGACTAGCCCCCATCTCGGACGCGGCATGGGCCCAGATCGAAGAGGAAGCCTCGCGGACGTTGAAGCGCCATCTGGCGGCGCGCCGTGTCGTCGATGTCGATGGCCCGAAGGGCACGGACTTCTCCGCGGTCGGCACCGGCCATCTCAAGAAAATTGCCACGCCCGGCGACGGCGTCGAGGCGACGCAGCGTGACGTGCGCGCGCTGGTCGAGCTGCGCGTGCCGTTCGAGCTCTCGCGACAGGCAATCGACGATGTCGAACGCGGCTCCAATGATTCCGACTGGGATCCTCTCAAGGAGGCCGCGCGAAAGATCGCCTTCGCCGAGGATCGCGCGGTGTTCGATGGCTACACCGCCGCCGGCATTCAGGGCATCCGTCAGGGCACCAGCAACCCGGTGCTGAAGCTGCCGTCGAGCGTCAAGAATTACCCCGCCGTGGTCGCGCAGGCCGTCAGCCAGTTGCGGCTCGCCGGCGTCAACGGTCCCTATACGCTCCTGCTCGGCACCGAGCCCTATACCGCGATCGGCGGTGCGACCGACGACGGCTATCCCGTACTGCAGCACATCCAGCGCCTGATCGACGGCAAGATCATCTGGGCGCCTGCGATCGAGGGCGGCGTCCTGCTCACCACCCGCGGCGGCGATTTCCAGCTCTCGATCGGCCAGGACCTTTCGATCGGCTATCTCAGCCACTCGGCGACCTCGGTCCAGCTGTATTTCCAGGAGACCATCACCTTCCTGATGCTCACCAGCGAAGCGTCGGTGGTGCTTGCGCCGGAGGCGAAGAAACCCGCCTAGACCAGCCGGCGTTGACTCTTCCAGGAAGCCTCCGGCCAATCTGCGCCGGAGCTTCCGTTGAACTTCAACGGAGAGGAGGCGCGCAATGGACTACGATCTCTACATCAACCCGAAGAAGGCGTCGGTCGGCCTTTATGTCCGCAAAGGTGCGGGTCTCCCCGATCTGGCGGATGCCAAGGACTGGGTGTTCGACGGCACCTCGGCGCAGGCCAATCTGCCGCCGCAGCTCGTGAAGGCGATCGAGGCCAACGGCCACGCCTTTCGCGACATGGATTGAGCTCAGCGGTTACTTCTCGCCGACCTTCACCGGGGCGGTCTCGGGCATCAGGCTCATGGCCACGATGCCGACCGCTGCCGCGAGCAGCAGATACCAGGACGGCGCCAGCGGATCTCCCGTCACATGAAGCAGCCATGTGACCACGAGTTGCGCAGTGCCGCCGAAGGTCGCGATCGCGACCGCGTAGATCGTGGCGAACACGCCGCCGCGAATATTCTGCGGCAGCGCTTCGGTGAAGGCCGCATAGAATGCCGTGAACGGCAGCGATCCGATGAATGACAGGATGCCGAAACCGAATAGCAGCGACCACGCGCCGGGGTCCCGGACGATCCACAGGAAGGCCGGATAGGTCAGCACCAGCACGACCAGCTGCGGCCAGATCATGATCGGCTTGCGTCCGAGCCGGTCGGCAAGCCAGCCGCCCAGCACCGCGCCGATGATCTGAAGTCCGTTGCTCACCAGCGATACGGTGAACGCCAGCGACGGCGACACATGCAGCGTGTTCTTGGCGTAGGTCGTCATGTATTGCGTCACGTAGGTCGAGATCGTGCCGCTGGCCAGGATCATCACGGCCAGCAGGATCACACGACTGTGCCGGCGCGCCAGCGTGACATGGTTCGCGCGCTCGACGCCCGCCACGGCGCGGTCGCCGTGAGGCACCGTTTCCGGCAGCGTCCGGCGCATCCAGATGCCGAACGGCAGGCAGACGGCCCCGAGCAGAAATGCGACCCGCCATCCGTAAGCCTGCAGCATGTCGGGCGCCATCGTGCTGCTCAGGATGACGCCGACCAGGGCGCCGACGGTCGCCGCGATCTCCTGGCTGGCGGGTTGCCAGGCCACCACCAGGCCGCGATTCCTGGGTGCCGCGATCTCGATGAGATAGGCCGTGGTCGGTCCGACCTCGCCGCCGAGCGCGAACCCTTGCACCATCCGCGCCAGGATCACGATGATCGGCGCCACGACGCCGATCGCGGCATAGGACGGCGTCAACGCGATGGTCAGGATCGCGCCACCCATCAGCGCAAAGCTCAGCAGCATCGCCGGCCGCCGGCCGACCCGGTCGGAGAAGATGCCGAGCACGATGCCGCCGATTGGCCGCGTCAGGAAACCGGCGCCGAAGGTCGCAAGCGACAGCATGAGGCTGCCGTATTCGCTATGCGCCGGGAAGAAGGTGCGGCCGATCTCGGTCGCAAAGAAGCTGTAGGTGATGAAGTCGTAGAACTCCAGCATGTTGCCGATGGTCGCGGCAAAGGCTGCGCGCTTGACATCGAACTGTTCCCTGCTCGCAATGTCCGGCAACGCTCTCGATTCCCTAGGTCTGGCTGTCCGGAGCGAGTATTATTCCTCAGGCCATGCAAGGCAAGGCATGGCGTTCCGCGCGATCCTGAATCAGAGGCCGCGCAAGGGCCGCATGGGTTCATCGAGCCGGAGGAATGATCGCGCGGAGGATGTCCCTGTTCCAGCGTTGCCGGGCGCCGTCGAATGCCGCGAAATCGTGATCGAATTGCCAATAGGCCCACGCCCAGCCGAAGCTTTCAGCGCGCCTCGCCACGAACGACAGGTACTTCACCCGGCTCTCCGCCGGCGCGCGCTCGTAGACGCCGAACTCGCCGAGATAGATCGGGCGCTGCTCCTTCTCCGACCAGGACCTGACCTTGTCGAAATCGGCGGCGGCCTTGGCTTCGTCCTCCGCGGAGCCCCAACTCAACGGGCCGATCTTCGAGAAAGTCGCCGACCACGGCGCGCTTGATGGGTGAATTGCAGCGGCAGGTAATAGTGGAACGTGACGATCAGGTTCCCGTCGCCGGCCGGCAGCGTCAGCTGCTCGACCGGCAGCTCCTCGGTGTTCAGGACGGCGGCGACGACATTGCGCTTCGGATTGGTGCCCCTGACGATGGCCAGGCATTCGCCGAGCAGCGCGTTCCACTCGGCCGACGTCATATTCCCGCCGGGCTCGTTCAGGATCTCGAACACCAGCGCGGGGTATTTGCCCGCGTAGCGCGACGCGATCTGGCGCCAGAACGCCTTGAGCTTCGCCGTGCATTCCGGCACGTCGCGTTGGCAGAGATCGGTATCGTGCTCATCGAGGATCGGGATCAGCTTGCTCGCCAGCACCTGCTCGATCACGGCATCGAGGCGCCGCAGGACGGCTTCGTCCAGGATGTTGCCGGAATCCATGTACTTGAAGCCGAAGAAGTTGATCCGGACGTGTGAAAAGCCCGCCTTGCGAATGGCGGTGAGGTTTTCCAGGCGAAAGGGTGCGTTCGGGTAACCTTCCCAGATGCCGTCATAGCCAAGAATATTGATGCCGCGCCCCAACGCCGCGACGTCCGGTGACGCCCCCTGCCCGGCCGCACGCGCGGGCGAGATCAGCACGGCAGAAAGCGCCGCCGCCAGCAGCGCGCTTAAGGCTCTTTGCGGAACAAATCGAAACGCGGTCATGACGGCTCCAGTTCGCGCAGCCGCAGGCGCTGCGACGGCAACGAGCGGCAAGCGGCGAGGAAAAAGGCGATCAACAGCACCGAGGTGAACATCGTCGAACGCAGGAAGACCGTTTCGGTAAAGTTGGTCTGGCAGTTGAGGAAGACGAACCCGACGATCAGCGCACAATGCAGACGGTCGATCGCCAGCTCCGCGATCAAACAGAGCATCTTGTAGGAAAACAGAAAGACGCTCGCCATGAACAGCAAATAGCCCAGGAATCCGGTCTCGACGAGAATGGCGATGTAGCCGTTGTGGTAATTGTCGAGCACCCAGCCGTGGTTCTGGTTGAAATAGTCGTAGATGTCCGGTCTGGTCCAGAACCCGTTGATGCCAAATCCGAACAGCGGCGCATCATCGAAATGGCTGATGGCGTAATGCCAGATGAAGGTTCTTTCGGTAAAATTGATCGTCGTATCGAACACGTGGATCGAGTCGTACCCGGTCGTGTAGAAGTACAACATCAGCAACGCGGCCGCGACGCACATGGCACATGGCAGCACCGCGTAGACCCGCATGCAGCTGACCGACCACAAGGAGGTCAGCAACAGCGCACAGGCGACCAGCGACAAGGCGCCGGCGCCGCGCGACTCCGAAAAGACGACGCAGGTCGAGGCCAGTGCGAACGTCACGAGGAACGGCAGCCATCCCTGTCCGGTTATCTTTCGATAACAGGCAAAGAACATGAGATAGGCGCCGGCGAAGCCCAGGGTTTGCTTCGACTCGAAGACGCCCTGCCATTGCCCATTGTGCATCCAGGTCTGGTCCACGCCGATGTCCGGGAGTACGACCGCACAAAACGCCGAGCCCGCGATCAGCACGAAGAGGCCGCGGGTGGTCGCCTTCACGATGTCGTCGATGTCGACGCGGCTGACCATGCAGAACGCGCCCAGCGTCGTGATCGCGAGCGCCACGGCCTTCATCAGCGCCGCCGCGTCCAAATTAGTCCAGAACACCGAAATCGTGGCGAACGCATAGAATGCGACGATCACAAGCGTATCGAGATTGAACGCCAACCGCAGGCAGGGACGGATGAACAGGCTCGCATAGATCAGCACGCCCCACATCAGCAGGGCGACGGCCTGCTGAACCAGCGTTACCTCGGTCGGAAGCAGTGCGGGGTGGAACGTCCCCATCGACATGATCACGTTGACGGTGATCGACCAGTTGACGACGGTTCGCGCGAAATTTTCAGCATCAACGCCCGGCGCCTGCCAGACCGAGCCATCGACTGCTCGACCGTCCATCGGTTGTACTCCGCTCATTGATGAGCTCGCCGCTCCGGTGGATCGGAGCGGCACATTGCACTGGGTACGGACTCAGTCCTTGGTCGCCGAGGACCGGGTCCGGTTGAATAGCAGATAGAGAGCGTGCGGATTGGTCGTCAGATAGCGCCAGAACAGCCGGCGCGGCTCGAGCCAAAGACGCCAGGCCCATTCGAGCCCGACGATCTGCATCCATCTCGGCGCGCGCGGCCGCGATCCGGACAGGAAGTTGAACAATCCGCCCGACGTCTTGATGACGCCGACATTACCAAGCCGCGACATGAATTCGTCGACGAATGCCTGCTCGTAGGGCACGCCAAGCGCGACCCAGAGAAAGTCCGGCGCCAGAGCGTTGATCTCATGCACCTTGGCCCGAAGCGCGCCACCGCGCAGATAGCCATGCGAATGGCCCACGATCTTGAGAGCCGGATAGGCCCGGCGGACATTGGCGATTGCCGCCTTGTTTTCGGCCTCGTTCGCACCGAACAGGTAGAAGGTCAGCCCGAACTCTTCCGCCTTGCGCGCAACGTCGTGGAACAAATCCGTGGTCGCAACGCGCTCGGGAAGCGGGTTCGGCGAACGGAGCTTCGACACCATGACCAGCGGCTGCCCGTCGGCATTGATCAGGTCGGCGGCACGGAACAGCCGGTCGGTCATCGGCTCGGTGGAGCAGCGCGACAGCACCTCGCCATTGGCTGATGTCAGATACAGCGGCCGATCGATACGCCGGTTCGGATACACCGCCTCGACCATGAAGTCCGCGGTCTGCTCGCGATCGAGCACGGCGAGCCGCAGCCCGCCGATCGTCGCCCGGGCAACGCTGGCGGTCGCAGCCCTGCCGACAGGATTGGTGCGGCGCTCCAGCATGCCATTCGGCATCGTTGATTCGGCTGGCCCATCCGCGAAGGAAGCCAGCTGCCCGGCGCTCGAAGTGTTGCAAATCCGGACAGCTGAAGCAGCCATATCCGAATCGAGACGCCGCGGCCGCTCGCGATCGGCCTGCAGGGGCGAGATTGCGTCGGAAACGCGGGCTTTTTGGCTGTTGGTCAACATTTCAGCAGGGGCTCCAGTGCTTACGTGCACCTGACTGCAATATCCGGTCCAGACGGATGCGATATCACGCGGCAGCGTGACGTGAGACGGACCGCAAGGGAGTGTTAACGATGCCGGCGCTGGGCGGAGCGACAGCATCACACAGGATTCGGCCAGGCCGGCGACGTTTGAGTGGCAACACTGCGCAAAGGTCGAGGGACTACATTAATACAAATCGTAATCTCCCGGTGCCCGAGATCATCAGCCTTTGCTATAAGGAGATCACGGCGGCTCGACCGGCGCTTTGAAAACCCGTTTGTTTGGTTTCACATGAATAAGAATGATGACGCGTTCGATGTTTGCATCGACGACGCATTCGACTTCCTGTCTGAAGAATACGCGACATTGTTCGAAGGCTCGGACGCGACCGCCTTCCAGCATCCGCTGTGGCTCGACAGCCTCTATCGCAAGCTCGCTCCCGCCGCGGCAGCGAAGCCGCTGGTCGTCGTCGTCCGTCATCGCGCGAACGGCGCGCTTGCGGCCGTGCTGCCGCTGCTCCGCGTGCGGCGAGGCCCGATGCGCACGATCGAATTCGCGGACCTTCGTGTGTCCGACTATTTGTCGCCGGTCTGCGCCGCCAAGACATTCGCCGACATGCTGCAGGACCGGCAGGCCTGCGAGCAGCTTCGCAAACTGGTCCGGCCATTCGACCTACTGCGCATTCCCAAGCTGCTCGATGCCAGGATGCCGATCGAGAATTTGCTCGGGGCGCCTCACCGCAGCCTGATGGATACCAATGCCTATGCGACGGTCCTGTCCGCGCCGTTCGAGCAATGGGAGCTCAACGCGCTGGGAAAATCCTATCAAAAGGAACTGGCAAAGAAATGGCGCCAGATCCACAAGAAGGGCACGCTCACCTTCGCATGCTGCAACGACAGCGCTTCCATCGGCGAAGCCATGGACGTGATGAGGAAGTTTCGCGGCCCGCGTTTCCAGGCACACGGCGACGGTGACCTTCTGCAGCGTCCGGAATATTTCGATTTCTACTCGAGCGTGGCGCTTCGCGGCATGGGCTCCTTTACCCGGCTCTATGCCATGAAGATGGATGGCGAGGTCATCGCCACCGCCCTTGGGCTCGCTCACCGCGGCAGCCTGCTCGTCGTCATGACGGCTTTCAACATCGAGGGATACAAGAGCCAGTCGATCGGCGCGCTGACGTTCGAGAGTGTCGCCAAGGACTGCATCGAGCGCGGAGACCGGGTGCTGGATTTCACCATCGGTGACGAACCCTACAAGATGCAGTTCGGAGGCCAGCCCACGCCGATGTCGAGCGTGACGCAGGCCGGCAGCGCGGCCGGATCGCTTGCACTGTTTGCGCTGAAGCAAGCGCCCTGGATCAAGCAGGCCGCCAAGCGGGTGACCGACCTCAGGCCGGTCCGCACTTCGACCGGTACACGCTAGAGCAGCTTGAGAAGCGCGCGCCCCTTTAACGGAGCGCGCTGCGGACGCGCATCACCCATCCCGGATGAATCCGGTCCACCTGATGCGTGATCGTGCGGCGCAGGAAGTGCAGCTTCCGCTGCATGGTCCAGCGTACGTCGGTGTTGGCGGTCAAAGCCTCGCGGAAGCGCGCCAGTTGCAGCGAATGCCGGTCGGCGTCGAGCTTGTCGCGATCGGAATAGAACTCCGCGATCTTCTCCGTGCCCATGCCGTCGGTCTCGAGCCAGCGCGGCACATATTCGGTGCAAAGACGCTCGACATCCACCAGCAGGCGGCTCACGCCGGTTCCGGCCGCAGGACAGTTAGTCTGGTAGGCATCGCCGATCAGCACGACGCCCGGCTGCAGATGGCCCTCGGTCACCGACAGGTCCATGACCCAGTTGTGCACCTGGCCGACGATCTGGAAATCGCCAAGGTAGCGCTCCAGTCCCGGCATCAGACGGAGCAGCGTCCGCCTGGTGTCGCGGCGCAGCTCGCGCATGATCGGATCGGTCGGGTCGCGGAACATGAACAGGTTCGCGCGCATGCCGCCCGACATCGGAAACAGGCTGAGATAGTCGACGCCGTCAGCCGCCTGCTTGCCGTAGCAGGTCAGCGCGTCGAAGCCGAATGGCGCGTTATCTGGCCGCGCGATCGTGAAGCCGAACGTCACCGAATGGCGCGCGGCGATCATCTGCCGGCGCATTCCGAGATTGTAGCCAAGCGCGCCCGCCATGCCGGTCGCCAGAACGACCAGGCGCGAGACGATGCGTTTTCCGGAGGCCAGCGTCAGTTGCTGACAATCCTCGCTGCAGCTGACATTGGTCACCTGGTCGAGCAGGAAGCTGGATGTATCAGGCGTCAGGCCGCGGGCCATGTCGACGAGGTTGGCATAGGAAACCCCGTAAGACCGGCCGACGCCGATATCGACCAGTCTACCGTCCCTGATGTTGAGCACCCGGTCATAGGACGAGGCGACGGCCTCGACATCGTCGATGAAGCCCATGCGGCGGAAGATATCGATCTGCGGTCCGGCGATCTTTTCGACGCGGAATTCATCCGGCGGGATCGAACGCTTGTCGATCAGGACGACCCGATACCCGGCACGCGTGAGGACGGCCCGCGCGAGCGAGCCCGCCAAACCGGCGCCAACAATGGCAACGTCCGCTTCAATCGTTTCAGCCCCGCAGGTTGCGATCGGCTGGGTCATGCTTTCCTCGGCAATCATCTTTGTCCGCTCCGACGGCTAATTGGCTACGGAACTGCAATTTCCTTGCCTGCCCTGCCGCCTCGCAGAACGGACACGACGAGTTCCATGATTGAGGTTAACGACCACGCCCCCACCTCGATCAGTCCCTTCCCGGCACATGGCTGGCAGCCACAGCGGTCATGAAACCGACGTTTTGGGCGCTCCACGGCGGGCTGGCGGGGCAATTGCGCGGCCGTGGCGCGCCGACGGGTGCCGTTGACGCGCTAACGCGGCTTCAACCAGCGCGGTCCACGCTGTCGAACCGGGCGCCGGGCAAAAAATCCGATCTGCGCCGTTTGGACACAGCGAGGACGGCAGCGTTCCAGAATGGAGCAGCGCGACATATTGGCCGTAGCGCTTCAAGCCCGGTTGGAAGGAACGGAATTTTAGCAAGAGAACATTAACACTCCAGACCTCACCGATTGCTAGGGTCAGCAGCCTGACAGGATATTGAGTCGTCTCTTGTGATTGCCTCTGTTCTTCAAATGCTACGGCGCGATGTCACGCGCGGCGTTGCCGGGACCATCCTCCTCAAGGTTGGCAGCGGCGGACTCGCGTTCGCCCTGTTCTCGCTGGCGGCGCGGACGATGACGCCTGACGCGTTCGGAGACTTCGCAACCTTGCTCTCCGTTGCCCAGATCGCCGCGGTCGTGGGCCTGGTCGGCCAGGAGCTGCTGCTGGTTCGCTTCCTCAATGAGTACGAGGTGCGCGGCCAGGCCGAGTTGACCAAGGGCGTGCTGCTGTCGAGCCTGAAGTACTCGGCGATCGGGATGCTGATCTCGATCGCCGCGATCGCTGCGGTGGCAGGCATTCGCGGCGAATGGTGGCTCTTGATCCTCTCGGTCTCGGCGTTCACCGCTGTCAATGCCGGGCTGATGCTCGGCAGCCAGATCGCACGATCGCTGGTCAGCATCCTGATGGGCGAAGGCAATCGCGAATTCTTCTGGCGGGTTGCCGTTGTCCTGGTCCTGATCGCGGCGCTGTTCGGCCACCGCCAACTCACCCCCGCCGAACTGTTCGCCGCGATGACGGTCGCGATGGCGTTGGGGCTGGTCGTGCAGATCGCGTCGATCGTACGCGTGCTGCCGAACCTGCGCGCGGTCACCGCGCGCTTCGAGACGTCGCGCTGGAACCGCAGCGCGTTCCGCTTCTGGCTCGCCTCGATTCTCGAAGCGGCGAACCAGTATTTCGACGTCATCCTGGTCTACTGGATGCTGGATCCGGCCACTGCTGGCGTCTATTTCGCCGCCTCGCGTCTGGCCAACATCTTCGCGATGCTTTCCGCTGCGCTCTACACGTTCGGCGCGCGCCGGCTGCCGTCGCTGTATTTCAGCAAGAATCACCGCGAGCTCGAACATACGCTGAAGCTGATGGCCGAGGTGACCGCGCTCTGCGTGCTGAGCGGGCTCGTCATTGTCTGGGTCGGCGCTCCCTACCTTCTCGGCCTGTTCGGACCGCATTTCGCCGCGCAGCAGTGGGTGTTGATCGTGCTCGCGATCGGAACGGCCTTCCAGGCGGCAGGCGGGCCGTCCGCCGCGGTCCTGCAGCTGACGGGGCATGAGCGCGATTATGTTCCGGTTGTCGCCGCCAACGTGGCGTTGCGGCTGATCGGATTTGTCGTGCTGATCCCCTGGCTCGGCGTGCTCGGGGCGGCGATCTCGGCGACGGTTTCTCTGGTGCTCGCCACCATCGCGCTCAACGTGCTGTGCCGCCGGCGGACCGGCGTCGACCCGTCAATCCTGGTGCTGTCGCATCTGTCGTCGTCGAAGGCTGGCGCTTACGCAGTCCGCGTTGCGGATAGCAAGGACTAGAGCGTTTTCAAGCGAAGTGGACGCCGCTTCGCGTGAAGTAAACTCGTCAAACAAAAATCTAGACCTTCAGCTTGCCAATCCCAGGGCTTCGCGCTGAGGGTTGCTGACCGCGGCATTGGCCGCCACGCGATTGACGACAAGCGCGATCGGGACCGAACCGAACCTGGACAGATCGGTCCGCGCCTTGCCGATCGCAGCCGGGTTGGCAGCGCCCTCGCGAACCACCAGGATCACCAGGTCGGCTTGGGCGGCCAGCGCGACCGCGGCCGGCTGCGTGGCAAGCGACGATGCGTCGACGATGATCAGGCCGAAATCGGCGCGAATGTCGTCCTGGGGATAGGGCGGCGCCTTGCTGCTGGCGCCGAGCAGTTCGACGACCGACGGCAGATCGGCCTTGATGATCCCCGAGCCTTGCGGCGGCGCGACTTCGGCGCGCCTGGTTTCCATCTCGATCAGGACGCTGAGCATCCCGTTCTTGACGGCGGACCGGTTGAGCGACCGTGCGACGGTGCTGCCGCCCGCACCGGTCTCGACCGACAGCAGCAGCGCCACCTTGCCGTGCTCACCCGGAACCTGCTCGATGTTCTCGATCAGCAATTGAAGATGCGGACTGAGATCGGGCTCGGCCGTCGTCGAAATCGGAGTCTGCCAGACGCTCCTGACGGCATCTGACGACACCATGTTGGGAATCCGGGCCAGCACCGGCAATCCCGGCGGCAGCGCAGATTGCGGCGCGGCCGGGGCCGGTGCCGGTGCGGGCGCCTCGGCGCGGCGAAGCGGCGGAATGCTTTTGATCGGGAGCTGCTTCAGGTCCAGACCGGGCACGGCGACGATCGCCGTCGACGTCAGCAGCGAGACGATCGCGAGCGCGACGAGCAACAGCGGAAGCGGCGGAAGCGTCGAACGCACCGGCGGCGTCGCGGGCGATGCCACCTTGGTCTGCGAGTTCTGAAGCCCGCGCTGCTCGTCGGTCGTCCTGTAGCGCGACAGGAACTGCTCGTAGATATTCTTGTTGGCATCGGCATCGCGCTGCAATTCCTGCAGCTTGACGAGCGCTTGACCGTCGACAAGGATCTGCTGCTCGGCCGCCTTCAACTGGTCTTCGAGCGCCTTCTGCTGGTCGCGCTGCGCCTCGTATTCCGACTTCGCGGTGTCGATGTTCTTCTTGCGCTCGATCTCGATCTGCCGGTTGAGATCGCTCAACTGGCTGAGCGCCATCACGAGGTCGGGATGACGATCGCCAAGCACGCCGCGCTTCTGCGCAATCTGGTCGTTGAGCGCGGAGCGCTGGGCGCGCAGCGCGCTCAGCAGGTCCTGCCTGACCGGCCCGTCGACATTGGCCTTCAGGTCGCGTTGCAGCTGCTCATAGCGCGACTTGGCCTCCTCGGCACGGGCGCGCGCCGCGGCAACCTGCTGCGTCAGGTCGGTGACGCGCAATTGCTGCGTGGTGGATTCCTTGCCGGCGTTGACGATCCGGTGCTCGAGCTTGAACTTGGCAACGGCATCTTCCGATGACCGCAGCCGGTCGTTCAAGGTCTTGAGCCGGCTCTTCAGCCAGTCGGCGGCCTCGTCGGTTGCCACGCTGCGCGTCCCGCGCTGGCTGGCGACGAACGCCTCGGCCACCGCATTGGCGTAGTACGCGGCGCGCTGCGGGCTGTTGGACGTGAACTTGATGGCGATAACATAGGTTAACCCGCGCCTCGAGATATCGAGCCGGTTGCGAAACCGGTCGAGCAGGCGCGTGGCGTCGGTCCTTCCGCCGGCGATGTCGCTGTCCTCTGCGACCTTGAGCTGATCGATCAGCGGCCCGAGAAATCCATCGGATTTGGCGATTTCGACGTAGCTTTGCAGAGCTGCGGCATCTTGACCGATGCCGGGCAGGACGTCCTGGTCGGCGGTCACCCGCTGCTCGCGCGGATCGAGCACGACGAGCGCCGTCGCGGCGTAGCGCGCCGGGATCAACATCAACAGGATCACACCGACCGCGAAGATGACCGCGGCGAGCATCAGGATGCGTTGACCCTTCTCGCGAAAAAAGGCCGCCACACCCGGAATGCTAAGCACGCCCTTGGTGGTTTCCGCGGAGGATTGGCCAGCCGGTACGCCGGCAGTTTCCCACGACGCTGCGGGTTCCGTGACTTCGGAGCGTCTCGGGCCTATGCGGCTACCGAACTTCATGGGTTCTGACTCGAATTCAACTGACAGTACTGCTCCAACGTAAATATCTATGGTTAATCGCCGGTTACCCCCTCTTTGCGTTGCCGTAACCAATTAGTTAACGAGCCGGCTGTACGCTATCTGTGAGATAATAGATCTCGATTGCCGACACATGTCTGATTGCTAAATGAGCAGTAACCTCATCACGCGCTACCCGGTGCACGAGCGCGCGTCGCGTGATAGTTACGCGCGCAAAACTGAAGGGGACGAATCCACTCCTTCAACGGGTGAGGAATCCGTGCTCCAGCACACGCCAAGCACAGAATTGCGCGAGGCATCGACCGCATCACGCGATCGACCGAACGAGAGCAAGCGAAAGCTGCGTGTCGTCCTGGTGCAGACCCAGGCCGAGAACGCCGGCGCGCAGGAGATCTCGCGGCTGCTCGGCGCCGGCCTCACCGCGCGCGGCTATGACGTCGCCAACCTGTTCTTCTTCCGCAAATCGGATTCCTTCGACGAGCCGCCCAATACGTTCTATTGCGCGCAGACCCGTCCGGGAAACCCGGTGGCGCTGCTGCGCATGCTGTGGGCACTCGCCGGTCATCTCAGGACCGTCAAACCCGATGTCGTGCTGACCTTCCAGCACTTCGGCAATGTGATCGGCGGAGGCGTGTCGCGCCTCGTCAGCTGCGCCCCCGTGATCGCCAACCAGGTATCCTCGGCGCTGTCGATGAGCATGCCGGTGCGTGCGGCCGACATCATCATGGGTTCTACCGGTTTCTTCCATTGCATCACGCTGAACTCACGGGACATGGAGCGCGAATATGCGCGCTATCCGGCTCCGTATCGATCGCGCATGAAGCACGTCCCGCACGGCTTCGACGACAAGTCGCACAGCCTGCCGAAGGACGTTGCGCGGCAACAGTTCAAGCTGCCGTCGGACCGTACCCTGCTCGGCTGCGCGGCACGGCTGCACCCGCACAAGCGGCTCGATGCGGCCATTCGCCTGCTGGCTGCCGATCCGTCCTGGCACCTTGCGCTCGCCGGCCAGGGCGCGGATGAAGGGCGGCTGAGGGTCCTGGCGGACGAGCTTGAGGTCGCGGACCGGGTGCACTTCATCGGCGAGATTGCACCGCGCCAGATGGCCGATTTTCTGGCCTGCCTCGACGTCTTCGTATTTCCCACGCAGGCCGAAACCTTCGGCCTTGCCGCGGTCGAAGCCGCGAGCGCGGGCATTCCCTGCGTCGTCAACGACCTCCCCGTGCTGCGCGAGGTGCTGTCCTACCAGGGACAGCCTGCGGCGGTATTCGTGGACGCAGCGAACGAGGCCGAATTCTCGGCCGCCGTGTCGAAGGTCCTGACAGATCGTGTGTTGAGCGACCAGCTGCGGCAAAGCGCCGTGGGTCTGAAGTCGCGTTATTCGTTGGATGCCATGATAGAGGAATACGTCCGCATTCTCGGCGATGCTATGGGAGCGGACGCGCACTAGGAAGTTGGGCTGGCCATGATTATCGAGTTTCGCTGCGACCGCGCGCAGCCGCGGCTCTGGATGTGCCGCGAGTCGCTGCGCATCAACGATCAGGATATTCCCGTTCAAATCATCTGGACCACGACGCCGGAGCCTCGACCCGCCGGCCTCGACATGCTGTTCGAGCTTGAGCGCATCGTCTTGCGCAAGGGCAAGACCGGCGGCGCCGACCGGCTGAAGACGATCCCGGAGCGTCCGCCCGCCGGCAACCCCGACGTGGTGGTCGACTTCACCAGCGCCACGCGGGATCCGAACTGCTCCGCCAAGCTCTATCTCCGTCCACGGTTCAACGGGCACGCGGGGGAGAGTGCGGTACTTTCGGCCATTCTCGCCGGCGATCTGCCGGTGATCGAAATCGTCAACGAGCTCGACGGCTCGGTGATGGACCGCGGTCATCCCTCCGCGGAAATCGCGGCCGGCCTGAGCGGCGGGCTCGAAACGGTGATGGCACGCACGCTGTCGATGCTGCCGCCGATTCTCTCAGGAGCTCCGCGGCTCGTGCCGCAATTGGCTGCTCCTGCTAACAGCGGCGCAGCACCAAATCCCGCGCCCTTTGTCATGCGCGGCGTAGCGACCTCGATCGCAAAGGAAATCTATCGTCTGTGCTGCTACGCGCCGCACTGGCATGTCGGTTGGCGCTTCGCCGGGAACGCGGATATCTGGCGCACCGGCGACCTGTCGGGACCTGCCTGGAACGTGCTCGGCGATCCCGGCAACCACTTTTATGCCGATCCTGTCCCGGTGAAGTGGCAGGGCAAGACCTTCGTGTTCTTCGAGGACCTCGACCACCGGACCGGCAAGGGTATCATTTCCGCGATCGAATTCGACGACCGCGGGCCGATCGGCACGGTGATGCCCGTGCTCGAAGAGCCCTGGCATCTGTCCTACCCGTTCCTGATCGAGGATGGCGGCGAGCTCTGGATGATCCCGGAAAGCACTGCGCACCGGGACGTTCCCATCTACAAATGCATCCGCTTTCCGGACAAGTGGGAGCGGCACTCAACGCTGCTGTCCGGCCTCGAACTTGCCGACGTGACCGTCACGCAGCATAACGGCCTCCACTACATGTTCGGAGCCTGGCGCGATGGCACCGGCGGCTATTCCGACACGCTTGCGATCTATTACGCCGGGCAATTGCTCGGCCCCTGGCAACCGCATGCGGCCAATCCGATCCTGATGGATCGCGCGACCACGCGGCCGGCCGGAAACTTCGTGACCGTCGATGGAAGGCTGTGGCGGCCGGTGCAGGACTGCACCACCGGATACGGCGCGGCGCTCGGACTTGCGGAAGTGCTCGAATTGTCGCCGACGACGTACAAGCAGGCCCTTCGGCATCTGCTCAAGCCCGGGCCGCTATGGAGCGGGCGCAAGCTGCACACCCTCAACCGGTGCGGCCAGCTCGAGGTGATCGACGGCTCGCGGGTGCAGCCGAAGACCACGGCCCTGCTGAACGGGCTGCGGGTAATCGACCGGTCATCGCAGCGGGAATGGCAGAACGCGCTGGCGAAGCCAATCGCACGCCGGCTCCATTAGCGCCTCGTCGGCGATCGACCCCGCGACTCAGTTCGGCTCGGCGCTCAGCACGCCGCCGAACTGCTCCCAGGAACTCCCTGTCCAGCGCTGCAGCTGAAGCTGCGTATAGGCCATGCTGTTGTCGGGCCCGGTGTTGACCGTGATGCCCGGCATCAGCGTCGGCAGCACAAGCCCCTTGATGTTGCGCGCCTGCTTCACGATGTTCTCGCGCGACAGGTCGTCGCCGCACTGCTTCAGCACCTGCTCCAGGATCTGGCCCTGCTGGGTCCCGAACAGATAGTTGCTGTCGCCGATATCGGCACCCGGAAGATACTTCTCGAAGTGGGCGCGATACCATTTGATGCCGGGATCGTCGGCCCATCTCTTGTCGTTCGGATCCTTCGCGATGGTCGCCACGACGACGCCGACCGCCTTGTCCACTCCAGCCGGCACGATGGTCGAGGACACCGAGCTCGACACGTAGTTCACGATGGTGAGCGGCGTCCAGCCGATCTCGCTCGCCTTCTTGATCGCTTGCGCGGCGAATTTCGGCGTGCCCGCGATCAGGAATGCCTGGGCGCCCGACGCCTTCAGCGTCACCACGCGCGATTCAATGGTGGGCTCGGTGACCTCATACGGAGACGTCACCACCTTCTTGTCGAACTCGCCCTTCAGGGTTTCCTTGAACGCGGCCACGAAGTCACGGCCGAGATCGTCGTTCTGGTAGAGGATCGCGATCTTCGCGTCGGGCGCCGTCTGGGCAATGTACCTGGCGTAGATCTTCCCCTCGGTGTTGTAGCTCGGCAGCCCGGTGGTCGTCAGCGGAAACTCGGCGAAGTTCGCAAACTTGGTCACACCGCTGACGACGAAGAGGTGCGGCACTTTCTTCGCGGTCACATATTTGATGGTTGCGCCGATGCCGGGCGTGCCCAGCGGGCTGAACAGGAACGCGACCTCGTCGCTCTCGATCAGCTTGCGGGTCTGCTCCACCGCCTTGGGCGGCGAATAGGCATCGTCATAGGTGATGAGGTTGATCTTGCGGCCGTTGATGCCGCCGCGATCATTGATGGAATGGACGTAGGCGATAAGGCCCTTGCCGGTATTGCTGAGCGGGGATGCCGGGCCGCTGAACGGGAATGTCGCCCCGATCCTGATTTCCGATTCCGAGACGCCCGGCGTTTCGGCGCGGACAGGAGCGGCGGCAATTGCCGCGAGCACCGCAATCGACACAGCAAACGTCTTCAACGACATGAATTCCCCCTGACCTTATGAATTGAACGGCGCTTGCGACCGCCGCGCGGCGTCTACCAGGCTTCGCCGAACGGCCTGATCTCGACGTTGAACGACCACGCGCTGCGGTCCTGATGGGCAACGTGCCAGACCTCGTCCGCAATCGCCCGCGGCTTGATGAAGAAGTCGTCCGGCCGCTCCGGCCAGCGCTTGCGCGTCCATTCCAGGTCGATCACAGCATCGATCACGAGATAGGCGACGTGGACGCCTTGCGGCCCGAGGTCGCGCGCCATCGCCTCGGCCAGAATGCGCTGCGCCGCCTTGGTCGGCGCGAACCCCGCGAAACCGGCCTTGCCGCGCAACGCCGAGGTATTGCCGGTCGCAACGATGGCGCCCTTGCCGGCGCTGATCATCGCCGGAGCAAACCGACGCGCTAGGTACAACAGGCCCATCGTGTTCACCTGGAAGTTGCGATTGAGAATCTGCGGATCGATCTCGCGGAAGGTGCCGAACGCGCCGCCGACGGCGTTGTGGATCACGACGCCGGGGCTGCCGAGATCACGCTCCACGGCCGACGCCACCGTCTCGACCTGCGCGGGATCTGACACATCGCATCGATAGGCCTTGGCGCCCGGAAGCTGCTTCTCGAGCGCGGCGAGGCGCTCCTCGTTCCTGGCGAGAAGTGCGACCCGATAGCCGCCTTCAGCGAACCTCCGGGCAAGCGCCGAGCCGGTGCCGGGCCCAACGCCGGATATCAGACAGACGGGTGCGGTCATGCAGACAATCCTCCGCGTTCCAGCCAACAGTTTTCAAGATCAGGCGGCCGCCTTCGACAGCAGCTTCTCGACATAGGGCTTGAGATCCGGCCTGACATGCTCGTGCTCGACCAGCCGGGCAAAGTGAGCGAACATCAGCGGATATTCATCCCTTACCCCCGGGTGCAGGATTCTCTCCAGCCCCTGCTTGCGCAGTTGCTCGGTCCGCGCATGCTCGTTCATGAACAGCGCGAGTTCGGCGGCAAGGCAGATGTCGGCAATCGAGATGCCGTTCCCGACCAGCGCATCTCGCCGTGGCGACAGTGCCTGCTCAATCCCCGAAGCATAGATTGCGAACGCATCCTTGGCACGGGCATGAATGGCCGCATCGACCGTGCCGCCTGACAGCGCGAGCAGATAGATCTGCGTGTCCCGCGCAAAGACCAGGCTGACGTCGAGAAAGCTGTCGATCCTGGACGCCTCATAGGCGTCACGCCCATAGAGCGGGAACGCCGCCTCGCCGAGCCGCGCCACCGCGCGCATGATGCTGTTCGATTCGAAGATTCCGACCTCGCCGTCGGCGCCGAACGCCGCCGGCACATTGCCGAACGGCTGCGCTGCCATGAACGCATCGGTCTTGAAGAGCTGCGCGCCGGTCAGTCCGACCCGGCCGGTTCGTGCCAGCGAGGCGAGCGCAGCGCGCTCCTGCTCGGCCAGCGGACGGGCATCGTAATCCCACAGCCAGTCGCGCAATTCCTTGCCGGAGGCGCCTCTGACCTCGACGTCGACGCCGCAGAACCGCGCGGCGATGGTTGCCTTCCAGACCCGCGGGTTCGGCAGATAGGAGAAGATGCGCAAGGCGGCCATGGTGGCTGCTCCAGGTGCTGTTGCTTCAGGCGGCCAGCTTCAGGATCTTGACGACGTCGCCCGGCTCGCGGATCGGCTGCGGGTTGGCGCGGGTGAAGATCGACAGCATGGCGTTCCGGCCGATCAGCTCGAAGCGGTCTTCACCGACACCGACATCCGCCAGCCGCCGCGGCAGGCCGAGCTCCGCGATGAAGCCGGCGAACGCTTCGCTTGCGTCGCGGCCGGGCGCACCGAGCGCGGCGGCGATCGATCGCTGGGCCGCTTCCGTCGCGGGGCGGTTGTAGCGCAGCACGCTCGGCATCATCACTGCCGTGCAGAAGTAATGCGGAACGTCGCAGGTGCCGCCGAGCACATGGCCGATGGCGTGGCTCGCACCCATCGGCACCCGCGACTGCAATCCGAAAGCCGACAGCCACGACCCCAATTGGCAATTCAGCCGCGCCGCCTCGTCGCCGGGATTGGCCTTGGTGCACAGCAAGCCATCATGCAGATAGCGCAGTCCCTGCTGACACACCGCATCGACCAGCACGTTGGGCCGGCTCGAGCAGATCGCCTCGATGCCGTGATCCATCGCGCGCGTGCCGGAGCCGAGCCAAAGCTTCTCCGGCGTATATTTGGTGATCGCGGGATCGAGGATGATGCTGCGCGGCATCATCATCGGGTGATTGAAGATCTGCTTCAGCTTGCGGCCGGTGTCGGTGACCAGTGCGCCGGAATTGTACTCGCCGCCCGAAAGCGTGCTGGGAATCGCGATCATCCGGACCTTCGGCGCGCGGAACGGTCCGAACCGGCGGTCCGGCGTGGTCTCGAAGCCGTCGAGCCCCGCCGGTTCGAAGATCGCGTGCTCCATGCACATCAGCACGATCTTCGCCGCATCGACCACCGAGCCGCCGCCGATCGCGACGACGAGGTCCGCCTTGGCCTCGCTCGCCTGCCGCGCGATCTGCGTCACCACGTCCCGCGTCGTGTGCTGCGGCACGCCGTCGAAGGTCGCGGCATGGCGATCGCCGAGCGCTTTACGGATCTTCTCGATCTCGTCGGTCGTGGTGTTCAGCGTACGGCTGGCGATCAGATAGACGCGCTTCGCGCCCAGCCGTTCGGCCTCCTCGCGCAGCGCCTCGGCCGCCGGCTTGCCATAGATCACGGATTCCATGCTGGGATATTGATGGCTGCCGACGACGCCCATGCTTTCCACTCCCTCGATGTATCCGTGAACTCCCCGGCGGCTTCAGGCCGACAGCTTGGTGAAGTCCGGCTGACGCCGTTCGGCGAACGCGGCAAAGGCCTCGCGCGCCTCGGGCGTCGTCAGCCGCTCCTTGAACAACACGCCTTCCTCGGCGATCTGCGCCGCGATCCGCTGCTGCTCCCGCATCAGCTGCTTGGTCATGCTGAGCGAACCGGCCGGCGCCTTGTCAGCGCGACTGCCGCGTCATGCGCCTTCTTGCGCAGATCGGCCTGCGGCACCACGGCATTGGCAAGGCCGGATGCCAGCGCGCCCGCCGCATCCATCGGCTCGCCGAGCGCAAACATCGCATAGGCGCGCGCGTGCCCGATCCTTAAGGGAAGCAGCCAGCTCGACGCTGCCTCCGGCACCAGAGCCAGATTGACGAAGGGCGTGATCAGCCGCGCGGTCTCGGCGACATAGACCAGGTCACAATGCAGCAGCATGGTGGTGCCGACGCCGACCGCATTGCCTTGCACCGCCGCAACCAGCGGCTTGCCGACCTTGCTGATGGTCTCGATGAAGCGATGCGCCGGGCTATCGACCGCGCTGTCGCCGCGCGCCTGGCTCGCGAAATCGGCCAGGTCGTTGCCCGCGGTAAAGCTGTCGCCATCGCCCTGGAACAGGATCACGCGGACGGCTGGATCCGCCTCGGCCTGCTTCAGCGCGTTCGACATCGCGTCATACATGGCGCCGGTCAGCGCGTTCTTCTTCTCGGGCCGCTGCAACGTCAGCGTCATGACGCCGGCAGCGATTTCGACTTTGACATGCTCGGTCATGGCACTCTCCGTCAGGCGACCGCGCGGGCCGCCGTGGTTTCAAATTTGCCGTCGAGGAAGCCGGTCAACCGCTGCCGGATGATCGCTTCGGCCTCGGACATGATGCGGTCGATCAGCTCCTTCACCGTCGGAATGTCGTGAATCAGGCCGACCACCATGCCGCAGCTCCAGGCGCCGGCATCCATCTCGCCGTCGATCATCACCTTCGGGTAAACGCCGGCGACCTGCTCGTGAATGTCCTCGATCTTCAGCCTGGCGCCCTTGTCGCGCTCGATTTCGAGCAGCTCATCGACGCCCTTGTTCTTCAGCACGCGCTCGGTGTTGCGCAGCGCCCGCATCACCAGGCGCGTATCGAGCTCGTCGGCGTCGAGCAGCGCCTGCTTCACATTGGCATGCACCGGCGCTTCCTTGGTCGCGATGAAGCGCGTTCCCATATTCATGCCGGCAGCGCCCATCGACAGCGCCGCGACGAGGCTGCGCGCATCCGCCATGCCGCCCGAGGCCACAAACGGGATTGTCAGCTCGTCCGCCGCGCGCGGCAGCAGGATCATGTTGGGGATGTCATCCTCGCCGGGATGGCCGCCGCACTCGAAGCCGTCGACGCTGACCGCGTCGCAGCCGATCTTCTCGGCCTTCAGCGAATGTCGCACCGAGGTGCATTTGTGGATCACCTTGATGCCGGCCGCCTTGAGCGCCGGCATATACTGTTCCGGGCTGCGGCCCGCGGTCTCCACCGCCTTGACGCCGCCCTCGCGGATAACAGCGATGTATTCGGGATAGGGCGGCGCGGTGAAGCTCGGCAGGAAGGTGAGGTTCACGCCGATCGGCTTGTCGGTCATGTCGCGGCAGCGCGCGATTTCCTTCGCCAGCAGCTCCGGCGTCCGCTGGGTCAGGCCGGTGATGATGCCGAGGCCGCCGGCGTTGGACACCGCGGCCGCCATCTCGGCGAAGCCGACATAGTGCATGCCGCCCTGGATGATCGGATGCTGGATGCCGAACAGTTCAGTGATTGCTGTCTTCACAAGTTTCTCCCGCGTTTCCGATCAGTGGACGATTTCAAACAGGCCTGCCGCACCCATGCCGCCGCCGATGCACATGGTCACCACGCCGTATTTCGCCTTGCGCCGTCGGCCCTCGATCAGGAGGTGGCCGGTGAGCCGCGCCCCGGTCATGCCATAGGGGTGGCCGATCGCGATCGAGCCGCCATTGACGTTCAGCTTGTCCGGATCGATGCCGAGCTTGTCGCGGCAATAGATCACCTGCACCGCGTAGGCCTCGTTGAGCTCCCAAAGATCGATGTCGTCGATCTTCAGATTATGCCGCTTCAACAGCCGCGGGATCGCGGCAACGGGACCGACGCCCATCTCGTCCGGCTCGACGCCGGCGGCGACGAAGCCGCGGAAGATGCCGAGCGGCTTCAGCCCCTTCTGCGCGGCGATCTTGTCGCTCATGATCACGCAGGCCGAGGCACCGTCCGAGAGCTGGCTGGCATTGCCGGCGCTGATGGTCTTGCCCTCGAACACCGGCTTGATCTTGGCGAGGCCGTCCGCAGTGGTATCCGGCCGCGGTCCTTCGTCCTTCGCCAGCGTCACCTGCTGGAAGCTGACTTCCTTGGTGTCCTTGTTGACCACGGCCATCTTGGTCGTGATCGGCACGATCTCGTCGTTGAAGCGGCCGCCCTGCAGCGCGGCGCCGACGCGGCGCTGGCACTCCAGGCTGTACTCGTCCTGCTTGTCGCGGCCGATTCCGTAGCGCTCGGCGACGACTTCGGCGGTCTCCAGCATCGACATGTACATCTCGGGCTTCATCGCCATCAGCTCGTCGTCGACGGCATGGAACCTGTTCATGTGCTCATTTTGCACCAGGCTGATCGACTCGATGCCGCCGCCGATCGCGATCTCGACGCCGTCGAGCATCACCGAACGCGCGGCGACCGCGATCGCCTGCAGCCCGGAAGCGCACTGCCGGTCGATGGTGGTGCCGGCCACCGTGACAGGAAGTCCGGCGCGGATGGCGCCCTTGCGCGCGACATTCATCACCGTGGTGCCTTGCTGCATGGCGCAGCCCATCACCACGTCCTCGACCTCGCCGGGCGCGATGCCGGCGCGCTTGACGGCTTCGGCCATCACGTGGCCGGCCAGGCTCGGGCCGTCGGTGTTGTTGAGTGCGCCGCGATAGGCCTTGCCGACGCCGGTGCGCGCGGTGGAAACGATGACTGCATCCTGTGACATGCTTGCCTCTCTGGCTTATGCGACCGCGTCGAGCTGCGCATAGCGCAGCACGTGATAGGCGGGATCGCCGAACTGGATGTTGATGGAGGAAATCCGCTTGAAGTAGTGGCCGACATTGAGCTCGTCGGTCATGCCCATGCCGCCGTGCAGCTGCACCGCCTGGTCGGCCACGAACTTGCCGGCATAACCGATCTTGGATTTGGCGCCCGAGGCGAGCCGGGAGATGCCGGCCTCATCGTCGCTGAGGCTGAGGCTGAGATGCTGCATCAGGGACAGCGCCTCCTGATGCGCGATGAACATGTCGACCATCCGGTGCTGCAGCACCTGGAAGCTGCCGATCGTGACGCCGAACTGCTTGCGCGTCTTGGAGTAATCCAGTGTCGCGTCGTTCAGCTCGCCGATAGCGCCGACAGCCTCGGCACAGAGCGCGCCGATGGCCCGGTTGCGGCAGGCCTCCAGCGCGGCGACGCCCTCGCCTTCCCGGCCGAGCAATTCTCCGCGCACGCCGCGCAGGCTGATCTCGGCCGCCCGGCGCCCATCGATCGTCCTGAAGCTCTGCAGATCGAGATTGGCGGCGCGGCGATCGACCACGAACAGGCTGACGCCGCCGCGATCGTGACGATGGCCCGAGGTGCGGGCGGAGACGATCAGATGATCCGCCCAGGGTGCGGCCAGCACCGCCGTCTTCTCGCCGGTGAGGACGTAGTCGTTGCCGTCGCGGCGCGCTGTCGTTGTGACCGTGGCAAGATCGAAGCGCGAGCCCCTCTCGGTCCACGCCAATGCCCACAGCTTCGATCCAGCGATGATGTCGGCAATGTAAGCCTGCTGCTGCGCGTCAGAGCCTGCCTGATCAAGCAAGCCACCCGCAACGACAACAGTCTCGACGAACGGCTCGACCACGAGATGGCGGCCGAACTCCTGCATGATGATCATGGTCGACAGCGGCCCGCCGCCGAGCCCGCCGCCGGCTTCCGAAAATGGCGCGGCGAGCAGGCCAAGCTCGGCGAACTCGGCCCAATGCTTGCGGCTGAAGCCGTCCTCGCTCGCGACGATCTTGCGGCGCGCGTCGAAGTCATACCGGTCGCGCAGCAGCCGCTGCACGCTGGACCGCAACAATTCCTGCTCTTCCGTGAACTGGATATCCATCCGATCCTCTCGTGCCGCTGCTGCTAAAGCGCGATGAGATGCGCTCTAGGTCTTCGTTTGAGCATCACGCTCTAGAGACCAAGCACCGCCTTCGCGATGATGTTGCGCTGGATCTCGTTCGATCCGCCGTAGATCGAGAGCTTGCGCGAGTTGAGATATTTCTCCGACGCCGTGTGGCCGTAGTCCGGCCCCGGCATGAAGTGATTGGCGCTGACCGGATGCTCGCGGATCGCAAGGCCATCATTGCCGATCGCCCGATGCGTCAGCTCGGTGATATCCTGGAAGATCTCGGTGCCGCGGATCTTGAACAGCGAGGCTGCCGGCCCCGGATCGATGCCACGCGCCATCTGCGCGACGACCCGAAGCTCGGTCGCCTCCAGCGCCAGCACGTCGAGCTCGACGCGGGCGATGTCCCTGATGAATTCGAGATGCGCCGGATCGTCTTCCGGGATCTCGGCCTTCACGATCTTCTTCAGCCGCGCGATATAGCGCGTCGAGCGGCCGATGCCGGCCATGCTGGTGCGCTCGTTGCCGAGCAGGAATTTCGCGTAAGTCCAGCCCTTGTTCTCCTCACCGATCAGGTTCTCGGCGGGGACGCGGACGTTCTCCAGGAAGACGTCGTTGACCTCGTGCGAGCCGTCGATGGTGATGATCGGGCGCACCGTCACGCCCGGCGACTTCATGTCGATCAGGAGAAACGAGATGCCGGATTGCGGCTTGGCCGCCGGATCGGTACGAACCAGGCAGAAGATCCAGTCGGCATGCTGCGCCAGCGTGGTCCAGGTCTTGTGCCCGTTGACGATGTAGTGGTCGCCGTCGCGCACTGCCTTGGTGCGAACGGTGGCGAGGTCGGAGCCGGAGCCCGGCTCCGAATAGCCCTGGCACCACCAGTCCTCGCCGGACAGGATGCGCGGCAAGAACTTCGCCTTCTGCGCATCGTTGCCGAAGGTATAGATGACGGGGCCGACCATGGTGACGCTGAACGCCAGCGGCGGCATCGTGCCGGCGCGCGTCGTCTCCTGCTCGAAGATGAAGCGGCGGGTGATCGACCAGCCGGGCCCGCCATATTCCCTGGGCCAGAGCGGCGCGATCCAGCCCTTGTTGTGCAGGATGCGATGCCACAGCAGCATCTGCTCCTTGGAGAGATCGGTCTCCGGATTGGGGACGCGCATCTCCGCCGGGTAGTTGTCCTTGATGAAGGCGCGGACTTCGTCGCGAAACGCCGCGTCTTCAGGGGATAGCGCGAGCTCCATCTGTGATGCTCCCTACCACTTCTCGCCGAAGGGCCGGATTTCCAGCTCGAAGGTCCAGGCGCTCTTCGGCTGCTGGTAGAGCTGCCAGTAGGACGTGGCGACCGAAGCGGGCGGCATCAAAAGGTCGGGATTGTCGAGCGCGTTCGGGCCGAGCGCCTCGATGCGGCGCTGCCGCACCCATTCGGTGTCGACGCCGGAATCGATGATCAGATGCGCGACGTGGATGTTCTTCGGTCCCAGCTCGCGCGCCATCGCCTGCGCCACGGCGCGCAGGCCGAACTTCGCACTAGCAAAGGCGGCATAGCCGCTGCCGCCGCGCAACGACGCGGTCGCGCCGGTGAAGAAGATGTTGCCCTCTCCACGCGCCATCATCAGCCGCGCCGCCTCGCGCCCCGCGAGGAAGCCGGAGTAGCAGGCCATCTCCCAGACCTTGCGGAACACGCGCTCGGTGGTCTCCAGGATCGGGAAATTGACGTTGGCGCCGATGTTGAAGATGCAGACATCCAGCGGCGCATGCTTGTCGGCGTCGTTGAGGAAGGAGATGATCTCCTCCTCCTTGCGCGCATCGAGTGAGCGCGCATGGATCTCGCCGCCGGCGGCCTCGATCTCCTTGACCAGCGGCGCGAGCTTGTCGCCGTTGCGGCGACCGGCGAAGACCGTGAAGCCTTCGGAGGCGAACTTTTTGGCGATCTCGCCGCCGATGAAATCACCGGCACCAATGACGGCGACCGTCTTGTTTCTCTTCTGCATGGTGTACTCCGGTCTTGTTTGAGTGAACTGGCTTGCGGCGGCTCAGCCTCAGCTGCGCAGCGACTCCGCAAGCTTGTGCTTCAGGAGCTTGCCCGTCGATGTCGCGGGCAGCGCGTCCATCAGGATAATCTCGGATGGGCGCTTGTACGAGGTGAGTTGCGGGGCAATATGGGCCATCAGGTCCTGCACGGTGGCCGCCGAACCCTTGATCAGCTGCACAAACGCAATGATTTCCTCATTGCCCTCGACCGGCCGGCCGACCACGGCGCACTGCACAACGGCGTCGTGCGTGCTCAGCACCGCCTCGATCTCGGCCGGATAGACGTTGAACCCGGAGCGGATGATCATCTCCTTGGTGCGCCCGACGATGTAGAGGACGTCATTCTCGAAGCGCGCCAGATCGCCGGTGTTGAACCAGCCGTCGGGGTCGATCGCCTTGGCGGTCAGATCAGGCGCGCGGTAATAGCCGCGCATCACGTTCGGGCCGCGAACATGCAGCTCGCCGACTTCGCCGGATGCAACCGGCTTCAGGTCGCGGCTGACCAGCTTTGCTTCGAGGCCAGGCATCACGGTGCCGACCGCGTGGTCGGCTCGCGGGTTATCGGGTCGGACGCCGGAGATGCCGGGCGAGCATTCGGTGATGCCATAGCCGTTGAGCAGCGGCAGCCCGAGCTCCTGCTCGACCCGGGATTTGAGATCGAGATCGAGCGGCGCGCCGGCCACCGAGATCACGCGCAACCGGCCGCGATCGAGCTTCGGCAGGCCGGCATTGCGTCGGTATTCGAGCAGACGCTGATAGGTCGCGGGCACGCCGTTCAGGATCGTGATGCCCTCCTCGGCCATCGCCCTGACCAGCGCGGCTGGATCGTATTTGGCAACCAGGCGCACGGTGGCGCCGACCATCAGGGTCATGGTCAGCAGCGAGATGCCGACGATATGCGAGATCGGCAGCACGCAATATTGCACGTCGTCGGCCGCCATCTTGCGGAAGCCCGCGGTGCCCCGGGCGCTGAACAGGAGATTGCGATGGGTCAGCATCACGCCCTTCGGCGTACCGGTGGTGCCGGACGTGTAGATCAGGACCGCGACCTGGTTTGCGCCGTCGGCCTCGACCGGCTCGGCCGTGGTCGCTAAGTTCAGGCCGGTGACGGCAACGCCACGGAGCGGGCCGACATCCTGCACGGCCGCCTCATAGCGCGCGGCATGGATGGCCGCCTCTTGCGAGACTTCAGCAGTCAGCAACACGCGGCGGGCGCCGCTGTGATCCCTGATCTGATCCAGCTCGCGCGGCGACAGCCGTGGATTGACCACGATTGACCAGACATCGAGCCGGCTCGCCGCCAGCAGCAGGCAGGCCAGCGGAATCGAATTCTCGCTCACGATCATCATGCGGTCGCCGGCGCGGATGCCGAGCGCCTGCAGTGCCTCGGCGACGCGGCCGACCGTTCGATCGAGCTCGCGATAGGTCAGCCGCCCCTTGTCGTCGATCAGCGCCGGATGATCCGGCGTCGCCGCGACGTGGTGATCGATCACCTCGTGGAGGCGGTTCGGCAAGCCTTCCACACTTCCTTCGATAATCCGGATCGGCGCCTGCACTCAAACCTCCCTGTCGCTGCCCTTCGGGCTTGTGTTGAGGAATTTCCGCTCAGGCGGTCTTGCGCTGCCCCGCAGCCAGCTGCGCGACGATCTCTTCCTCGACTTCGCGCACCTTGTCCTTGCCGAAGAAGATCTCGTTGCCGACATAGAACGTCGGCGATCCGAACGAGCCGCGCGCGACCGCATCGCTGGTGTTGTCGATCAGCTTCTTCTTGACGTCATCCTGCTGGGCGCGGGCGATGAGACGATCGATATCGATACCCGAGGACAGGAATGCCTCGCGGAAGACCTGCGGGTCGTCCATCTTCTTGGGTTCGACCCACATGTGGTTGTAGGCAGCCCGGAAATAGGGCTCGAACACGCTCTCGAACTGCGCGGCCACCGCGCCGCGCATCAGCGCCAGCGTATTCACCGGAAAGAACGGGTTCATGGTGAACTTCGTGACGTTGTGACGGCGCAGGAAGCGCTCCGTCTCGAGCGCGTTGTATTCGGGCTTGTTCTTGATCCCGCGCAGCGACTCGCCGGGCGACATGTTGCCGGTCGCCTTGTAGACGCCGCCGAGCAGCACCGGGATATAGTCGAACTTGACGCCGGTGCGCTTCTCGATCCCGGGCAGCGCAAGTTCGGCGAGATAGGCGTTCGGGCTTCCGAAATCGAAATGGAATTCGACCTTGAGCGGAGCAGCCATGGAACGCCCTTCCCTTCGATGGGCGGCAATCGCCTGTTGCCGCCGGTTGATCGTGGTCCGGACCATAAGTTCTATTTTAGAACTGTCAATATGATATTTGTCATCCAATGACCGTACGGCAGCCACCACGTTGGCATCCTATTGAAATGACGTCAGTTCTGTTTTAGAATTTTATGTGCGATGCCGACGCAGATCGCAGGAGACGCCGATGAAATGGGATACCCTCGAGGAGGAGCCGTGCTCGCTGGCCCGCACCGTCGCTGTGATCGGCGACCGCTGGAGCCTGTTGATCCTGCGCGAATGTTTCCTGCGCATCCGACGGTTCGATGACTTCCAGGCATCGCTCGGAATCACCCGGCACCTGCTCGCAGACCGGCTGAAGAAGCTGGTGCGCTTCGGCGTGCTGCGCAAGATTCCCTATCAGGAAGCGCCGAAGCGCTACGAATACATCCTGACGCAGAAGGGTCTCGATCTCTATCCGATCATCATGTCGATCGTGCACTGGGGCAACGTCCACATGGTCGACGCCCGCGGCCGGCCGTTGCTGCACGAACACAAGACCTGCGGGAAGATGTTCGACCCTGTCATGGTGTGCTCGGAATGCGGCGAGCCGCTGAGCGCGAAGGCGGTCCATGTGCATCCGGGCCCCGGCGCTCGGAAATCGTCGCCGGTGCACGCCAGCGCGCGGGAGCGCGCCAAGCGCGCCGCGGAATCGACCTAAAGATCAGCTCATTTCAGTGTGACGGCGCGGCCATCAACACGACATTGCCGCCGAGCAGGCAACCGACGGGACGGCCGCCGGCAAAGCCGATGCGGACGCGGATCTCCGACAGACGCCCCATCGCCCGGCCCTGCAGGATTCGAATCTCCGCGTCGTTCGGCGCGACCAGGCCGTTGTCGAGCAGGCCGAACGCCAGCGCCGCGGCCGCAATGCCGGTTGCGGCATCCTCGCGATAACCGGACGAGCGCGGGAATTGCCGCGCCTCGAACAGACGCGCCTCGCGGTCGATCACCGCGAACGGATAGAGCCCGGTCGAGCCGATCCGGCCGCAGACCGCTTCGACGGCCTCGGCCGCGGGATCAAGCGCATTCAGCGCTTCGGGCGAGCGCATCGGAATCAGCGTCTTGATCCGCGACGTGACGGCGTTGCAGGGCGTCGCCCGGCCGATCGCATCCGGCCTGACCGCGAGCGCCCGCAGCACATCGTCGCGTTGCACATCGGTGAGCGGAACGGTCTTGCCGGCCGGCTGGGTGATCTGGACACCCGGCTCGCCGTTGCGATCACGGCTGATGAAGCCGGTGACGGGACCGCTGCGCGTCGAGATCCGGATCGTGTCGCCGGACAGCTTTCCATGGCGCGCCAGCAGCCAGAGCGCACCGATGGTCGCGTGGCCGCACATCTCCATTTCGTGGTTCGGAACGAAGAAGCGGAACGTGGCGTCGAAATCGTCACTCTGCGCCGGCAGCACGAAGCCGGACTCGTGACCATGGCGGCGGGCAACGTCCTGCATCTGGGATGCACTCATGCCGCTTGCATCGACCACGATCGGACAGGGATTGCCGCCCTGCCCGTCCACCGTGAACACGCTGATCATTTCGGCTGTCGTCATGATGCCGTCCGCTTGTCTCGCCGTTGCTACTTGACCAGCGTCGCGCCGGTCTCGGGATGCTGCAGCCAGCCGAGCAGCGCCTCGTGGAAGCGCGCCGGCGCCTGGATCTGCGGCGAATGGCCGAGGTCGGGGAATTCGATCAGCTGCGCATGCGGGATCCGCTTCGCGGCCTCCTTGCCGAGCACCGGGTAGTTGCCGAGCATCTTGCGAATCTCGGGCGGCGCGGTGTCCTTGCCGATCGCGGTGGTGTCCTTGTCGCCGACAAACAGCAGCGTCGGCGGCTTGATCTGCTCGAATTCGTAGAACACCGGCTGGGTCGCGATCATGTCGTAGAGCCGCGCCGAGCTCGACGCCACGGCGGCACGGCCCTCCCCGCGATACATGCCGGCCAGCATCTGCACCCATGTCTCATAGGACGGATCCCAGGTGTCGGCGTAATAGGTGGCGCGTTCATAGGCCCGGATGCTGTCCGCGGTGACGCGGGTCTCGCGCTGCATCCAGCCGTCGAGGCTGAGCCACGGCACGCCCTTGGCCTTCCAGTCCTCCAGCCCGATCGGATCGACCAGCACCAGGTGGTCGGTGGCGTCCGGGTACATCAGCGCGTAGCGCATCGCGAGCATGCCGCCGGTCGAATGGCCGACCATGATCGAGTGTTCGATCCCAAGCGAAGCCAGCAGCGCGCGGCTGTTGCCGGCGAGCTGCTGGAAGGTGAACTGATAGCGTTCCGGTTTGCTGGATTTGCAGAAGCCGATCTGATCCATCGCGATCACGCGATAGCCGGCGCCGCTGAGCGCCTTGATGGTGCCGTCCCAGGTCGCGGCACAGAAATTCTTGCCGTGCAGCAGCACCGCGGTCTGGCCGTTCGGCGTCGCCGGCTTGACATCGAGATAGGCCATGTCGAGCTGCTGCCCCTGCGAGCTGAAGCGATAATGCTCGACCGGATAGGGATAGTCGAAGCCCTGCAATTCCGGCCCATAGGCCGGCTCGGCGGCCGATTGCGCCCATGCGCTGGACGAAGCAAGCGCGACGGTCGCAGCGACGGCAAGATGAAGCAGGGCTTTCAGGTGCATCTCAGCAAATCCAGAACTCAGGGACGATCTCGTGATGCCGTAGCCGAACGGATCGGCGCCATCCAGCGGCCGACCGATGATTTGTTCGTGATCTCCGCGCAAACGCTACGCGTTTGTCGCGAGGGAAAACCGCTTCGCACTTTGCGCTAACGCGGCCCTCCGGGTCCGGATCATGCGCTACGCCGGATCGAACGCCCGGATCGGCGGCAGATTGCCGTTGAAACGCTCCACCTCGACGGTCGTGAGCTGGCCGGTGCAGCCCTGCGCGAACGATGACGTGCCGATGTCACGGGTCAGCACGTTCGGATTGCCGTGGACGCAGAGCGGCGCCTCCTCCTCGGGATCCATCGGGTCGTACCAGGCGCCGGTCGGCAGCTGAACCACGCCGGCCGCGATGCCGTCGGTGACATGCACCGCGGCAAGGCAGGCGCCGCGCGCGTTGAAGATGCGGATGATGTCGCCATCGGCGATACCGCGCGGCTTGGCGTCGCGTGGATTCATGCGCGCGACCTCACGGCCACGATGCTTGGCCTCTTGCGAGTGGCCGCCGAAGTCGAGCTGGCTGTGCAGCCGCGTCACCGGCTGGTTGGCGACGAGGAAGCACGGCGCGCCTGGTGTCGGCGTGTCGGTCTTTTCGAGCCAGACCGGATGGCCCGGACAATCCGCGTCACCGTGATCCGCGATCTTCTGCGAGAAGATCTCGATGCGGCCGCTTCGTGTCGGCAACGGCCGCGCCACCGGGTCCTCGCGGAAGCGGCGCAGCGAGCCGCCGTCGTCGAGATGCTGCGGCACGACCAGGCTGCCGCGCACCCAGAACTCCTCGAAGCTCGGCGCTTCGAGCCCGCGCGCGGCGAGCGCCTTGCGGGTCGGCTCGTAGAGATGCGCCAGCCATTGCCGCGACGTGCGTCCTTCGGTGAATGGCTCGCGGGCCCCTAACCGGTCGGCGAGATCGGCGAATATCTCGTAGTCGTCGCGCGCGAGGCCGAACGGCTCGGCGATCCGGTGCATGGCGACCATCAAGGGATCGTTGCTGGAATAGCCGATGTCTTCGCGCTCCAGCGTCATCGTCGCGGGCAGCACGATGTCGGCGTGACGCGCCGTGGCGGTCCAGGCCAGCTCGTGCACGACAAGCGTATCGAGCCGCGCAAAGGCCTTGCGCAGCCGGTTGAGGTCCTGGTGATGGTGGAACGGATTGCCGCCGGCCCAATAGACGAGGCGGATATCCGGATAGGTGCGCGTCTCGCCATTGTAGCGATAGGTCGTGCCGGGATTGAGCAGCATATCGGCGATGCGCGCCACCGGAATGAAGTCGGCGACGCCGTTGCGGCCCTGCCCGAGCGTCGGTCCCGTCACGTCGTTGACGCGCCGGCCGTAATAGCCGATCGCACCGAGCGAATAGGCATAGCCGCCGCCGGGCAGCCCGATCTGGCCGAGCGCTGCCGCCAGCACCATGCCCATCCACACCGGCTGCTCGCCATGCTCGGCGCGCTGCAACGAATGCGAGACGGTGATCAGCGCCCGCCGCCCGGCAAGCCGGCGCGCGAGTGCCTTGATGGTGCCGGCGTCGATGCCGCAGATCGCTGCGGCCCATTCGGCGCTTTTGGGCACACGATCGCTCTCGCCGACGAGATAGCGCAAAAACACCGGCCAGCCCTCGGTGTAGCGATCGAGGAAGGCCTGATCGTGCAGGCCTTCGCTGACCAGGGTGTGGACGATGCCGAGCATCAGCGCGGTGTCGGTGCCGGGCAATGCCGTCAGCCATTCGGCGCCGGCCTCGACGGGCAGATCGTCGCGCAGCGGACTGACCAGGATGAACTTGCAGCCGCGCCGCTGTGCCGCCGCCATGGCGCCGCGCTCGACATGCTTGCTGATCGAGCCGCCCGCCACCATCGAGTTCTTCAGCGCCATGCCGCCGAACGCCAGCACGATGTCGGTCTCGGCAGCGATCTGCTCCCAGGTGACGTTGCGCTTGGTGATGTCCTCGTAGCCTGTGAGGATCTGCGGAAGCAGCACCGAGGACGCGCCCGAGGAATAGCTGTTCACCGACCGCACATAGCCGCCGAGTGCGACGTTGAGGAAGCGATGCACCTGGCTCTGCGCGTGATGGAAGCGGCCCGCGCTCGACCAGCCATAGGAGCCGCCGAACACCGCGCCGGGGCCGATCGTGTCGCGGATCCGCGTCAATTCGCCGCCGAGCAGATCGAGCGCCTTCTCCCAGCTGACCGAGACGAACTCGTCGCGGCCGCGGCGATCGTCGGGCCCCGGACCG
>NZ_JACMYP010000052.1 GCF_020889705.1 Bradyrhizobium altum | reverse complement strand
GTGCAGGCAACGACGCGCTCTACTCGAACTCGGATGCGTCGCACGGCTCGATCCTCGACGGCGGTGCCGGCAACGACTCGCTCTACGGCGGTGCGGGTGCCGACACGCTCTATGGTGGCGCCGGCAACGACCTGCTGGTCGGCGGTACCGGCACTGTTGCCGAGTACGGCGGCGCTGGCAAGGACGTGCTCTACTCGGGCAGCGATGCGTCGCACGCGACCTCGCTCTATGGCGGTGCCGGCAACGACTCGCTCTACGGCGGTGCCGGCAATGACACGCTGTATGGCGGCTCCGGCAGCGACACGCTGGTCGCCGGTTCGGGCAACCAGACCCTCCTTGGCGGCGGCGGCAACGACTCGTTCGTCGGCTCCGCGACCGGTACGGCTTCGATGGTTGGCGGATCTGGTCAGGACTACTTCTACCTGTCCAACCTCCACAGCAGCGACACCATTGACGGTGGTGCCGGCAACAAGGACTCGCTGACCTTCCTGGATCACGCCTCGACCGACGTGACCGGCATCAGCGCCGGCAAGGACGGTTCTCTGGACGTCAACTTCAGCAATGGCCAGGTGACCCAGATCAGCAACATCGAATACCTAATCTTCAACGATGGTCACTCGACCAAGCTGTAAGATCCCAAACCTGAACTAAGATCTCAGGTCTGCACTAAACTAGGTCTGCACTAAGGGAAGGCGCCGCCTCAACCATGGTTGAGGCGGCGCTTTTTTTCGATTGCAGGTAGTGCTCGGAGATGTTGTCTGATAGCTTTGCAGTGTTGCAGCCTGCTCCAATTGTGAGTCATCGAGATAATTTGAGTATTTGCTTAGAGATGATGTAGCGCGTCGAAGCAGGGGCTCCATCGATGGTGACGCAAAATCTGAACCGGACGGGGCTCAAGGCCGCGATCAGCTCCGCGATCGATCACGCAACCCGGCAACAGATTCTCGACTATCTGATCAGCGCGGGGATCGGCTACACCAGCCCGGATGACGGCGCGACCATCCCGGTGCAGGAGGGGGCTGGGATCAGCAACCCGGATCCGAACGCCTATGTTCTGATCGAAACCAACGCCAGCAATACGATCAAGCTTGATGCCAAGCTGAAGGCAATCATCGAGGCCACCAAGAGCGACGTGACGCTGACCGTGAACGGCGCCGCCCCGGTGGTGGTTGCGACCGGTGTCGGCAACGACGATATCACCATCAACAACAACCGCGGTACCACGGTTCTTGCCGGCGCGGGCAACGACACGGTGTACGGTGGCGGCGTGGGCCACACCCAGATTTACGGCGACGCCGGCAACGACTGGCTTTACGGCAGTGACTGGTCGGACCTGCATGGCGGTAGCGGCGACGATACTCTGCTGTCCGGCAGCTCGCTGGACTCACTGGACCGGATCAACACGCTGGACGGCGGTAGCGGCAACGACGTGCTGTTCGGTGGCTGGGGCAACGATCGCCTGTATGGTGGCGCCGGTGACGACTGGTTGAGCGCGGGTTTCTACAACGAGACTCTCGACGGTGGCGCGGGCAATGACACGCTGGTCGCCGGCACATACAGCGATCAGATCTACGGCGGCGCCGGCGACGACCTGCTCTACGCGAACTTGTTTGCGTGGTACGGCTCGTTCCTGTCGGGCGGTGACGGCAACGACACGCTGGAGGGTGGTGCCAGTGGCGAAGCCGACACGCTGGATGGCGGCGCCGGTGACGACCTGCTGCAGGGCGGCACCGCCACGGCTGCGGAGTACGGTGGCAGCGGCAACGACGTTCTCAAGTCAGGCGCCGGTTATGGGCTCGGCACGTTGCTCGATGGTGGTGCGGGCGACGACACGCTGGTTGCCGGTGCAGGGTATAATCCTGCCAATATCGGTTCCGACACGCTGGACGGCGGTACCGGCAACGACCTGCTGATCGGCGCTGCCGGGACTGTTGCGGAGTATGGTGGCAGCGGCAACGATGCGGTTTACTCGCACTCGGATGCATCGCACGGCACGATCCTGGACGGCGGTGCGGGCAACGACTCGCTCTATGGCGGTGCGGGTGCCGACTCACTGGATGGCGGCGCCGGCAACGATCTGCTGGTCGGCGGTACCCGCACTGTTGCCGAATACGGCGGCAACGGCAACGACGCGCTCTATTCGGGCAGCGATGCGTCGCACGCGACCTCACTCTACGGCGGTGCCGGCAACGACTCGCTCTATGGCGGTGGGGGTGCCGACTCGCTGGATGGCGGCGCGGGCAACGACCTGCTGGTGGGCGGCACCGGCACTGTTGCGGAATACGGCGGCGCCGGCAACGACGTGCTCTATTCCGGCAGCGATGCCTCGCATGCGACCTCGCTCTACGGCGGTGACGGCAACGACTCGCTCTATGGCAGTGCCGGCAACGACACGCTGCATGGCGGCTCCGGACACGATACGATGGTCGCCGGCTCGGGTACGCAGACGCTGATCGGCGGCAATGGCGGTTCCTCGTTCGTCGGCTCCGCCACCGGCACGGCCTCGATGGTCGGTGGCTCGGGGCAGGACTACTTCTACCTGTCCAACCTCCACAGCAAAGACACCATTGACGGTGGCGCCGGCAGCAAGGACTCGCTGACCTTCCTGGATCACGCCTCGACTGACGTGACCGATATCACCGCGGGCAAGGACGGTTCTCTGGACATCAACTTCAGCAATGGCCAGGTGACCCAGATCAGCAACATCGAATACCTGATCTTCAACGATGGTCACTCGACCAGGTTGTAACACCCCAGGCCTTCACGAAGTGAGGGGGCCGCCTCGACCTCGGTTGGGCGGCCCTTTCGTTGGTGTGCGAACACGGTGATCGGAACTTGTCGATCATTCGGCGTCGGATCGGGCGAGCTCCGTCTCAAGTTCCGCTCCAGGCATTCCGTTAACGGACGTTAGAACGTTAGTTCGTCACATTCGGACCACGTAGCTTTTGTAAAGGCGTGTGGCTCGCTTGATCGAACGGTGCTGGGGCCGATGGTTTTCCAGCGGCGCCATCAACTTCGGTCAGGACGAGCGATCGCTGCAGAAATCAGCCGCTTAATGCGCGAACCGCGGAGCTCTCGAATTGGCCAAGAAGAAAATGCTGAACGCCGGCGCTGGATCGACGGTTGCCAAGCGGATCCAGCCGCTCCTGACGTCGCATGAGTGGGAGGAGGTTCGCCTCGATGTCGACGGCAGCGTGAGTCCGGACATCGTCGGCTCGATTACCGATCTCGCGAAACTGTGCCGGCCGGCCTCGTTCGACGCGATCTGGTGCTCCCATCTGATGGAGCATCTCTATGCCCATGAGATACATCCCACATTCGTCCAGTTCCGCGAGGTTCTCAAGCCGGACGGATTCGCGCTGATCATGTCGCCCGACCTTGAGGCGGTGGCTCAGCACATGCTGACCCAGGGTCTCGGTGCGGTCGCCTATGTCTCGCCGGCCGGTCCGATACGGCCACTTGATATGATCTACGGGCATTCCGGCGCGATCGAGCAGGGACGCCACCACATGGCGCACAAGACCGGTTTTTCGTGCGACCGGATGGGAAACCTGCTGCTGAGCGCCGGGTTTCCGACGGTGTCCGTTCGCAGCGGGAACTTCGAGGTCTGCGCCTTGGCGCTCATGCCGGAGGCCGAGGAGAGGCGGATCCGGCCGCAGCTCGAGGCCTGCGGCTTCGACTTCCGGGAGACGGAGACCGCCGCCCCGTGATCGTCGATGTTAAATAATGTTATAATGGTTCCGTGGTTAAACCACCGGTAGCAATGGCCGGAACTGGCTTCTGTGCTTGTTGCGACACATATCTTTTCGGAACGATGCGCTGAAAATGCTGCGTTAGCGAACTAACAGTGATAAGTTATATCTCGCTAGGGACCGGATCTTGCGCAGTCGAAACCTCGAGGCTTCCATGACCAAACACCTCTCGCTCGTCGGCGCACCTTCGGTGGAGGCGCTGCCGCCCTCGGGTCTCGCCTGTCTCGTCATCGTGGCAAGACAGCATGGTTTGCACCTGACCCCGTCCCAGCTCATCCATGACAACCTGCTGGGCGACCAGGAAGTCACGCTTGCCGAGCTTTTGAAGTGCGCGAATTCCTCGGGCATGACGGCCAAGGCCGTCACGCTGGACTGGAAGGGGCTGAGCCATCTCAAGCGGGCGCTGCCGGCAATCGTTCGCCTGCGCGATGGCAGCCACATGGTCTTGCTGCGCCTCGAAGGCGATGAAAACAGCACCCGGGTGGTCTTGCAGGATCCGAATGCGAGCGAGGATGCGCTGCTCGTCATCGATCAACCGCGCTTTGAGGACATCTGGTCGGGCGACGTCGTCATGGCCAAGCGCGATTACGAGATCTCCGACGAGACCCAGCCGTTCAGCTTCGGCTTTGTCACCGCATTGCTGTTCCGCGAGCGGCGGATCCTGCGTGACGTCGCGATCGCGGCGCTGATCCTGGGCTTCATGGGCCTGGCACCGATCATGTTCTGGCGGCTGCTCTCCGACAAGGTCATTTTCTACAAGGCCTACAACACGTTCTACGTGCTGTGTATCGCCATGTTCGTGGTCATCATGTTCGAGGCGGCGTTCACGTTCCTGCGGCAGTATCTGGTGCAGCGTTTGACGGCCCGCCTCGACGTCAAGCTGTCGACCTACGTGTTCGAGAAAGTGCTCAATCTGCCGATCGACTACTTCGAGCAGAACGCTGTCGGCCTGATTTCGCGGGACATCCGCGAGGTGTTTCGAATTCGCGGCTTCCTCACCGGGCAGTTGTTCGGAACCATTCTCGATTCGACGACGCTGTTCTTCTTCCTGCCGGTCATGTTCTTCTTCAGCCCGATCATGACGCTGATGGTTCTTGCCTTTGCCGGGGTGATCGTAACCTGGCTTATCCTGATGCTGCCGACGTACCGGAAGAAGTCCTCGGCAACCCTGGCGGCCGAAGGCGCACAGGGCGCGTTCCTGATCCAGAGTCTAAACGGCATGCGGACCATCAAATCGCTGGCGCTCGATACGCGGCAGCGCCACATGTGGGACGTGCTGGTGGCGCGCGTCGCCAAGGCGCGTCTTGCCGAAGGCCTGACCGGAACCGCGATCCAGACGGTGGTGCGTCCGTTGGAACGGTTGGCGGTGAGTGCGCCCTATGCGTTCGGTGTCTACCTGGCCGTGTCGAGCGGCGATCCGGTCTATGTCGGCGCGCTGTTTGCCTTTCTGATGCTGTCGCAACGTGTTGCCGGCCCGCTGATGCAGATGGCTCAGCTCATCAACCAGTATGACGAGGCGCGCACGGCAGTCACGATCGTCGGCCGACTGGTGAATCAGCCGCCTGAGGAGGGACGTTCCGGCCATGGCGTGCGGGTCCCGCTCAAGGGACTGGTCGAATTCTCCGGCGTCACATTCAAGTACAAGGGAGCGGTGTCGCCGGCGCTGAACAACATCTCGTTCGAGATTCCGCTCGGCACCACGCTCGGCGTGATGGGCAAGAGCGGCTCGGGCAAGACCACGATCACGCGGCTGTTGCAGCGGCTGCACTCCGACTACGGCGGTCTGATCAAGGTCGACGGCATCGATGTCCGCGAATACGATGTCGACCATCTCCGGCGCAACGTCGGCGTCGTGCTACAGGAGAACTTCCTGTTCAGCGGCACGATCCGCGAGAACATTTCAGCCGCGAAGCCCGATGCGACCTTCGACGACATTGTCAGGGCGGCGCGTTTGGCCGGCGCAGAGGAGTTCATCGACAAGCTGCCGCGCGGCTACGAGACCTATATCTACGAGGGATCCACCAATCTCTCCGGCGGGCAGCGTCAGCGCCTCGCGATTGCGCGAGCGCTGATCGTCAATCCGCCGATCCTGATCCTGGACGAAGCGACCAGCGCGCTCGATGCCGAGAGCGAGACGATCGTCAACGCGAATATTTCTCGGATTGCCCAGGGGCGCACGCTGATCATCATCTCGCACCGGCTGTCGTCGCTCACGAAGGCCGATGCGATCCTCGTGCTCAATCGCGGCGTGGTCAACGACATCGGACGCCACGACGAGCTTCTGGAACGAAACGACATCTATAGCTCGCTCTGGTACCAGCAGAATACGCATCTCGTGCCGGCGGGCCGCAACGAGAAGAACTTCAGGAGTCCGACCCTTGTCTCCTAATCAGGCTTCGCTCGCGACCGTTCGCCAGTTCCAGTCCGAAACAGATGCCATCCGCGAGGCGGCCGAGCCGTTGCTGGCCCGCGCGACGCTGTTCGTGCTGTCGGCGTTCCTGGTCTCCGTCGTGGCGATCATGTGCTTCACGCGCGTCGATCGGGTCATCACGAGCGTGGGCGGCAGGATCGTTCCGGTCGATCAGATCAACGTGCTGCAGGCCCTGGACGCGTCGATCATCAAGACGATCGATGTTCGGGAAGGTGAGCAGGTTGAGACGGGTCAGCTGCTTGCGACGCTCGACTCGACCTTCACCGTGGCCGACGTCACGCAGTACAAGCTGCAGATTGCCAGCCTTGACGCACAGGTTGCCCGCGACGAGGCCGAATTGTCCGGAAAGCCGCTGACATTCGGTCAGTCCAACGATCCGGAAGTCACCCGGTACAACGCCTTGCAGAAGGCGCTCTACGACCAGCGCGTCGCCCAGTACAACGCGCAGGTGAACAGCTACGACTCCAAGATCAGCCAGACCGAAGCGACGATCCAGAAGTCGAAGAAGGACGACGAGCGCTACAGTCAACGTGCCGAGATCGCCGGCAAGATCGAGGACATGCGCTCGACGCTTGCCGAAAGCGGCAGCGGGTCCAAGCTGAACCTGTATCTGTCTCAGGATAATCGCCTGGAGTTGTTGCGCCAGATCGACAACACGCACAACACCCTGCTGGAGGCGCAACACCAGCTGGAATCGCTGAAGGCCGATCGCAAGGCCTTCGCCGAGCAATGGAATGCGCAGCTGAGCCAGGATCTGGTCACGACGCGCAACAGCCTTGATACCGCCCGCTCAAACTATGACAAGGCCATCAAGCATCAGGACCTGGTGCGATGGACGGCCGCCGAGCCCTCGGTCGTCCTGACCCTCGCCAAGCTCTCGGTCGGATCGGTGCTGAAGCCGGGTGATCCCTTCATCACGCTGATGCCGCTCAAGACCCGGCTCGAGGCGGAGATTCAGATCCTGTCGCGCGATGTCGGCTTCGTCCGGCCGAACGACCCCTGCACGATGAAGGTCGATGCCTTCAACGCGGCGGAGCACGGCACGGCGCAGGGCAAGATTCGCTGGATCAGCGAAGGCGCCTTCACCACCGATGAGGACGGAAAGCCGGTCGATGCCTACTACAAGGCGCGATGCTCGGTCGACGAGACCAACTTCAAGGATGTTCCGAGGAATTTCCGCCTCATCCCCGGCATGACGCTGCAGGGCGATGTCAATGTGGGCACCCGATCGGTGGCGATGTATCTGCTCGGCGGCATGCTGCGCAGTGCAAAAGAAGCAATGCGCGAGCCATGATGGTATCGACGCGATCCCTTCTCGACTTGCTCCGGCCCGGTTCGTCCCGTTCAGACTCTTCGCAGTTTGAACGGGGACTGGAGGCTTACGAGAACCGGCAATATCTCGAGGCGCTGCGCTTGTGGCGGCTTGCGTCGCGCGCAGGCAACCCGGAGGCGGATTACCGGATCGGGCTGCTCTATGCGAGGAACGAGGGCGTTATCGGCAACATTCCGGACGCGGTCGCGTGGTATGAACGCGCCGCCCTGAACGGACACACCGAAGCGCAATTCCAGCTTGGCTTGATCTACCTCCACGGGTTTCAGGCCGCGCTCGGACCGAACAGGCCCGAGATGTGGCGGCAATCCACTGCAGCGCGGCTGGGTGACAAGGCGACCAACCTGCACGATCTGGTGTTCCCGAACGGGATCGGTGTGCCCAGGGACCTCGACGCCGCCTTCCTCTGGATGTCGGTGGCGGCGGAGGCCGGCAAGGCGGACGCACAGGCGCTCCTGGGCGACATGTACGCCAACGGGCAAGGCTGCGCCAAGGATCACGCTGTTGCCCTGCGCTGGTACGAGGCCGCGGCGGAGCAGAAGGCGGCGGCCGGCGAATTCGCGCTCGGTGACGTGTATTATCAGGGACGCGGCGTTCCCGTCGATTTTGCGCAGGCCGCGATCTGGTATCAAAAAGCCGCGGAGCGGGGGCATGTCCGCGCGCAGGTGGCGCTCGCTTTCATGTGCCTCAAGGGCACCGGGCTCCCCGAAAATGTCGAAGAGGCCGCGCGACTGTTCCAGAGTGCCGCTGCCCATGACGATACCATCGCGCTCTACAACATCGCGCTGTTGCGGCTGAGCGGCAAAGGGGTGGCCAAGGACCTCGACAAGGCCGAGACCGCGCTGCGCAAGGCGGCACGGAAGGATTACCTGCCGGCGATCCAGGCGCTGGCCGAGTTCTATGCGCTCGGCACCGCAGCCGAGCCGGATCTGCGCGAGGCGGCGTATTGGTACGAGAAGGCGGCCGAGCGCGGCGACGTGCAGGCGCAGTTCTTTACCGGTCGCTTCTACGCCACCGGCACCGGCGTTCCGCCCAGCATCCGCCAGGCTGCGAAATGGTTCGAACGCGCGGCCGAGAGCGGCCATGCCACGGCAGCCCACAACATCGCGGTGTTCTATCTCAACGGCAACGGCGTGACGCGCGATGTCGCGGCCGCGATCAAGTGGTTCGAGCGCGCGTGCGAGGGAGGCATCAGCGCCGCTGGCGTGCAACTCGGCCGGCTTTACTCGGCGGGCAACGGCGTGCCGCGCGATCAGGTGCGCGCTGCCGAATGGCTCAGCAAGGCTGCCAAGGGCGGCGACGCCGATGCAAAGACCGCCTATGCCGTGTTTCTCATCCAGCAAGAGCCATCCGAAGCGGGTCTTGCGCAAGCGCGCTCGCTGCTCACCGATGCCGCCGAGGTCGGTCATTCCGCCGCGGCATTCCAGTTGGGCGGGCTTCACATGGGAAGGTCCGGTGGCGCCGTCGATCTACCGGCCGCGGCCCAATGGTTCAAGCGCGCGGCAAGTGCCGGCCATGTCGAGGCCCAGCACACATTGGCGTTGTTGTATTCCGATCCCAAGAGCGCCCTCAAGGATCCGCAGGCGGCCGCCGGCTGGATCGTGAAAGCTGCCGATGGCGGCAGCGCCGCAGCGCAGTTCAAGCTTGCGGTGATGTATTGCACCGGGCAGGGCATCGAGCAGGATCTTGCCCAGGGCGTGAAATGGTACGAGGCCGCGGCGCGCCAGGGCCACACGACCGCGCAATACAACCTTGCCGTGATGCTCGGGCGAGGTCAGGGCCGCGACGCCGATCCGGCGAAGGCGGCCGAGTGGTTCGCGGCAGCTGCGGAGCAGGGCATGGCCGAAGCCCAGCTCGCCATTGGCGATGCACTGCGTGCCGGCAACGGCGTCGCGCAGGATCGCGATCAGGCGCTGCGCTGGTATCGGCAGGCGGCGCAGCAGAACAACGAAGGTGCACTACGTCGTCTGCAGGCGATGGGCAAGAGCGTCGGCTGAGATTGTTGGAGGCGGACATCACGTCGCGCGCAAGCAATGGCAGAGACGGTGACACGGCTTTGTTTTTGGGCGCGAAGGCACGGAAGCGTGCATGTCCGCGTGACAATCTAGGCAGAACTAACAATGGCTTTCATATCGACGATAGAGAGATTGCGTTAATGTGGGTTCGCGGAATAAATGCTCATTGCACCTCTGGTTGTGTGAAGATGATCGATAAGAACCGAGAGGTCACGATCTGGAGCGTGTCAGGCAATGTGATCCCGGGATCGAACGTCCGCGTGACCGGGAAAGAAACTGGAGCCGGCGTTAAACGTTGGCAGGAGATTGAGTGGCAATGAACAAGATGGTCGAACGGAGCGTCAGGGATACGAAGGATATGTTGCCCGTTGCCAGTCCGGTTCAGCAGGAAGACCATCCGCAGAGCCTGTTCCTGGATCCCGATATCAGCGATCTCCAGTCAGGATCGCGGTTGCGTGGCGCGATCCTCGAATATTCAGGGCGGGGAATCTCGGGTTGGATTGTCGATGCCCAGTCGCCTGCTTCAACGGTTTCGATAGCGCTCTTTGTCGCTTCCCACTGTGTCGAAGAGGGACGCACCGGCCGATCCATGCCGGCCCGCATCGGTCCGCGGAGCGTGATCGGATGTCCCGGATTCCGAATCGATCTGTCCACGCCGGGTGTGCGTCGTCGTTTGGCGCGCGCCCTGCGAAACACGCTCGTGGAGCCCAAGCATGCGCAGATCTATCTGCGCATCAGCCTGAACGATGGCGAATACTACGAGATACCGCTGTTCGAGAATTTTACGCCGAGCGAAGTGGTCGTAGCGCTGGGCTTCTCGATCGAGGACTACGATGATCTGCTGCTTCCGAACAACGACAACAGGACAATCGCCGGACCGGCGGCCGCCGCCACCAAAGAGGTGCGCTACATTTGTTTCTACCTGCCGCAATTCCATTCATTTGAAGAAAATGACAGGTGGTGGGGACCGGGGTTCACCGAGTGGACCAACGTCGCGCGCATGCGTGCCCAGTTTCCGGCTCACGAGTCGCCATGGCTGCCGGCCGATCTTGGATTCTATGACGTCCGGCTGCCGGAGACGCGCCGTCAGCAGGGCGACCTCGCGCGCAAGTACGGCATCGATGGATTTTGCTACTACGTTTACTGGTTTCAGGGACGACGGCTGCTGGAAAAGCCGCTTCAGCTCCTGCTCGAGGACGGCGAGCCGAACCTGCCTTTCTGCATCTGCTGGGCAAACGAGAACTGGTCCCGCCGGTGGGACGGCTCCGATGCCGAGCTCCTGCTGGGACAAAATCACTCGCTCGACGACGATGTCCGCTTCATCGACGACATGGCCGACCTGCTGCTCGATGAGCGCTACATCACGGTCGATGGTCGAAAGATCATCGTCGTCTACAGGCCGTCATTGTTGCCGGACAAGCAGCGTCTGTTCGAGATTTGGCGCGAGAGGGCCAGAGAACTCGGAATTGGCGAGCTGCTGATTTGCAATGCGATGACCTTCGGAGAGTTCGATCCGCGTGACGTCAATTGCGATGCTGCGATCGAGTTTCCGCCGCACACGGTCTCGACGCGGGAGGTGCCGCCGGCCGAAGTCGATGCTCCGCCGACCTTCGCCGGTAAGGTGTACGACTACGTCGATGCGATGCGATCGTCGATCGGCAAGACCTATGATTTCCCGTTCTTTCCTGCCGTGATGCCGCGCTGGGACAATACGCCTCGCAAGGGCGCGCGCGGTCACGTCTTCACCAGGTCCAGTCCGGAGGCGTTTGAGGTCTGGCTTCGCGACGCGACGTTGCGCGCCAAGGGCAACAGCTTCTCCGAGTCATTGGTGTTCATCAATTCCTGGAACGAGTGGGCGGAGGGTGCTCACCTCGAGCCGGATTCGCGTCACGGACGAGCGTTTCTCGACGTCGTGCGAAGGGTGGCTTCGGCTGAGCCGATTTCGGCGCAGATCCGGAATAGCCCGGATCTGCTCGATTGCCTGAGCAGGCAGGAGCTGGAGTGGGCGGTGAAGGAAGCCTCGACGCATGTCGAAGTGCTGGCAAACCTGCACCGGTCGGGTCTCACTCACTCGGGCGTGCAGCGCGTCAGAAGCGGCACGCCGGTTGAGGCAGAAGGCGCGTCCGACAATCCGGCAGGTTCATTGCTGGTCATCGAGAACATCAATTCTCAGACGGGCGAGCGGGTGATCGTCGATCCGCGCTTCGAGATATTGGTGCGGGGTTGGATCTGCGCGGGCAATACGTTCGAGGCAAGCCGGCAACGAACGGGATTCCTGGTGCTGTCGGCGTTTGCGCCGGACAGCGCGGTCAATAGCGGGTACTGCCTGATCGTTGATTGGCACGAGCGCGTCGACGTGAAGGAATATATGAAGGCCGAAAGCAAGGACTGCTATTTCGGCTTCCAGCTGTCCTTCTCGATTCGGGATTTGCCGGATGGTGAATATCAGCTCGCGGTCCTGGAGGTCGGCGACGGCGCCAGCGCGCTGGTGCGGTCCCGCCATTCGATCATCGTGAGACGTTGAGGTCGCCGCCGATGCTCGCAAGTGTCGTCATCGCGTGCTACAAGCACGAGCAGTATCTTGAGGAATGCCTTGAGACTGTCTATCAGCAGACTTTTGCCGACATCGAGCTCGTCATCGTCGACGACCATTCGCCGGACAAGAGTTTTGAAGTCGCGCAGAAGGCGATCAAGAAGCGGTCGTTCGGAAAGCGCTTTGTCTCCTGCAAGCTGCTCAAGAACCCGCAAAACCTCGGCGCCCACTACACCTGGAACAGGGCATTGTCGCTGACGAGCGGCGACATGATCTTCCTTTTGAACTCGGACGATGCCTTTTCGAAGGAGCGCGTCCGGCTGTTCGCGGATCAATATGCCAATGAGCGGCTGTTCTTCGGCTTCTCGGCCGTCGAGCCGATCGACGAGCACGGCAAGTCGATCAGCAACTACCAGTTTCCGACACGCCTGCGCTATGCAATCGATCGGGCCCAGATTGCGGGTGCGCCGCTGTCTTGGACATTCCTGGATTCCCAGATTGCCGCGTCGACCGGAAACTTCGTCTTCAGCCGTGAGCTGCTGCGGCAGGTGGGCTGGCTCGCCGACCTCAAATACTGTCACGATTGGGACTTCGCCCTGCGCGCCGTCACCAAGGTCGAGCCGACCTATCTCGAGTCCGACCGCTATCTGTATCGACTTCACTCAACCAACAGCTTCCGAAGTCTGAGCAAGGTGGCGGAGAGTGAGACGAAGGCTTGCATGGAATCGTATTGCCTGAATGCAATCTCGTCGCGGCCGCAAAACAAGACCTGCCTCAGCCCGTCCAATTTCGGCGATTCGTTCTATGACTTCGTGAAGCTGCACCCGAACTTCAACTACTGGGTCAAGCAGATCTATGCGCCCTATCATCCGGAGCATCGCACGGTGGAGTCGAACGATCGGACCAGGCCGCTTCGCTGGCGCTGATTGGGGGAACGTCTGCCTGTCCGTTCCGATGCAATCGGAACGGAGCCCTGATTGAGCGTGCGCCGCGGCTTCACGCAAGCCGCGACACACGTCTTTAGAACCGACCTAGCAGAGGTTTTTCGACGCCGTCTTTGCGGTCGTCTTGAGAACTTCGCGCAGCGCTTCCAGGCGATCGGTCTGGCAGGGCACGGTGGGGACCAGCCAGCCACCTTCGTCATTTTCGTTCCAGGCATAGATCAGCACCGCGGGGGCCCGGCGATCGGGCGCACGGCTGTTCACCCAGCTGATCGATTGCGCCAGATGGCTGGCCAATTCCTTCTTCGTCGGCGCGGCGTAGAAATTGGTGACGCCATCGCCGGGACGCTGCTTGGTCTCCCAGGGCACCGGACGTTCGATGCGCGGGCGCCTGTCCCATCCGGTCATCACCGTGGGCACGACCGGGACCTGGCTCGCGGCCAGATCGTTCCAGCCCTTTTCGGCATACTTCGCGAGATCTGCAAAGCTTCCGCGGCCGTTGCCGGTTGTGATCGCATATGACCCGACCGCGTCGGCGCCCAGATTGGCGGCCTCCTGGCTCAGGAATTTCGCCTCTCCCGCCAGCACGATGTAGGGATCGGCAAGCCCGGCTCCGTTGGCATCGGATTTGAACTTGCTCAGCTGGGTGCGCAGGCCTTGTACGCCTCCCCAGCTTCGCTGCACGTCCGCTCCCTTGATGAAGCCCAGGAAGTACAGCGGCCGATCGTTCTCCACCCTCAGATAGTTCTTGTCCGCCATGAGGCCGATGTGCTCCTGGGGCAGCGAGGATAGCTTGGCTGCCGATCCCCATCGCCCGAGCTCGGTGAACATGCAGTATCTCAGTTCGGCTGCCTTTGGCCGCGCTCTGAACGCGTACAGGGCCTTCGACATCGGGTGGTTTGCGCCGTAGGCGGCAAACGCCCAATAGTCCAGTCCTGCAAAGATGGCCTGGTCGATCTCCTTGTCCATCTCGGCCTCGATCGAAGCCGAAAAATCGAGCGCGTTGGGATCGCGGTTCATCTCCGTTCCGAAGAAGGGCGTTCGCCAACGATATTTTTCGGGACCGAGCGATTGCTTCATGGCTTCGGTCGGCTGCGAGCCCGGCGCATACCAGGCGTCCCATCGGATCGCTCCGACCAGGGGCCGGGAAGCTGCCGCGGCCGCGGCCGGATGGCCGGAACCCAGGACGCTGAGCGAGCCGGGCAGCAGGCTTGCGGATAACGATGTCAAAAACATTCGTCTTGTAAGCGCGAACGGCTTACGGACTGCTGCATTCCCATTGTCCATTGGCGACCTCCGATCGTTCCCGTCCCGTGCGACGGTTTCGTGCAAATGACAGCGAGCCCTCTGCTTCTATTGTATTGATTTTCCTCGAAATAACCTTACAACAGTTAAATGTGAGCGCTACGTGTTATAGCCTTATTCTTGTAGGATAAGTGCGCTAATAGGGAATTCGTGGTGCGAACCAATGGTAATTGCTTGTTGATCTCGTGGGGAGCGGCTCAGGTTGGACATGGAAATTCCTGCATTGTCTAGTTTCAGCTCAGGCGTGAATCTCGATACGCTTCCTGCAAGTGAGATCGAGACAAGGCTTCGAGATTTCTTTTCCGGGCGGATCGCAAATCCGAAGCCCGACGACCTCATCCAATCGGTCGAGCAGTTGGAGCAGCAATACGGCCACTACAAGGAATTCCAGTTTGCAAAGGCGGCAGCGCTTGTGCAGGCATGTGATTTCGCCGGAGCGCGCGCAATCCTTCTCGACCTCGTCAAGCAGCTGCCGTCCGACTCGCGGATATTGCATCGCCTTGCGATCGCGGATCTCAACATGGGATCAGCCCACGAAGCGCAGGACGTTTACCTTTCCGCGCTCGCTGCGGCCCCGAAAAGCGAAAACCTGCGGCGCGAGTTTGCCGGCCTCTTGCGCGTGATGGAGGCGAAGAAGCTCTATGTCGGGGTCGATCGGAAGAAGCACGGCCTGGCCGCCGTGTGCGCCATCAAGAACGAGGGCGACGACCTCCTGGAATGGCTGCACTTTCACAGACTGGTCGGAGTCGATCACTTCTACCTCTACGACAACGGCAGCACCGACAACACGCGCGCCGTGATCGAATCCTTCCCGTGGCCCGAAACGATCACCTATCATTTCGTGGAGGGGGAATTCGGCCAGATGCGCGCGTTCTCTCATGCGATCGACAGCTATCGCAATTGCTCGGAATGGTGCGCCTTCATCGATGCCGATGAGTACCTGTTTCCGACGAAGGCCGGCAACATCAAGGACGTGCTGGCGGAGGTTGGATCGGCGCCGGCGGTGGCGGTGCATTGGTTGAACTTCGGATCGAACGGTCACGACGCGAAGCCGGCCGGCTTGTGCATCGAGTCCTTCACGCGTCGCGCTCCGGACGACTTCCCGGATCATTTCATCATGAAGTCGATCATTCGGCCGGACACCATCGTGTCCTACCTGCATCCCCATCAATCGCTCGTTCTGGGCTGCTACGTTCAGGAAGACGGCACGCCCGTTTTCCCGATCGGCGGGCGCTGTACGGCTCCCAAGCGGGACAAGCTCGTCATCAATCACTACTACACGAAGTCCCGGCAACAATTGCTGAAGAAGCGTGAGCGCGGCAGGCCGTTGGCCGATGGAGATCCCGAGAAGATCCGCGCGATGGAGTTCTTCACATTGCGGGATCGCAACGATATCGAAGACGCGACGATCCAGCGGTTTCTTCCGGAGCTGAAGAAACTGGTTCAGGCCTGAATCTGGGACAGCTGAATCTGGGAACGGCAATATCCTCGCCGGAGGAGGGCGCGCCAAGGCGGCGCGCCCGAACGGTACGCTTGAAGCAAATCTTCGACCGCCGCGATCGGCTACAGGGGTTCTAGCCGGTATTTCGCGAGCAGCTGCTGTGCCGCCTCGACGTCGATCTTTGCCGGCCTCTGGAAGACGGACATGTTGTTGGCACGCGCGATTTCGCGCGCGACCGTCCGCACGGAATGGTAGTGGGGACGGTTCTCGAAGTCGTGGATAGCGATGAAGGCTCCCGGTGCGGCGTGCAGCACGCACTGCACGAAGCAGGCCACGCGAAACCGGCCGTCAACGAAATACAAGTCGGCCGTCTTGCTTTCCGGACGCTCCCAGATGCGTTCGTGATAGTCGGGCCAGGAGCTCTCCTTCTCCTTCTCCACCGGGTAACCCCACTCGCGCAGCTTGCCAATATCGACGTGCAGCAGCAGCGGCTGGGTGCTCGTGCCGCGCGTGGCGTCGGCGACCTTGGAGAGCCATTCCGACGAGGAATCAATGGAGATGACCCACTCCTTCTTGGTCTGGCAGGCGAGCCAGGTGCTGCCTCCCGACCCGAATTCCAGATAGCGCGTCGAGAGATCCACGAAGCTTTTGAACAATGTCTGTTCCTGACCGTCCATTGCGATGTTCATGGCGGGATCCCTTGGTTTCTCGATTTGTTGTCTGGCGGGTGGCTGCCAATCCACCGTCGGAAGGCGATCGCGGCTCGTCAAGCCGCGATGAGATCCGGTTGAATCGTCATCGCGCTTCTCGGCTTCCTGTTGGCTATCCACGCCGACGGCTTGGAGAGAGCGACGATTACTGGTTCAGCCCGACGCGCTCCACCTTGTAGCCGCGCTCAAGGATCGCGCGCCACCAGGGTTGCTCGTCGACATACCAGCGCACTGTCTTGGCGATGCCGGTCTCGAAATTCTCCTCGGCGCGCCAGCCGAGCTCGGTTTCGAGCTTGGTGGCGTCGATGGCGTAGCGGCGGTCGTGGCCGGGCCGATCGGCGACGAAATTGATCAGCTGGCGCCGCGGGCCAGCTGCAGCCGGCACGACCTCGTCGAGCAGGTCGCAGATGCTTTCCACGACGTGCAGGTTGGTGCGCTCGTTGCGGCCGCCGACATTGTAGGTCTCGCCGACCTCGCCGCGCTCCAGCACCAAGGTCAGCGCCTTGGCATGATCCTCGACGAACAGCCAGTCGCGGACGTTCTGGCCGTCGCCATAGACCGGCAGCGGCTCGCCGGCGAGCCCCTTGATGATCATGTGCGGGATCAGCTTTTCCGGGAAGTGATAGGGGCCGTAATTGTTGGAGCAGTTGGTCACCAGGGTCGGCAACTCGTAGGTCTCGCGCCAGGCGCGCACCAGATGATCGGACGATGCCTTGCTGGCCGAATAGGGCGAGTTCGGCGCATAGGCCGTGGTCTCGGTGAACAGGCCTTCGTCGCCGAGCGAACCAAACACCTCGTCGGTCGAGATATGCAGGAAGCGGAACTGGTCGCGCTTCTCGGGCGAGAGCGTGCGCCAGTGGCGCAGTGTCTCCTGCAGGATCGTGAAGGTGCCGACTATGTTGGTCTGGATGAATTCGCCGGGGCCGTCGATCGAACGGTCGACATGGCTTTCCGCCGCAAGATTCATCACCGCGTCGGGCTGATACTTCTCGAACAGCCGGCGCAGCACCTGTGCTTCGCAGATGCAGGCCTTCTCGAAGGTGTAGTTCAGGCTCTCTGTCGAGCCGGGCAGGGAGGCCAGGTTCGCCGCATAGGTCAGCTTGTCGATGTTGACGACGCGGGCGTGGGTGTCTCGCAGCAGGTGCCGGACCACGGCGGAGCCAATGAAGCCCGCGCCGCCGGTGACGAAGATCGTCGATCCCTTAAACCGCATGTTTGAATACCTCGGCTGTACGGGGCTGACCCTGGAACGAGCGGTAGACCGACAGCAGATACTCGCCGTAGCTGCTCTTGGCGGTCTTCTGTGCCACCCTCGCGAAGGCTTCCAGCGAGATGTAACCCTGGCGCAGCGCGATCTCCTCGGGGCAGGCGATGCGCAGGCCCTGGCGCTGCTCCAGGATCTGGACGAAATGGCTGGCCTCGACCAGCGAGGAATGGGTGCCGGTGTCGAGCCAGGCAAAGCCGCGGCCGAGCACCTCGACATAGAGGTCGCCGCGCTCGAGATAGGCCTTGTTGACGTCGGTGATCTCGATCTCGCCGCGCGGCGACGGCTTGATGCCGGCGGCGATATCGACCACGTCATTGTCGTAGAAGTAGAGACCGGTGACGGCGACGTTGGACTTCGGCCGCTTCGGCTTCTCCTCGATCGACAGCGCCCGTCCGGTGCCGTCAAGCTCGATCACGCCGTACTGTTCGGGCGCGTTGACGACGTAGCCGAACACGGTGGCGCCCTTCTTGCGGACCGAGGCGGCCGACAGCATGCTCGGCAGGCCATGGCCGTAGAAAATGTTATCACCTAACACAAGGGCGACCGAGTCATCGCCGATGAACTCGCGTCCCACGATAAAGGCGTCGGCGAGGCCCCGCGGGGTCTCCTGCGTGGCATAGGCGAACCGGACGCCCATCTCGCTGCCGTCGCCCAGCAGGCGCTGGAACAGCGGCTTGTCCTGCGGCGTAGAGATGATCAGGATATCGCGGATTCCGCCGAGCATCAGCGTCGACAGCGGATAATAGATCATCGGCTTGTCGAAGACGGGCAGCAGCTGCTTGGAGACGACGGTGGTCACGGGGTAGAGGCGCGAGCCGGTGCCACCGGCAAGGATAATGCCTTTCATGGTCCCTCACAATTTGATTATCAGAACATAACATATAGCGTGCGCTGCACAAGTTTGTTATGAGATGGAAATTAACATTTCGGGCGCGTCAAACTGGAACAAATGTTAAATGAACGTCATCAAGACCGAGCTTCCTGAAGTTCTGATCGTCGAGCCGAAGCTGTTCGGCGACCAGCGCGGCTTCTTCCTCGAGACCTACCAGTCGCCCCGTTATGTCGAGCACGGCATCACGCGCCCCTTCGTGCAGGACAACATGTCCCGCTCGGCCTACGGCGTGTTGCGCGGGCTGCATCTGCAAAACCCGCTCACCCAGGGCAAGCTCGTCTCCGTGCTGCGCGGCAAGGTGCTGGACGTTGCCGTCGACGTGCGTGTCGGCAGCCCGAACTTCGGCAGGCATGTCGCGGTCGAGTTGAGCGAGGACAACCGCCGTCAGCTATGGGTGCCGCGCGGCTTTGCCCACGGCTTCGTGGTGCTCTCGGAAACTGCCGACTTCTTCTACAAATGCGATGACTTCTACAGCCCCAAGGACGAGCTCTCGATCCGGTGGAACGATCCGGCGATCGGGATCAAATGGGGCGTCGATAAGCCACAGCTGTCGGCCAAGGATGCGGATGCGCCGCTGCTCGCCGACGCCAGCAATCTTCCGACCTATGGACAAATCTGATGCGGATTCTTTTGACGGGAACGCGCGGCCAGGTCGGCAGTGCGCTCAAGCCTCTGCTGGAAGGCCACGGCACCATCATCGCGCCGCCGACCGCGGAGTTCGATCTCGCGAAGCCGGAGATGTTGACGGGCGAGCTCGAGAGACTGAAGCCCGATCTCATCATCAATCCCGCTGCCTATACGGCCGTCGATCGCGCCGAGGACGAGCGCGAGCTGGCGTTCCTGGTCAACGCCAGGGGACCCGAAGCGCTGGCAAAATGGGCGGCAGCGAACCGCGTGCCGCTGGTGCATTTCTCCACGGACTACGTTTTCAACGGTTCGGGCGACCGGTCGTGGCGCGAGGACAGCCCGACCGAACCGTTGTCGGCCTACGGCGCGAGCAAGCTTGCCGGCGATCTCGCGATCCAGGCGGCCGGCGGGGCGCATCTGATCGCGCGCACCTCCTGGGTCTATGCCGCAAAGGGCACGAATTTCCTGCGCACCATCGCGCGGCTCGCCGGCGAGCGTAAGGAGCTGCGGATCGTGGCCGATCAAATCGGCGCGCCGACGACGGCACAAGCGATTGCGAGCACGGTCGCCGGCATCGTCCTGCCGAACATCACCACGCTGCACGATCAGCTCGCGCGCAGGGGCGGTGTCGTCAATCTCGTTTGCGCTGGCGAAACCAGCTGGCACGGCTTTGCAACCGCCATTGTCGGCGGGCTGAGGTCGCGTGGCGTCACGCTCGCGGTCGACAACATCGTGCCGATTGCGACGGCCGATTTCCCGACCAAAGCGGTGCGTCCGGGCAATTCGCGGCTGGATCTGACGCGGCTCAAGACGCAGTTCGGGGTCGCGATGCCGACGTGGCAGGAAGCGCTCGCACGCGAGCTGGACTCGTATGTCCAGCTCGGCGCGCCCGCCCACGCCTAGCGCGGGATGAGTTTTGGTTGAATCGGCTTGGTGCGGCCTCGGTTCACCTCTCCCCACCGGGGAGAGGTCGGATTGCGCCTGGCGATGCGAAGCATCGTCCAGTGCAATCCGGGTGAGGGCTCTTGCTCTCTCGATAGACCGTAACCCCTCACCCGATTTGCTGCGCAAATCGACCTCTCCCAAGGGAGAGGTGAACTTTCGACGCCGTTGCAGCTCAACCTAATCTCATCATGCTCTAGAGCTCAAACTGCGAAGCGGGTTTCCCGCGACAAACGCGTTTGCGCTGAGACAATGCTGAGACAACGAGCCAAAGCGCGATGAGGATTCAACCTCATCGCGCTTTGGGATTGGACGGCGCCGGCACGGCCGCTTAGCGCGGCCGGCCGATGCTGTCGTAGGTGAAGCCGTGCGCGGCCATCTCGTCCGGACGGTAGATGTTGCGCAGGTCGACGACGACCGGATGCTTCATTTCCTGCTTGATGCGCTTCAGATCAAGCGCGCGGAACTGGCGCCACTCGGTCACGATCACCAGCGCATCGGCCTGACGGGCGCATTCATAGGCGTCCTTGCAGTACTCGATCTCGGGCAATTCCTTGCGCGCCTGCTCCATGCCGATCGGATCGTAGGCGCGAACCTTGGCACCGAAGTCGATCAGGCCGTTGATCAGCGGGATCGACGGTGCCTCGCGCATGTCGTCGGTGTCGGGCTTGAAGGTCAGGCCAAGCACGCCGATCGTCTTGCCCCGCAGCTCTCCGCCGAGCACGTTGGAGACCTTGCGCGCCATCGCGCGCTTCCGGTTGTCGTTCGCGGTCAGCGTGGCTTCGACGATCTTCAGCTGGACGTCGTGATCGAGCGCCGTTTTGAACAAGGCGCGGGTATCCTTCGGGAAACATGAGCCGCCATAGCCTGCGCCGGCATGCAGGAACTTGGTTCCGATCCGGTTGTCGAGCCCGATGCCGCGCGCGACTTCCTGTACGTTCGCCCCGACCTTTTCGGAGAGATCGGCGATCTCGTTGATGAAGGTGATCTTGGTGGCGAGGAAGGCATTTGCGGCGTATTTGATCAATTCCGCCGTGCGTCGTGCGGTATAGAGGATCGGCGCCTGGTTCAGGTAGAGCGGGCGATAGACTTCGCCCATCACCCTCTTGGCCCGATCGTCCTCGGTGCCGACGACGATCCGGTCGGGATGGCGAAAATCCTGGATCGCGGCGCCTTCGCGCAGGAATTCGGGGTTCGAAGCAACCGCGAAATCCGCGTCGGGACGGGTCTCACGGATCAGGCGTTCCACCTCGTCGCCGGTGCCCACGGGCACGGTCGACTTCGTCACCACCACGGTGAACTTATTCAGTGCTGCGCCGATCTCCTTGGCGGCAGCATAGACGTAGCTCAGGTCCGCATGGCCATCGCCGCGCCGCGACGGTGTTCCCACCGCGATGAAGACGGCATCGGCGTCGCCGACGGCTCCGGCGAGCTCCGTCGTGAAGGTCAGCCGTCCGGCGGCGGTATTGGTCTCGACGAGCTTATCGAGGTCGGTTTCGTAGATCGGGATCTTCCCGCGCTTCAGGGCTTCGATCTTGCCGGCGTCCTTGTCGACACAAACGACCTGATGGCCGAAATCGGCAAAACACGCTCCGGATACGAGACCTACATATCCCGTTCCAACCATTGCAATCTTCATGAATCCGCTCGTCGATCAGTGTGGAGAGGAGGAGTTAGCACTAGCACAATTGGCGCCGATAACGCCAAGTTTTATAACGTATCGATAGTGTTGAAGCGCGGCGGCTTTTTGTGCAAACGGTGATGGCCTCAGTGCAGTTGAGTCCTCGCTAGTCACCTAGGGCGCGCCATGGACACATTCTCAACTTGAAATCGACCGACAATCGAGCCGCCGTTTGAGGGGTGGACATGAGCACGAAGACGATTGGCAAGCAGAGGCCCTCAGGAGCTGAATACGCGTCGTTGCAAACGCAATTCTCCAGATACGATCGCACGACGTTTTCTGGATTTGTTTATGACCGCGCCGATCCGACCCGACGCTACGCCGTCGAGCTGCTGGTCGACGGCGAGCCATACATGTCATCATTGTGTGACGAGTTTGTAACAGAGCTTGCCGATGCCGGAATCGGCGACGGTCGATTTGGCTTTACGTTCAACGTGCAGGATGAGGTCAGCTCGAACGCTGCGATCATCGAGGCAAGACTGGCGAATATCGGAAGTCCCGTCGGTGCTCCGATTCGCTGCGATGTCGCTGCACCGGAAGCGCAGTGGCACCGAATCGGCGATATCAAATGGGCCGGAGGCTTGCGCTTCGAGGGCTGGCTTTCGCAGGACGTCGACGAAGACGTCGAGATCCTGATCGCGCAACGGCCGGTGATGACCGTGAAGCCGACCGGGTGGACCAACGTTGCGCGGGGCAGCGAATTCGGCGTCGGCCGCCGGATCGACTTTCATCTGCCCGAGCATTTTGCCGATGGACGCGTGCGTGGGCTGTCGGCGCGGACAATTTCGGGACGGAGCCTGATCTCGGAGCCGGTCGCATTCGTCGCTTTCGAGCGCGGCCTGGAGCAGACCATCGCCGAGCTCGGACGCTGGGATAGCGAGCGGCTGCGCGGACAATTGTTCGATCAGCTTTTGCCTGCCTCGGTGCCGTTCCACACCTATCGCAGCTGGAAAGAGCGCTTCTTGCCGACAGCACCGTCTGACGTTCCATCCGAGGCCGCGGTCGTCCTGATCGGGGACGCCAGGGTGGACGAAAGCATCGAGAGCTTAGAGGTCCAGCGGCACGCGGCCTGGTCGGCGGTGTCTCTGCCGGCGCGGGGATTCAGTCAGTTCGATCCGAAAGCTGCGCGCGAGTTCGTCGACGGCGATGCCGCCAACAGTGCGTTCTTCGTCTTCTGTCTGAGCGGGACGATCCTGGCGGAAGATGCCCTGCAGCGCTTCGCCGATGTGTTCGCGTCCGAGCCCGGTTGCGATCTCGTCTATGGCGACCTCGAGGTCGCGGCCGGCGCCGGCGCGGTCTGGCCGCTGGTGTTCTCGGCATTCGATCGCGAACGTGCGCTCGAGCAAGGCTATGGATCGTATTGCTTTGCGGTGCGCCGGGAACGTGCCGTGGAATCGCTGCGATCGGCGACGTCGCTCTACGACATCTTCATTGGCTGCGTGGATGCTGAGCGTACCTATCATCTGCCGGGATCTGTTGCGGCGTTGCCGCGAATTGATGCGTCCGTCGCAACCGCCGAGCTGGTCGCTGCAAGCCAAGCGTATTTTGCTGGGATCGGCGTCGAGGCGAATGTCGAGCCGCGGAAAGCGGGGCTTCTTCCAGCTGTGCGGGTCAAGCGCGCGGTCGATTGGAACGAGCGCACCACCATCATCATCCCGACCAGAAACCGCGCCGAACTGCTCAAGCGCTGCATCGAGACGGTCCTGCCGGCCGCACATGAGACCAACGCCCGGATTCTCGTCGTCGACAACGGCTCGAGCGAGCCGGAAGCGCTGGACTATCTCGAGGGTCTCTCAGCGGACGACATCGACGTCATTTCGGTCGAAGGGCCCTTCAACTTCGCAGCCATCAACAACGCCGCCGTCGATTGCGTCGACACGGAGAACATTTGCTTCCTCAACAACGACGTCCAGGCGCTCGACGACGGCTGGCTCGCGGAGATGCTGTGGCGGCTGTCCGCTCTCGACGTCGGAGCCGTCGGCGCAAAGCTGCTCTGGCCGAGCAGCGTCGTGCAGCATGGCGGGGTGGTGCTGGGCGCCAATTTCTCGGCTGCGCATGCCTTCAACGATCGGATGGATGGTGATCCCGGCTACGGCGATCTGCTCCAGGTGGCGCACGAATGTTCGGCGGTGACGGCCGCGTGCCTCTTGATGCGCAAGTGCGATTTCGTGGCCGTCGGCGGCATGGACGAGATCCGCTTTCCGATCAGTTTCAACGATATCGATCTGTGCCTGAAGCTGCGCCAGCTCGGAAAGCGGATCGTATTCACGCCGGACGCGAAACTCGTTCACCTGGAGTCGGCAAGCCGGGGCCGCGATTCCGCGCCGGACCGCAAGGCACGCTTCGGGCGCGAGCTGGCGATGCTGCGCGCGAAGTGGGGCGAGGTGCTGCTCGACGATCCCTATTACAGCCCGCTGCTCGGGCTGGATTCGACGCCGTTCTCTTCGCTTGCATGGCCGCCGCGGTCATGGAAGCCGCGCGCCAACCTCCCGCCTGTGCCGACTGCTCCTCCGATCGGGATGTAACTGCACATCTTCGACCACCCAGTCGAGGACAGCGGCAACCATTTCATCGGCGTCAAAGCCGGGCTGCAGCTTCAGGTCGGTCTTTCGGCTACGCCCCGGCGGTGTCGGAAGCCATTCCGTCGCGGCGGCCGGCAATCCGGTCGCCAGCAGCGCGTCGACCAGCGGATGCCCGAATGCCGGTTCGCCGATGTCGAGAACCAGTTTCGTGATGCCGTGACCTTCGATGAGCGTCGCGACGTCGTCGACGGCGATTTCGCCGGTGACCATCACATTCGTCCGCTGCATCAGCTTGAGGTCGTCGAGGGTGGTGCCGAGCACGATGATCTCGGAGTCTGCATGGGCATTGGCGATTTGATCGCTGAGCGCTCTGACGAAGCGAAATTCCGCCGCGCTGCCGCGCAAGGCAAGCAGGCCGAGACGCGCCGGGCCGCTCGCCGCAGGATGCCGCGCGGGCCGCACCAGCGGGTCGCTCGGCCTGACCACTTGCAGGCCGAGAACCGAGACCGAAAAGGCGGCCCCGTCTTCTCCGATCGCGATTACGCCTCGGGCCCGTTCGACGAGACCGGTCCAGTCCGGATGAAGGCCGGATCCAATCGCGCCGCGGTAGGCAAGTCTGGTGTCGGTGATCAGGAGCTCGTAGGCGAAATGTTGCGTGAGCTGCACGAGACATGCGCCGGGGATGCGGTTCGGTTCCGAAATCTCGAGCGAGCGGACTTGGAGATCGGCGAGAAGCTGCAGAAAGGCCTCGCGGCCCTCAGCTGTCGCAACGTCGAGTGCGATCGACTGCGGGGCTCCGCCGTCCGGAGCAAAGATCGCAGCCAGCTGGCGTCGTCCCTCGGCGCGGAAGTGAACGATCAGACCGCGCTTGTTGTCCGTCGCGAGCTGCCGGCACCGCCTGATGGCAATCTCGCGGCCAACGGCGGAGCCGCAGAGGATGACGTGCGGACTGGCGGTGCGCTGTTCGTTGCAGAGCAGCTTGAGCTCAAGCGCCGCGCGGCAATCGCGGAGCGGATCGGCGAGCAGGAACGCCGCGCACTCCGTCGCATAGCGCCGGTAACGGTGCTCGAGCACGCGGAGATTGCGCAGCACCAGCGAACGCTTCTCGCCCAGAAACGAGCGCGAGCCCTCGTGTCCGACAAAGACCGACGGGATGCACACATTGCGGAAGCCGGCCTCCGCGGCGCGCAGGCAGAAGTCGACGTCTTCAAGATAGCCGCGATAGAAGTCGTCGGAGAGCTCATGTACGGCGTCGAGGCATTCGCGGGTGATGTAGAGGCAGAACCCGATGCCGTTGGGAATGTCGATGGCGATCCCGGAATTTGCCGTGCCGGCAAGCTCGTCCAGCAATTCCAGCTCGTCGGGCGAGGGCAGGGGGTTCGACCGGTTCGGAATTGGAAAGCTGGTATATTCGCCGTTGTTCGAGAGCGGGGTCGCCGTGCCCACGCCCGGCGTCGATTGCACGGCGCTTCGCAAGCGTTGCAGGGCGTATTTCGGCACCGTCGTATCCGAGTTCAGCAGCACGACGTCGCCGGTATCAGTCTCGGCAAGCGCCCGGTTGACCGCGCCGACAAAGCCGAGATTGTGCGCGTTGGTCAGGAGCCGGATGCGCTGCTCCGAAGCCAGTTCGCCGAGCAGGCGCTTGATGTCGGGCTCGGGCGACGCATCATCGACGGTGACGATGGTTGCGCCCGGCGTGCAGGCCACGGCCGTCAAGGCGCTCGCGATGCAGGCGCGCGTCGCGGCCAGATCCCGGTACACCGGGATGATGATGGTGAGCGGCGAAGCGTCGGCGCTCGCAGCGCGAGGCGGCCGTTGCGGCGCGTCGCGGCGATCCGGCGCGCGGTTGGCCGGGAGTTGGATGCTCGCGATGATGTGGCCCGCCTGTGCGATCTCGAGGCGTTGCGAGGTCGCGGATGCCGGCCGCATCAGACGGAAGCTCGCAGCACGTCGTCCATTGAGCGCAAACCTGTGACGGGGATCGGCGGGAAGCTGCACGGTGCTGGATTGATCCGCTTGCGCCAGTGAAAGGTGCGGATCGTCCGCGCCTCGCCACGTCACCCATCCCTTCACTTCCTCTTCGAGGAAGTCGATACGGGCGCAGCTGTCCTGACCGTTCTGCTCGAGCAGCAGGAGGGCGCTCCTGACTGAATCCGGATCGTCATCGCGCCGCGCGACGCTTCGTGCGGCTTCGATCTGCGCAAGGCCGTCGCCCCAAGCCATCATTCGCCGCGCGGCGGCAAGATCGTCCGGTTCGAGCTCGAGCGCCTTGGCTACGCTGGCGACAGCCGCGTCCTTGAGATCGAGGCGAAACAGCGCTTCTGCGCGCAGCAAATGAGCGCGCGCGCCCGGATGCGGCAAGATCCGGCAGCGGCGGTCGGCGAGCGCGAATGCGCGACGGAAATCACGTGCCTCGAGCGCTCCAACGGCGGCTCGCTCGAGATCGACGTGGTGGAGCGTTTTGGACGTAAAGGCGATCCTGCGCGCGTCGGCGGTCAAATGTCGCCCTTGTCTGCCCGCATGGTCAGCCCGCCGTCTTGACGGCGTTCTGCCGGCTCCGGAATACGCGTACCCGTCCCTCGAGGCGCGGTGCCTCCTGGCGCGGCATAGGCATCGGGGGAGCGGGTTCAGCGTGCCTTGGCTGCCGGGGCGCGAGGGGCGCTGCCTGCGTCCGGTGCTCTTCGAGACTGAGCTTGAGGCCCACCAGGGGTTCCCGGCCTGAAGGGCCCGATACCACAATTCGGTTCCCGGTTACGCGCAAGGCGGGAGCCCCCAGGAAGATGGTTTCGGCGGCGATGGCGTAGCGATCCGCGCCGGGGCCTGTGGCTTCCAGCGAGAACCCCGTAATGGCCAGCGCGCGTCCCCGGGTTCCGGCAAAGGTTCCGAGCGGAACGAACTGGTTGTCGCCGCGCTGCGGCCTGGCGAACTTGACCGCATATTGCAGGTTGAGATCGTACGGCTTGTTCGGCCATTCGAGGGAAATTCCCTCGATTCGGGCCGGCGCGGCCGGTCCGGCAATCCACGTATTCGGGCCGACCGTCACGTCCCCCAAACCCGCGACATGCGCGAGCAGCTTGAGGGCGCTCAGCTCGTCAGGGCCGGCCTCGGGCTCGTAGGTGTCGAACGGCTGGCTGGCCGGCTGACCGATCGGCTGCACGGCCGGTTGTCCCTGGCTCAGCGGTTCGATCTTGATATTGGCGGCGGTCGAGCCCCCGGCGCGCCCTGCCGTGACCTCGACGATCAGGCGGCTTGGCCGGGCCACCGACACGACCAGCGCGGTCTCGGGCGCAAACAGGGTTCCATTGGCCGCATCGGGCCCGGTAATGATGTTACAATTGTTAAGGCTGGTGCGATCGGCATAGACGCGCACCACCGGAGGTGATGTCTTGTCTTCCGCGCCATTGTAGCGAACCAGGAAAAGACCCCGTGCCAGGTCAATGGTTTTCTGCTGAATCTGTTCGTTCATGGTCGCCTGCGAGCCTAACGGAATGGGTTGATATGTTTCACACAGTGTGCCCCAAAAATCTATGTGATAGAAGGGGGCTTAATGTTAATCCGGTGAGATAGTTCGCACGTGCAAATCGAAGACACCCTGCCGGTCATGATCTCGAGCATGACCCCAATCGACGACCGCGCGGCCGGGGGCGCGCCCGCCCGCCAATGAACGTCCTCTTCGTCCACAACAACTTTCCAGCCCAGTACCGCCATATTGCGCGAGCGCTCGCGGAGCAGCCCGGAAACAAGGTCGTTGCGGTCGGTTCATCGACCGCGAGCACGACGCGGGATATCCGGCTGCTGAAATATTCGACGACCAAGTCGGACTCCGCGATGGTCCATCCCTTTGCCCGCCGCTTCGATGTCGAGGCGCGGCGTGCCGAAGAGGTCCTGTATGCGCTGTCGTCGCTATCGGGGCAGGGCTTCGTGCCCGACCTGATCTTCGCGCATCCCGGTTGGGGTGAGACGCTGCCGCTGCGCACGATGTTTCCGAAAGCGCGGATCATCCTCTATTGCGAATTCTACTACGGCGCCGAGGGCAGGGATGTCGGCTTCGATCCCGAGTTTCCGATGACGGGCCTCGACGGCAATGTGGCGCTCCATCTGAAGAACGCGACGACGCTGCTGGCGCTCACGGAATGCGATTCCGGCGTTTCGCCGACGCCATGGCAGAGGTCGACCTTTCCCCGGGAGTTTCAGAGCAAGATCGAGGTCATCCACGAGGGCGTCGACACCGACGAGGTGAAGCCCAATCCCGTCGCCAGGTTTCGGCTTCCGAACGGCGCGACACTGTCGGCGGACGACGAGGTGATCACCTACGTCTCGCGCAATTTGGAGCCGGTGCGCGGATTCCATGTCTTCATGCGATCGCTGCCGAGGATATTGGCTGCGCGGCCGAATGCGCAGGTGGTGATCGTCGGCGGCAGCGGGACATCCTACGGCGCGAATCCGCCGAAGGGCTCGAGCTGGAAGTCGATGTTCCTGGATGAGATCAGGTCGGACATCGATCTGCGCCGCGTGCATTTCCTCGGCCGGATTCCCCGGGAACAGTATCTCGCGCTGCTGCAGATCTCCTCGGTGCACGTCTATCTGACTTATCCCTTCGTGCTGTCATGGTCGCTGCTGGAGGCCATGAGCGCGGGATGTGCGGTGGTGGCATCCGACACGGCTCCGCTTCGCGATATCGTCTCGGACGGCAACGGCCTGCTGGCGCCGTTTTTTGATACTGATGCGTTGTCGGATCAGGTAGTCTCGGTGCTGTCACGGCCGAAAGCCTTCAAGAAGATGCGGATGAAGGCGAGGAGCTTTGTGCGAGACAACTACGACGCAAAGCGGGTCTGTCTGCCCCGGATGCTGACGCTCGTCGATGAAGGTGTCCTCCCGCGCACGCACGGGGGATAACGCCAGGAGCTAGCGATGCCGCTTGTCATCTCGGTTGCCCAGCGCAAGGGCGGGGTCGGAAAGACGACTCTTGCGGTTTTGCTGGCTGCAGAACTGGATCGGCGTACGGGCTTGGTGGGACTGGTCGACGCCGACTCCCAGGCGTCCGCCTGTCACTGGGCCGAGCCCGGCAATTTGTCGTTCCCCGTCTATCAGCTTGATCCGGAAACCCGGCCGGTTGCCGAATGGGCCAGGCTGATGCGTCAAATTCCGCATCAGATCATCGTCGTGGATTCCGCGCCCAACGACCGGGTGCTGGGCGCCGTGCTCGCGGTCGCCAATATCGTTCTAATGCCCTGTACGCCGTCCGGCCTCGACATCGAGGCCACCGCAAGGACGCTCGACATCGTGCGCGAGGTGCGCGCGACGCGGCGAACCGCGCTCCGCGCCATGATCGTGCCGAACCGCGTCGACCAGCGCACGCTCGAGGGCCAGCAGCTGATCGAGGAACTGGATACGCTCGACGAAGAGATCGGGCCGATGATCGGAAGCCGCTCGGCCTATGTTCGCGCCGTCGCGCTGGGACAATCGGTCGCCGATTTCGCCAGCGGTACGCCCGCGGATATCGAGATCAAGACGCTCGCCGATCTCGTCATGAGCTGGTGCGGGATCGCACCCCGGCAGCGCGTGACGGTCTAGATCAACCAGGCGCTCCAGTCGCTTCACATCAGGCTAACCATGCCTGCATGCGAACAAGAAATCCCGCGCCGCGACTGCCGCTTTATCTGACGGTGCCGTCCGCAGAAACCGCAGCAAAAAAGCTCGACGGAGTCGCGATTCGTTGACCGGCATATGCGTTATCGTTCGGTAACCGAAAGGCTTGCCGGCGCGCGAACCTCGCTTGGTTAACGGACTGCTCGCGCGCGTCTGAGCATTTGAGGCAAATGCCGCCGCGCGCCTGAGCCTAAGCTCAAGACATTTCCCGTACATGCTTCCCCTCACGGTGGGGAGTGAAGAATGTACAACGTCAAGAGAGTGATGGCCCTGCTTCTGGCCATCGTCGCGCTCGGGACCAGCGCGCAGCAAACGCAGGCTGCAATGATCGGCTCGCCGCTGCCGCTGCGCGGCATGGTCGAGAAGATCCGCTTCAGCGAGCCGACGCTGGCGCCGATGGCCTACGTCATGTTCTGCATGCGCTATGCCGACGAATGCAAGCCGAAGCCGCGCGCCCGCATGGTGTTCCGCGGCGGCGCAACACGTCTGACCAAGCAGCGCATGGCCGACCTGATCGAGGTCAATGCCTCGGTCAATCGCAGCATCGCGCCACAGCGCAACGAGCGCGGCCTCGCCGGCGAGGAATGGCTGATCAATCCGGCACGCGGCGATTGCAACGACTATGCCGTCAGCAAGCGCCATGAGCTGCTGGCGCGCGGCTGGCCGATGCGCAACCTGTTGCTGAGCGAAGTGGTGACCTCCTGGGGCGAGCATCATCTCGTGCTGGTGGTCCGCGCCCAGGGCGGCGATGTCGTGCTCGACAATCTGAACGCGCAGATCCGCAACTGGTCGCAGGCGCGCTATCGCTGGGTCAGGATGCAGACCCCGGCGAGCCCCGATCGCTGGGCCGCCCTCGCACAGGCCGGCGTCTAGCATCTGAGATAGCTGACGCGCCGCTGGGGCGCGTTAACCGTCGCTGCAGCGCTAAATCCGTTCGGTCTTAACGCTATTCCCATCGTCATTTTGCCGCGCCGGACGGAATGTCGTACCCATCATTGCGATTGTTGAGGCGCGGGATTGGTCCGCGCAGGGACGGCATTTTCAATGGCGAGCAGGGGTTCGATCCTCATCACGGGCGGCGCGGGATACATCGGATCCCATTGCGCCAAGGCGGTCGCCGAGGCCGGGTTTCTCCCGGTCGTCTACGACAACCTCTCCACCGGCCACCGCAACTTCGTGCAATGGGGACCGCTCGTGACCGGCGACGTCGCCGACCACGACAAGATCGCCGCCACCATCCGCGAGCACGATGCGCTCGCGGTGATGCACTTCGCCGCGTTTAGCGCGGTCGGCGAGTCCGTCGCGGATCCGCAGAAATACTTTGGCAATAACGTTGCCGGCACGCTCGGCCTGCTGCGCGGCATGCGTGAGGCAGGCTGCGACCGCCTGGTGTTTTCCAGCACCGGCGCCGTCTATGGCAATGCCGGGCGCGATCCCATTCCCGAGAGCGCCGCAGGGCCGACCGTCAATCCTTACGGCCGCTCCAAGTTCATGATCGAGCAGATGCTCGCTGATTATCGCGCCGCCTATCAGTTCAAATCGGTCTGCCTGCGCTACTTCAATGCCTGCGGCGCCGACGCATCCGGCACCATCGGCGAGCTCCGCGATCCCGAAACGCATTTGATTCCGCGCGCGCTGATGGCGCTGCTCGGGCACGTGCCGGACTTTGCGATCTTCGGCGAAGATTATGAGACGCCTGACGGCACTGCGGTGCGCGACTACATCCATGTCGACGATCTCGCCGCCGCCCATATCGCGGCGCTCGAGCTGCTGTTGAAGGGGAGCGCCGGCGGTGTGTTCAACCTGGGCACCGGCACCGGCTATTCGGTGCGCGAGGTGCTCGACGCGATCCGCGCCGAGACCGGTGAAGCGGTGCCGAGCGTGGTGCGCGAACGCAGGGCCGGCGATCCGCCGATCCTGGTCGCCGATCCCTCCAGGTCGCAAAGCGGCCTCGGCTTCAAGGCGAGCCGGTCGGACCTCGGCTACATCATTCGCTCGGCCTGGGCGTGGCACCAGAAGGCGCATCCGCGCCGGCGATAGGGCATGATCCGGAAACGTGCGAAGCGCGGCTTTCCGTCGCGACAAACGCGGAACGCGTTTGCGCGGAGATCATGCTCAAAAATGGCGGAAGACTAAGCTGTGTCCGTGCGCGAACTCAACCGGCCGAACTGGCTGCGCAGCACCAGCAGGATGAGGTGACCTGTGCCGATGCCGGCAAGACCTCCTGCCACCTTGACGATCGCGTCAAGCAGGCGGCCGTGACGGTCCGGTGTCAGCAGTTGCATCGCTTCGAGTGTGAACGAGCTGAAGACGACAAAGAGCACGATCAGCGCGGTACGCCGCGGGTAACCCAACACAAAGGCCATCGCCATCACTGCGTATGCGGCGAAGCGCTCGGTCTGAGGGGGGAAAAACGACGGACGGTCCTGGATCGGCGACAGTGTCACGAAGGCGATAAAGGCAAGCGCAAGCCAGCCCGCAATCACGCCGAACCTCCGTATCTTTGAAATATCCAACAAAGTATTCCCGGTCCTGTACCGCAGACGACCCCTGGCTGGATTAGCGCATCACTCGTGTCAGCGACATGGAAATGGTCGCCGAAGGTTAACTTGCCCGCCGACTGTGACCGACATGACGCGTCGTCCTGTGTCAAACGATAAGGTATTTTAATACCTTGGGCTGAAACTCAGTCCCACCTGGCGCGCATCTCTTTGCGGGAACCTGTCGCGCTTGCGCGGGTTCCCGGGATGGTGCACCTGACGAAAAAATAAGGTTTGCCCTGCGGCTCCATTCATAGGCCGTTCACGGCCGGGAGCCTCATTTGATGCCGGAATATCGCAATGCTCACTCTCGGAGGCCAAAGTGCGTCTGCTCGTCGTTGAGGATGACCCGGATCTGAACCGCCAGCTCACCACCGCCCTGACGGACGCCGGCTATGTGGTCGATCGCGCGTTCGACGGCGAGGAGGGGCATTTCCTGGGCGATAGCGAGCCCTACGACGCGGTCGTGCTGGATATCGGCCTGCCGAAGATGGACGGTATCTCGGTGCTCGAGGCCTGGCGGCGGAACAAGCGGGTGATGCCGGTGCTGATTCTCACCGCGCGCGACCGCTGGAGCGACAAGGTTCAGGGGTTCGATGCCGGCGCCGACGACTATGTCGCAAAGCCCTTCCATCTGGAGGAGGTGCTGGCGCGGATCCGCGCGCTGCTGCGCCGCGCGACCGGGCATGCCCAGGTCGAGCTGACCTGCGGGCCGGTGGTGCTGAATACCCGCACCAAGCGGGTCACCGTCAACGGCAACCCGATCAAGCTGACCTCGCACGAGTACAATCTGCTCGATTATCTGATGCACCACACCGGGCGGGTGGTCTCACGCACCGAGCTGGTCGAGCACCTCTACGACCAGGACTTCGACCGCGACTCCAACACTATCGAGGTGTTCGTCGGCCGCATCCGCAAGAAGCTGGAAGTCGATATTATCCAGACTGTTCGCGGCCTCGGCTACATGCTGTCGCCGCCGACTTAAAGCGTTTTCGAGCGAAGTGGATACCGGTTCGCTCATGTGAAGAAAACGCGACCAAACAAAAGGATGAGAGCATATCCTGTTCAATCGGATCATGCTCTTAGAGCGCTTGATCGGCGTACACGGGCATTGGCATGATCCGCGCCGGGAGGACTGGATTCGCCAATGTTTGAATCCCTGATGTCTGTTGCCGCTGACACGCTGTTCGAGCCTGTGTCCTGATGGGCGGCAGCTCACTTGCGACCCGCCTGTTCGTCTCGGCGACCGCCTGGGTGGTGGTGATCCTGGCGATCACCGGCGTCATCCTGTCGTCGGTCTATCGCGACGCCACCGAGCGCGCCTTCGATCGGCGGCTCAATCTCTATTTGCGCACTCTGATCGCCGAGGTGGCGACGCCGGACGAGCCGGCGGACCGCCAGTTCCAGTCGCTCGGCGAGCCGCTGTTCGACCTGCCGCTGTCGGGCTGGTACTGGCAGATCACCCGCACGGACACCGAAAAGGGCGAGACCCGCGCCTCGCGCTCGCTGTGGGACAAGAAGCTGCCGAAGCTCGAGGAGCACGGCGCCGAGCTGACTGCCGCCGGCGTCCGCCTCGGCTATGTCGATGGACCCGAAGGCCAGAGCCTGCGCGTGGTCGAGCGCCCGGTCGACCTCGGCGCCGACGGCAAGTTCCTGGTCAGCGTCGCCGGCGACGCGACCGAGATCTTCGATGAGACGCGCAGCTTCGACTATTATCTCGGCGGCACCTTCGCAGCCCTCGGCATCGTGCTGTTGCTGACCACGATCTTCCAGGTGCGCTACGGCCTCGCGCCGCTCAAGCGCATTTCGGATTCGATTGCCGATATCCGCTCCGGCCGCGCCGAGCGGCTGGAGGGCCGGTTTCCGGTCGAGATCGCGCCGCTCGCGCGCGAGACCAACGCGCTGATCGATGCCAACCGGGAGATCGTCGAGCGCTCGCGCACCCATGTCGGCAACCTCGCCCATGCGATCAAGACGCCGCTGTCGGTGATCGTGAACGAAGCCGGCTCACATGCCGGCGATCCCTTTGCCAGCAAGGTGCTGGAGCAGGCCGATCTGATGCGCGACCAGGTCGCGCATCACCTCGAGCGTGCGCGGATCGCCGCCCGGGCCACCATCGTCAGCACCATCACCGACGTCGCCCCCGTCATCGAGGCGCTGCGCCGGACCATGGAGAAGATCCATCGCGATCGCGACCTCGCGATCGAGGCGAAGGCCGACCCGGCGGCGCGGTTTCGCGGCGAGCGGCAGGACCTCGAGGAGATGGTCGGCAATCTCGTCGACAACGCCTGCAAATGGGCGACTTCTCAGGTGTTCATCGAGGTCGGCGTGGTCCCGCCGGAGGCGTCGGGCGCGGGTCCCAGGCTGCGCATTGTGGTCGACGACGACGGGCGCGGCCTGTCGGAGGCCGAGCGCGCCCAGGTGTCGCGGCGCGGCCAGCGGCTCGACGAATCGAAGCCCGGCTCGGGGCTCGGCCTGTCGATCGTGACCGATCTCGCCGGCCTTTATGGCGGCAAGCTCGCCCTGAATGACGCGTCGATCGGCGGTCTGCGAGCCGAGCTCACGCTGCCGGCGGTGTAGGGCGGGATGGGATTAGGTTGAATGGCGGTCACGAAGGCGGTGCGCTCCCGCTCCCGCTTGCAGGTGGTCCGTATGTGGGCTCCCGTGTGGGACGCCATCTGTTCTTGCCCATGATCTAGATCAAAGGATTTAGATCCAATCCGGGGGTTCTCCGTCGGTGAACGGAGTTCCAGAAGTCTATTGCGCGGCTTGTTCCCCGTGCAATTATCCCCCGATCTCGGGAGACTACCCATGAAGGACATGCAGGCGCACTTGGAGAAGCTTCGTGTCGAGGCGGAAGAGTGCGAGCTAATCAGCAAGCTGGCGACCAATAAGGCCAAGAAAGAACTGTTCGCTAAGTTGGCCGCACATCACCGGACGCTAGCCGATGAAGTCGAGCGGACCATGAAGGAAGCCCGATAGGAACTTTGCGTTCCCATGTGGATTTACAGCCCCGTTCCCGTAAGGAGCTGAGCGAGGAAAAGGTCACATGGGCCAAATTCGACGTCGGGTCAGACACACCAATTCGCTTGAAGAGCGCCTTGTTGAGAGAGCTAGAGAGCTGCGCGAACAGGCCGCAGCGCTCGCCCCGGGTATCGAGAGAGAAGCGCTCCTGAAGCTAGCCCGGCAAGCTGAGGCCGGCGCTAGCATGACCGAATGGCTGCGCGCTGGGGGACTTCGATCATCCACGACCTGAAAGCTCTTTGTCGACGTCACCATCAATCGCATCGTACACAAACAACATAATAGAGTTGCCCGAGCGGAGCGGGCGGGATCGCGCTGATAGTGGACGCGACGCAGAAGCGCATTGCGGGCCTCACCAACGGCGTTTCAAGAAGCTGGATCACCGCGCCGCTGCTGTGAGCCTGTAGGTGGCTCATTGCAATCTCTGCCGCGTGCATGAGGCGCTGCGGACTACGTCGGCTGTCGCGCCTGGTATTGCTGAGCGGGTTTGGACTATCGGTGACTTGCGGGATGGCTGCCGCTGGAGCCGAACCGGCCGTGCGCGTGACGCGCAGTTTCACTGTAATTGATGGTGGAAAGCCGTGATGCCGCTTATTGCAAGTCAGATTGAACTACGAGGCCCAATCAAAGCCGAACCTTTCTTCTTCACCCCAAAGAAACGGCCCCAGCGCCGGGGGAACGCTGAGGCCATGTCCAAGTGCTGTCCGTTTTGAGCACCGGGACCATGCGACAACGGAACGTCACCGGGGGCTGTTCCTAACCGTGAAAAAGAAGCGGCCCCAGCGAGGGGGCGCAAGCCGGGACCGAGGTGACATACGTCCTCCGACGCACCCGACAGGGATGCCGGACATAAAACAACCGCCAGCCATACGCCTCGTTCCTGTGGCGCGCAGAGAAACGGCCCCAGCACCCTTGGAGGTAATGCTGGAGCCGTTCCTTATTCCCATTCTCACGCCGAACCGCCGCTTGCCGATAATTGACGGCCCCTTCTGGGCTGTAATTTGATCTTAATGAAACGCCCTGCCCAGTCCCGAGAGGATCGAATCAGCGAGCGGTTCGAGAAATCACCTGTGTGAATCGAACGCAAATAATTGCCACTTTTTTCCTGGTGTTTGACAAGTGTCCTAGTCCCCGGAGCGAGTGTCCGAACTAGGACAGCACCGCCTGCGGGGCGAGAGGAGCTCGCGGACAATCTTCGCAGACATCATATGCGATTTGTGCTGCGGACCCGGCGCAGCCTTTTGGGCGGCGCTGCGGTCATTATTCCTAAACGGCTTCTTAACGCGCCCACCTCTATCATCGCGGGCGGACGGGCTGCGGCGTTTGCCGGGCACTAGCTTTCACGACCGGGCATGAGCCAGAAATCGACCGAGCGGCTGAGGGATTATCTCGCGCAGCTTCCGCCGCAATCGCAGGCGCTGCTGATGCGGGAGCTGGAGCGCGCCGTCGAACGCGGCGATGATGTCGCGATCGCCAATCTGGTCCTGGAGCAGCTGCGCAAGATCGTGCGCGGGGTCGAGCAGGACGAGCAGATTCAGCCGCGCAGCGACGATCCGGCGCGGCTCCTGTTCCGGCCGCTCGAGCCGTTCCTTGCCGAGACCAATTTCCCGACCCGGGCCGGCCAGCTCCGCCGCGCCTCGCTGCTGCCGATCTGGCAGTGGCTCGCCCGGGAGGGCGCGCCCGAGGCCGCCCGCGAATTCGAGAAGGCACTGGCGGCTGCCTCGGAGAGCGGTCCGATGGAGATCGCGGCGCGCAGGTTCCAGCTGGCGGCTGCGGAAGCCATCCTCAAGATCGCGGGGCCGGCGCAGGACGACCGTCAGCGCGCGCTGTCGCGCGTCGGCCCGCCGAGCGTTGTCGAGGACCTGCTGCCGATCGGCCTCGTCCTGCAGGCCCGCGAGGCCCTGGAAACCCTGGGCAGCCGGCTGCCGAGCCAGATCAGGGTGTTTTCCGATTCCCAGATCGCCTCGGCGATGGAGGCGCTCAAGCTGCCGTCGCTGCAGACGCCGCAACTGCTGCCGTTCGCGCTGTCATTGATTGCGCAGCGGCTCGCCGCGCCATGGCAGATCATCCGCCTCGCCATCAAGATGGCGGCCTCCGACGACGAGCTGCGGGTCGCGGCAACGCCGTACGGAATCGCCGTCACCATCGCGCTGCATGATTTGTCATTCGTCGCGGCCTGTCTGCGCACCGACATCAGGCGCGGACATTTCGACTATGTCGGCGAGCAGCTCAAGACCCTGCATGACGGCGTCCGCGGCCTGCGCACCGAGCTCGACCTGCGCAACGATTCCACCTGGGGCCGCCAGCTCACATCGGTCCGCGCCGATACCTCCAACGCCCTGCAATCGGAGATCGACAGCGTGCCCGGCCGGGTCCGTCGCATCCTCCGCCAGCGCGCCGACAAGGACATTGCGGCCGGCGCCAAGATCGATGCGTCCGAGGTCGAGGACGCCGCCGCCCTGATCGATTTCGTCGCAGTGTGCCGCACCTATGCCAGCGAGCTCGCCATCAACGAGGTGACGCTGCGGACCTTCTCGGACCTGCAACATTATGTCGAGCAGTCGACCGAGGGACTGGTGCAGTCGCTGCGCGGCGGCGATGCGCGGGTCCGGGCGTTCCGCCAGCAGCAGGTCAAGGCCGCGATCCGCTTCTGCGAGGTGCTGTTCGGCCACGACTACGCCTCCCTGATGAACCGGGCGGCGGAGAACGCCGTGACCGGCGAACGCAAGTCGTCCAGGGCGGGGTAGCGAGACCGCGCCATTCGCAGGCATTCTCGACGGCAAACCGACGAGGCCGCCTCGACGGCAAACCAACGAGGCCGCCAAGGCAGGACGACAAGCGCTTGCGCAATTTCGGAATAATGGAAGTGTGGTGCTGATTTGCCCGACGTGTCAAGTCGTCAATCGAGCGCCGGCGGAAGCCTGCTACTTTGCATGGGGTTGTTTTCGATATTTTGGTCGCGCGCGCCTTCGCCCGGAAGCGTCGTTGCAATCCCGCCGGAACGGCACCGGAAACCGCCGGATTTCGACCTTCGGTCGATCCAGCAATTGTCAATTGCCGCGCTCGCCGCCGGTAGTGTAAAGCGATTCTAAGGCGGCTTGCCGGAAGCCGCCGTTCCATCCGGGAACCGCTTGATGACGCTGTGGTTTGTGTTCGCGCTGATGACGGTCGCGGCGATCTTTGCCGTGCTGTGGCCGCTCAGCCGCCGCGGACGGGTGGATAGCGGCGGCAGCGAGGTCGTGGTCTACCGCGATCAACTCGCCGAAATCGACCGCGACATGGCCGCCGGCATCATCGGCGCCGCCGAGGCCGATGCTGCGCGGATCGAGATCAGCCGCCGGCTGCTGGCCGCCGCCGACCAGAG
>NZ_JACMYP010000051.1 GCF_020889705.1 Bradyrhizobium altum | reverse complement strand
CCTTCCTGCCGGCGCGGCCGATCCGCCGCGAGGATGCCTGGTGCGAGGATCCCGCCGACCGCCATTACAACCAGCCGATCCGGCTCGACCGGGCGCAAGGCGGCGACCGCCTGACGCGCGAGGATCACCTCTACGACTTCATCGTCGAGATCGACCACAACGCCGCACCGCGCGTCGCGGGCCGCGGCAGCGCCGTGTTCCTGCATCTGGCGCGGCCGAACTTCGCGCCGACCGCGGGCTGCGTCTCGATGACCAAGGCGTCGATGCTGCGACTGTTGCGACGGATGTCGCCGCAGACCAGGATCATCATCGGGTAGATAGCTGAGCATCGGTTTTCCCGCGCGACAAACGCGACGCGCTTGTGCTGAGATCGCGCGCAACACAGAAAATTCCCGCAGGGACGAAAACGCATGCTCGACAACAACCAGATCGCCGCCGCCGCCAAGGTCCTGCACGATCACTGGCACGCCGGAACAAAACTCGCCGCGCTCGACAGCGCCATGCGGCCGCGCGACCGCGCCGAGGGTTACGCGGTGCAGGCTCAGCTGGAAAAGACATCGCGCGAAAAACTGTTCGGCTGGAAGATCGCGGCGACCAGCGAGGCCGGCCAGAAGCATATCAATGTCGCAGGGCCGCTGGCCGGGCGCATCCTCGCCGAAACATTGATCGCTGATGGCGGCACCGCATCGATGAAGGCCAACGCGATGCGCGTCGGCGAGCCGGAATACGCCTTCCGCATGGCGCGCGATCTCGCGCCGCGCACCACGCCCTACAGTGCGCAGGAGGTCCTTGACGCAGTCGGCACGCTGCATCCCGCGATCGAGATTCCGGATTCGCGCTTCGCCGATTTCGCATCGGCCGGCGAGGCGCAGCTGATCGCCGACAATGCCTGCGCACATCTGTTCGTGCTCGGACCTGCAACGTCGGCCGACTGGCGCGCGATCGATCTGGTCGAGCAACGCCCGACCATCACGCTGCGCGGCGAGCGCTACACCGGCCACGGCAAGAACGTGCTCGGCGATCCCCGTGTGGCACTCGCCTGGTGCGCCAACGAGCTGCGTGCGCTCGGGCTGACCTTGCGGGCAGGGGAAGTCGTCACCACCGGCACCTGCCATCCGCCGCTGCCGATTCAGGCCGGCGATGTGTTCGCGGCGGACTTCGGCGCGATCGGAAACGTGTCGGTGAAGTTTGCTTAGCCGGCGCGCTCACGGCACACACACAGCTGTCGTCCCCGCGAAAGCAGGGACCCATAACCACCGAAGTCAGTTGTTGTGCGCGGATCGAACCGCGTGCCCTTTGCGATGGCCGCGGCGTATGGGTCCTGGCCTTCGCCAGGACGACAGTTAGGGATGCGCCACCGTCCGCGTCCCAAAAATCGCCGAGCCCACCCGCACGTGGGTGGCGCCCATCTGGATCGCCACCGCGAAATCCGCGCTCATGCCCATCGACAGATTCTTCAGCCCATTGCGCGCGGCGATCTTGGCGCACAGCGCGAAATGCGGCGCCGGGGCCTGGTCGACCGGTGGGATGCACATCAGCCCTGAAATCTGCAGGCCATATTTGTCGCGGCATGCCGCGATGAAGGCATCCGCGTCCTGCGGCGCGACGCCGGCCTTCTGCGGCTCCTCGCCGGTGTTGATCTGGACGAACAGCTCCGGATGCTTCCCCTGATTTTTGATTTCCTTGGCTAACGCTTCGCAAATGCTGACGCGGTCGACCGAATGGATCGCATCGAACAGCGCGACCGCTTCCTTGGCTTTGTTCGATTGCAACGGCCCGATCAGATGCAGCTGCAGTCCCGGATGAGCCTGGATCAATTCCGGCCACTTGCCCTTGGCCTCCTGCACGCGGTTTTCGCCAAATACGCGCTGTCTGGCGCCGATAATCGGCAAAATTGCGTCGGCCGCGAATGTCTTCGAGACCGCGATCAAGGTCACTGAGGCGCGGTCGCGCCGCGCTTCCTTGCAGGCGTGCGCGATCTCCTGCTCCACGGCGGCGAGGCCGTGTGGTGAATCAGCCGATAACGGCGCGGTCGGGGTTTGTATCATGCTTGTGCCGTTCTCTGACAGGCGCGGGGGGGTTGGCTCGAATTTTACCAAATTCGGGAAAGGCTTTTTGAAGCCCTTCACTCTACCTTGCGCCCGGGCAAGGGACCAGAATGTCGGGCGTCACTTTCAACCGCAACCGGGTCAGACTCAAGAAGGTTCTGGGCATTCGTGCCCGGCTCGCTTTGCTTGCGGTGATGCTGGTCGCGCCCTTGATGCTCGATCGCGTCCGCACGCTGGAAAATTTCCGCTCAACGCAGATCGCGCAGGCCGCGGCAGGTTATGCCAACCTCACCGCGCACGCCGCCGAAACCCAGCGCGAGGTGGTCTCCTCGGTCGAGACCATGCTGAAATCGGCCGCCTATATCCGCGCCTCCGGCGGCATCGGGCAGAGCTGCGAGGTGCTGCGCGCCAGCCTGCCGACGGTGCTGCCGTGGATCCGCAGCATCATGTTCGTCTCCAGGGACGGGCTGGTGCAGTGTTCGACGCTCAACAGCCAGGTCGGGCTCAATCTCGGCGACCGCGAATATTTCAAGAAGGCGCAGGACAACCGCGGCTTCGTGTTCAGTGACTATCTGCGCGGCAGGACCAATGGCCGCCCGATGATGATGGCCGCCTACCCGGTGGCCGCGATCAATCCGGAGCTCGACTCCATCGTCGTCGCCGGCATCAACATCGACTGGCTGTCGCAGATCATGGCCAATCTCGGCGGCCAGCCCGGCATGTCGGCCGTTCTGGTCGACTCGACCGGCGTCGTGGTCGCAGCCCCCGCGGATCATGCGAGCCTGATCGGCCGCTCGCTCGACACCATCCCCTTGATGTCGGCGATTGCGGAGAAGGCGCTGAGCTACGACGAACCGTCCGGCTCGGTGTCGTTCACGGCGGCCGACGGCGCGCAGCGCACGCTGAGCTTCGCCCGCATCGCCGGAACGCAATCCCGCCTGATCGTGAGCATGGATGAGGCCAAGGTGACGGCGGCGATCAGCCGCGAGATTCGCACCGCCTATCTGCAGCTCGGCTTCGTTTGCCTGTTTGTGCTGCTCGGCGCCCTGGTCGGCGCGGAGCGGCTCGTGATCCATCCGATCGAGCTAATGACCAGCATGGCGCGACGCTTCGGCGAGGGCGACTGGTCGGCGCGCGTCGCCAAGCACAAGCTGCCGTCGGAGTTCGTGCCGCTGGCGCGCGCCTTCAACGCGATGGCGGCGCAGCTCAGCCAGCGCGAACGCGAGCTCGTCGCCTCCAACGACCGTCTCACCGTGATGGCCTCGATCGACGCGCTGTCGGGCCTTGCCAACCGCCGCGGCTTCCAGAGCCGGCTCGATTTCGAGTGGATGCGAGCGCAGCAATATGAGTGCGAGCTGTCGCTGATGATGATCGATGTCGATCACTTCAAGCTCTACAACGACACCTACGGCCATCCCGAGGGCGACGTCTGCCTCACGCGAATTGGCGAAACGCTGGCCGGAATCGCCGCCGACACGATGGGCTTCGCCGGCCGCTATGGCGGCGAGGAATTCTGTTTGTTGCTGCCGAACACCGACGCCGCGCACGCACTCGCGATCGGCGAAACCGTGCGCACCGCAATCCTCGGCCTCGCCGTGCCGCACGCCCCCTCGAGCCATTGCGTCGTCACCGTCAGCGTCGGCGTCGCCACGACAAAACCGAACGAGACCCAGCGCCCCGGCGATCTGATCGAAGCCGCGGATGCCGCCCTTTACGCCGCCAAACGGCGCGGCCGGAATGCCGTGATCGAGCATGGGTTCCTGCAGACGCTGGATGAAGCCGGGATGGCGCTGGCGAGCTGAGCTATTGGCGTGCAGAAAGCGATCGTTGCTTGGCACGACGGCTTTCGACCCGAAGTGGACGTGAGCAATTCTATCCACGAGAAGCGCGGTTACGGGGGCCGCTTTTCGGCGTCATGCCATTTGGTGCGGCGAGGCGCTCCCTGAGACGTGGCACCGCGAAGTCGAGAAACGCGCTCAATTTGGCCGGCATGAAGCGATTTGGCGAGTACACGAAGTTGACGGGTTGCGGCGGTGGCTGGAAATCCTGCAGAAGCGGAATCAGCTGCCTCGAACTTATCGAGTCGGCGAGGAGATAAGAGAACGCCTCGGTGATTCCGAGGCCTCCGCGCGCAGCATCGCACGCCGACTCGAGATTGCTCGCAACGAAGCGCGACCGAACGGCAACCACATAGTCGGTCCGGTCTCGTTTGAATCTCCATATGGATGGCGACTGCATCGGCGGATAGCTGATGCAGTCGTGCGCCTGGAGGTCGCCAGGCGATTTGGGCGCCCGCGAGATTCCAAATATTCGGCGCTGGCACAAATCACGCGGTGGATTTCCCCCACGCGGACCGCGATCAGGCTGCTGTCGGCCAGCTCGCCAACGCGAAGCGCAACGTCAATGTGCTCTTCCAAGAGATTGACCGTCCGGTCTTGCAGATTGAGATGAACGTCCACTTCGGGGAACGTCCTCAGGAACTCTGACAGAATCGGCTGCAGACATGAGCGCCCGAGCGCGACGAGCGTCGAAACGCTCAGCTCTCCTCGCGGTGTTTTGTACTCGCCGGAAACAGCGCGCTCCGCTTCCGCGACATCGGCAAGGATTCGCTTTGCTGCGGCAATGTAGGAGAGCCCTGCATCTGTCGGGACGAATGCGCGCGTCGACCGATTGAACAGCTTTGTGCGAAGATGCGCTTCCAGCTCCGATACCTTGCGGCTCACGGTCGCCAGCGGCATCTTCTGGCGACGGGCCGCAGCAGTCAGGCTTCCGGCTTCGGCCACTGCCAATACGATCGACATTCCTTCGAAGCGATCCATTTGTTACTTCCATTTTTTGGAAGAATGTATCTCGATATTGCCAGATAACGATCAATTTCGGAAGGGCTTATCCATCACCGCCAGGCAGCGAAGGATATGTGCATCATGTCACAGCCAGTGAACGACGACGCGATCGACTTCTTCGAGATCGACGGGGATATCACGCTCAGGCGCATGGTTCTGCGCAACGCGAACCCGAAGGGGACCGTTCTCTTCCTGCATGGGTTTCCGGAAACGCTGTATGCCTGGAAGGGTATCGCCGAGGCGCTGGCTGATGACTACGAGGTCCACGCTTTCGACTGGCCAGGTTACGGCCTGTCATCGAGGCCAACGGCCGACAGGTTTTCCTACGCGCCAAAGGACTATGCGCGCATTCTGGATCGATACATCGGGAAGGCGGGCATCGACACATCGAAGCTCACGATCTACGCAACCGATATCGGAGCGTTGCCGACGCTTCTGCTGGCCGTTGAAAAACCCGATATCGCAAGGACGATCATCGTGGGCGATTTCGCCCCGTTCAACAGGCCCCAGTTCATGTATGCGAGCCTGCAAGCCCTGAAGGCGGGGCCTGCGATGGACCAGGTCCGCGCCGCCCTGAACAGCAATCGCGACGAGATCCTGGAGAACACCTTCACGCGAGGTTTGCCCAAGGAAGGGCATTTTGAAGTCGCGCGTGAATTCAAGGATGACATGTCCCGGGCATGGACCTATGGAGCGATGACTACCGCGGACGCGTTCTCCCACTATTACTCGCACTTTACGCGAGACCAGGATCACTTCGAATTGCAACTGGCGCGGCTCAAGACACCCATGAAGGTGGTTTGGGGCGAGGAAGATCTCTACATCAACAAGGCGATGGGAGTGGAGTTCGCCGCAAGGCTGCATGCTGAGCTGACCCTTCTTCCCGGCATGGGCCATTTCCCCCATTTGCAGAACCCAACGCTGGCCATCGATGAGGTTCGCGCCGCATTCCGATGAGCCGCCAGCGGCTACGCGTTGAGCTGGAGTTCGACGCGCCTGTCTGTTGTGCTCACGGCAAATCGATTGAGCCGGCACTCGTTCGCCTATGCTCTCCCAACGGGTTCACCGATCGCCTGAGTGACACAACAGAGGGGAGATAACATGAAATTCGTATCTGCCGCCGCATTGGCACTTGTGGGCTGCCTTGTCGGCTTCAATTCCGCAAACGCACAAGGAGCCGCTATGAAGACAACGCCGACAACCAAAATTCTCGCCATTGGGACCATCAATCCCGGCTTTGAACAATCGCAGGTGTTCGCTGTCCTGCCGGAGGAAGTTCGCGAAACTGTCGACCTCTACCTCGATGGCAAGATCGAGCAATGGTACTCGCTGCCGGGAGGAAAGCGGGGCGTTGCGTTCATCATCAACGTCACCGAGCCAGCTGCCGCCCACGAAATGCTCGAGAAGCTGCCGTTGGGTAAAGCACATATGATGAGCTTCGAACTGATCCCCCTTGGCCCGCTCAACCCGCTTCGCTTCTTGCAGGGGATGCAACCGAAACCCTGAGATATGCAGGGCCTTACTCGGACGTCATGGGCGGGCGCCAGGTGAAATCGCGCCCCATATCACGCTGTCATCGTCCGGCTTGCCGCCTTCGCTAAAGCTTCGGCGGGCCCGGATTCGTGGCCTGTCGAAGCCTTGGCGGAGACGGGACCGGGCGATCCAGTATTCCAGAGGCCGCCATTATTGACCCGATGGGCCGCGGCGTGCCGGGTCACCGGTCAAGCCGGGTGATGACACCGGACGGGTTCCTGACGAGCTCCCGTGCGGCGACCTTCTCGGACGGACCTCACCACCACGGATGGCGGGCCATGAGCATTTGGCGGGCCCCAAGCCGTTGACCCCGCAGGCGCTTTTGTGGCCTAGTCCGCCGTCCCCGGATGGGACCCGAAAATCACCCAAAGCCACCCAGAATCCCTACGATTTCATGACCGCCGAACGCTACAACGCCCGTGAATCCGAACCCCGCTGGCAAGCCACCTGGGACGAAAAGGCGATCTTCGCCTCCAAGAACGACGATCCGCGGCAGAAATACTACGTGCTCGAGATGTTCCCGTATCCGTCGGGACGCATCCATATCGGCCATGTCCGCAACTACACGCTTGGCGACGTGCTGGCCCGCTTCATGCGCGCCAAGGGCTTCAACGTGCTGCACCCGATGGGTTGGGACGCGTTCGGCCTGCCGGCGGAGAACGCCGCGATCGAGCGCAAGGTGGCGCCGAAAGCCTGGACCTACGACAACATCGCCGCGATGAAGAAGCAGCTCAAGTCGATCGGGCTGTCGCTCGACTGGAGCCGGGAGTTCGCGACCTGCGACCCCAGCTACTACAAGCATCAGCAGAAGATGTTTCTGGACATGCTGCGCGCCGGCCTCGCCGAGCGCGAGAAGCGCAAGCTGAACTGGGACCCGGTCGACATGACCGTGCTCGCCAACGAGCAGGTGATCGACGGCCGTGGCTGGCGTTCCGGCGCCGTCGTCGAGCAGCGTGAGATGAGCCAGTGGGTCTTCAAGATCACGAAGTACGCGCAGGAGCTCTTGGAAGCGCTGGACGGTCTCGACCGCTGGCCCGACAAGGTGCGGCTGATGCAGCGCAACTGGATCGGCCGCTCCGAGGGCCTGTTGATCCGCTTCGCGCTGGATCCGGCGACCACGCCGGCCGGCGAGAGCGAGTTGAAGATCTTCACCACGCGGCCGGACACGCTGTTCGGCGCAAAATTCATGGCGATCTCGGCGGATCATCCGCTGGCGCAGGCGGCCGCGGCAAAGAATCCGAAGCTCGCGGAGTTCATCGCCGACATCAAGAAGATCGGCACCGCGCAGTCGATCATCGACACCGCCGAGAAGCAGGGCTTCGACACCGGTATCAAGGCAGTGCATCCGTTCGATCCGAGCTGGAAGCTGCCGGTCTATGTCGCGAACTTCGTGCTGATGGAATACGGCACCGGCGCCATCTTCGGCTGCCCGGCGCACGACCAGCGCGACCTGGACTTCGTCAACAAATACGGCCTCGGCAACGTGCCGGTGGTCTGCCCCGAGGGCCAGGACCCGAAGACGTTTTTCATCACCGACACCGCCTATGACGGTGACGGCCGCATGATCAATTCCCGCTTCCTCGACGGCATGACCATCGAGCAGGCGAAGGAAGAGGTTGCCAAGCGACTGGAGAGCGAGCTGCGCGGCAATGCGCCGGTCGGCGAGCGGCAGGTGAATTTCCGCCTGCGCGACTGGGGCATTTCGCGCCAGCGCTATTGGGGCTGCCCGATTCCCGTCATCCATTGTCCGACATGCGACGTGGTGCCGGTGCCCGACGACCAGTTGCCGGTGACGCTGCCGGAGGATGTCAGCTTCGACAGACCGGGCAACGCGCTCGACCATCACCCGACCTGGAAGCACGTCACTTGCCCGAAGTGCGGTGGCAAGGCCGTGCGCGAGACCGACACGATGGACACCTTCGTGGACTCGTCCTGGTACTTCGCGCGCTTCACCGATCCCTGGAATGAGAACGCGCCGACCACGCGTGCGGTGGTGGATCGGCTGATGCCGGTCGATTGGTACATCGGCGGCGTCGAGCACGCGATCCTGCATCTGCTGTATGCGCGCTTCTTTACCCGGGCGATGAAAGCGACCGGCCACATCGCCTTCGATGAACCGTTTGCTGGCCAGTACACCCAGGGCATGGTCGTCTATGAGACCTATCGGAAGGCGGACGGCTCCTATGTCACGCCGGCCGAGGTAACGATCGAGACCGGTGGCAACGGCCGCCGCGCGGTGTTGACCGCGACCGGCGAGGAGATCACGATCGGCCCGATCGAGAAGATGTCGAAGTCGAAGAAGAACACCGTCGACCCCGACGACATCATCGCGAGCTACGGCGCCGACGTCGCGCGCTGGTTCATGCTGTCGGACTCGCCGCCGGATCGCGACGTGATCTGGAGCGACGAGCGGGTGCAGGGCGCCGCCCGCTTCGTGCAGCGGCTGTGGCGACTGGTGAACGAATCGGCCGAGATCGCCAAGGCGGCACCGGCGGCCCGGCCGGCTGCGTTCAGCCCCGAGGCGCAGGCGCTGCGCAAGGCGGCCCATAGCGCCCTCGACAAGGTGTCGTCCGGGATCGAGCGGCTGCATTTCAACGTGTGTCTCGCCCATATCCGCGAATTCGCCAATGCGCTGGCCGAGGTGCTGGCGAAAGGCGACAAGCCGGCGCCGGATGTGGCCTGGGCGGTGAAAGAGGCTGCGACCATCCTGGTGCAGCTGTTCTCGCCGATGATGCCGCATTTGGCCGAGGAGTGCTGGGTGGTTCTGGGCCAGTCCGGGCTGGTTTCCGAGGCCGATTGGCCGCAAATCGAACGCGATTTGCTGGTCGAAGACAGCGTAACCCTCGTCGTCCAGGTCAACGGTAAAAAGCGAGGTGATGTTACTGTGCCACGGGCGGCGCAAAATGCGGATATAGAGGCTGCCGTTTTGGCGCTCGATGCGGTAAAAGCCGCACTGGGCGGCAAACCCGTCCGCAAGGTGATCGTGGTGCCCATGAGGATCGTCAATGTTGTCGGCTAGGATCAGGATCGCCGCCCGGCTCGTGGCCGTGGCAGCCTTGGCCGCGCTGACGGCTGGTTGCTTCCAGCCGATGTATGCCGAGCGCACCCTCGACGGTCAGTCGTCCGCCTTGCGCGAGAAGCTGATGGGCGTCGAGGTTCCGCCGGTCGACAAGGCGAACGCGTCCCGCGAGGCCCGGGTCGGCGTCGAGGTCCGCAACGCCCTCGCCTTCAAGCTCTATGGCACCGCCACCGGCGCACCGCCGACGCACCGGCTGGTGCTGCGCTTCTATACCAGCCGCTCCTCGCTGATGATCGATCCGACCACCGCGCTGCCGACCAGCGAGAACTACGGCATCGATGCCCAGTTCAACCTGATCGAGATCGCCTCGAACAAGTCGGTGATGACCGGCACCACGTTCTCGCGCGTGTCCTACGACATGCCGGGCTCCTATCAGCGCTTCGCCCGTACCCGCGCCCTCCGCGACGCCGAGGACCGCGCCGCGCAGGAGATCGCCGACAACATCCAGACCCGCCTCGCATCGTTCTTCTCAGCCGGGACCTGATCGCCGCATTGGTCGCGCTTCGCGGAAAAGAGATCGACAGCTTCCTCGCCCGGCCTGACGCCGGTCGCCCGATCATCCTGCTTTACGGCCCGGACCTCGGCTTGGTGCGCGAGCGCGCCGACGCGCTGATGGCGTCCGCGGTCGACGATCCCAATGATCCATTCTCGCTGGTGCGGCTCGATGGCGACGAGCTCGCCGCCGAACCGTCGCGGCTGGTCGACGAGGCCATGACGGTGCCGCTGTTCGGCGGCCGCCGCGCCATCCGCGTCCGCGCCGGCTCGCGCAATTTCGCAAGCGGCGTCGAGACCCTGACCGAGACCACCGCACTCAAGGATTGCCGCATCGTGATCGAGGCCGGCGAGCTCAGGCCGGAATCGCCGCTGCGCAAGATCTGCGAGCGCGCCAAGACTGCGGTCGCGATCGGCTGTTATCCCGACACCGAACGCGATCTGACGAAGCTGATCGAGGACGAGCTGCGCGTGTCCAATCTGCGGCTTGCGCAGGACGCGCGCGCGGTGCTGATGTCGCTGCTCGGCGGCGACCGCATGGCCTCGCGCAACGAGCTGCGCAAGCTCACGCTGTTCGCGCATGGCAAGGAAGAGATCACGCTCGACGACGTGATGACCGTGGTCTCCGACGCTTCGGAGCTGAAACTCGATCCGATCGTCGACGGCGCCTTCGCCGGCAATGCCGCGCTGGTGGAAAGCGAGTTCACCAAGGCAATGGTCGCCGGCACCTATCCCGGCGTGATCATCTCGGCCGCGCAGCGCCAGGCGGCGTGGCTGCATAAATCAGCGCTCGCGATCGCGGACGGCACGCCGGCGTCAACCGTGCTCGAGGGCGGATTTCCGCGGCTGCACTTCTCGCGCAAACCGGCAGTCGAGATCGCGCTGCGCAATTTCACACCGCCGCGGCTGGTGAACGTGATCGATCAGCTCGCGACCGCGGCGCTCGACATGCGCAAGCAGGCTGCGCTCGCCGCCGTCATCGCACAGCGCGCGCTGCTCTCGATCGCGGCGAATGCGAAGCGGCGGGGGTAACCGAGACGTTGAAACAACCGTCATTGCGAGCGAAGCGAAGCAATCCATTGCTCCGCACGCGCGGAACGATGGATTGCTTCGTCGCTGTCGCTCCTCGCAATGACGGAGACGGAAGTCGCCGGGCTAACCGCCTTCCAGCCGCCGCACCACCTCGTCGAGCTGCTCGAGGTTGCGGTAGCTGATCTGGACTGTACCGCCGGGATCGCGATGGCTCACGGTGACGGCAAGGCCGAGCGCATCGCTGACGCGCTTCTCCAGCGCTAGCGTGTCGGCGTCCTTGTCGACCTTGGCCGCACTGCCACTGCGCGCCTTCTGCGGCTTGCGCTCCGGCACGCCCTCCTCATGCGCCAGCGCCTCGGCCTGGCGGACGTTGAGGCCCTCGGCGACGATGCGCTTCGCCGCGGTGAGCGGATCGGGCACGCCGATCAGCGCGCGGGCGTGGCCGGCGGACAGATCGCCCTTCGAGATCAGCGCCTGCACTTCGGCAGGCAGCTTGGTCAGCCGCATCATGTTGGCGACATGGCTGCGGCTCTTGCCGACGATCTTGGCGATGTCTTCCTGGCCGCGTTTGAACTCGTCGGCGAGCGCGTGATAGCCCAGCGCCTCTTCCATTGCGTTGAGGTCTTCGCGCTGGACGTTCTCGATGATCATGATCTCGAGCGCGTCGGAATCGCTGACCTCGACCGGCACGATCGGCACTTCATGCAGGCCGGCGAGTTGCGAGGCGCGCCAGCGGCGCTCGCCGGCGATGATCTCGTAGCGATCCTGCACGCCCTTGATCGCGCGCACCACGATCGGCTGGATCACACCGCGCGCCTTGATCGAATCGGCGAGCTCACCGAGCTCGGCATCGGCGAAGCTGCGCCGCGGATTGCGCGGGTTGGCCTTGAGGAATTCGATCGGCACCTTGCGCTGCGTGCGCGGCCGCTCGACATGCGCGGCCGCCTCGCCGCCGACATCTCCGATCAGGCTTGCCAGCCCGCGCCCCAGTCGCGAACGCGCTTCATCGGCCATTGTTGCGAGCTCCCTTGGATTCACACGCAGTACTCCAGACTTGAATTTCAGAATCGTCGAACGGGCCGCGCGCCGCGAAACCCATCGCTCTCATTGTGTGCAATGATGGGGTTCGCTTCACGGCGCCCATCCACCACATCGTCAATGCGCGCGCAGCTCGCGCTCGCGCTGGATCACTTCGGTGGCGAGCTTGAGATACGCATCGCTGCCGGCGCATTTGAGATCGTAGACCAGCACGGGCTTGCCGTAGGACGGCGCTTCCGAGATGCGCACGTTGCGCGGGATCATGGTGTCGTAGACCTTGTTGCCCATGAACTGGCGCACGTCGGCAACCACCTGGTTGGAGAGGTTGTTGCGCGAGTCGAACATGGTCAGCACGATGCCGTGGATCGACAGGGTCGGATTGAGCGTCGAGCGCACCTGCTCCACGGTCTGCAGCAATTGCGACAGACCTTCGAGCGCGAAGAACTCGCATTGCAGCGGCACCAGGATCGCGTCCGACGCGGCCATCGCATTGACGGTGAGCAGATTGAGCGAGGGCGGGCAGTCGATCAGCACATAGGTGTAATCGGAGTCGGGCGAGACGTTGTTGTTCAGCCCGGCGATCGCATCGCGCAGCCGGAAGGCGCGGCCCGGCGTGGTGCCGAGCTCAAGCTCGAGGCCGGAGAGATCCATGGTGGAGGCGGCGATGTGCAGCCGCGGCACCGCGGTCGCAACCACGGCATCGCGCAGCGGCGCTTCGCCGATCAGGACGTCGTAGGTCGAGCAGCTGCGGTTGCGGCGATCGATGCCGAGGCCGGTCGAGGCGTTGCCCTGCGGATCGAGATCGACGATCAGCACGCGCTCACCAATCGCAGCGAGTGCGGTGCCAAGATTGATCGCTGTGGTGGTCTTGCCGACGCCGCCCTTCTGGTTGGCGAGCGACAGGATGCGCGGATGGCCAGGCGGCTGGGACGCCTTATCCTCTTGATAAACCTCGTCCATCACAGTCATACCAAAATACCATTTGCTCTTGCGGAGTCCCCTAGCGCCGCTCGATTGACCCGAGTTCGACGATCCAGCCCTGTCCGCCGGTCCGGCTGGAGTGTAGCTTTGGCTCAATAATCCAATATTTAGTGGCCTCGGTCAATTCGGCCTCTACATCTTGACCCTTCAAAAACAGCGCCTTCGCGCCCTTTTTGACCCACGGCTCCGCAAAGCCGATGAGTTGATGTAACGGAGCCAGCGCCCGCGCGGTGACGCAATCGATGGGACCTGCGATTCTATCCACACTATCCCCGATATCAGCCAGATGCACCGTTCCCGGTGATGCCGTGACCCGTATGGCCTCACGCAAGAATGCGGCCTTCTTGGCGATTCGCTCAACCAGATGGATCCGTGCGCCGGGTTTCTCAGCCAACGCACAGGCGAGCACGACGCCGGGAAAGCCCCCGCCGCTGCCGAGATCGACCCAGGATTTTGCTGAAGGTGCGAGGATCAGAAGCTGCAGCGAATCGGAGACATGCCGCGTCCAGAGATTCGCCAATGTGGAGGGCGCGACGAGATTGGTCTTGGCCTGCCACTCCAGCAGGAGGGCGATGTAGCGATCGAGCCGCGCCTCTGTTTCACGTGAAACAGGCGTGAGCCCGAGCGCTGCGGCCTTGTCCTTGGCGGAGACGCTGAGTTCGGCGGATTGCGGGACTGGAGCCATTCTTGGTGCAGGCCATTTGTCTGACGTAGTGAAAGCCGGTGTGAGACCGACGAGCGGCGCGTCGGTTGATTCGCCTTCACAAAAGATAGGCGCTCAGCACTCGTGTTTCACGTGAAACGTCAGGCGGTGGCCTTGGCCGATTTCCGTCGTGCCTCGCGCCGCAAATAGGCCGCCAGGATACCCAGCGCCGCCGGCGTCATGCCGTCGGTCCGGCCCGCCTGCCCGACCGTCCGCGGCTGCGCCTTCTGCAGCTTGGCGCGCGCTTCGTTCGAGAGACCCGGCACATCGGCATAGTCGACATCGGTCAGGACGAGGCCCTCGTCGCGCCGGAAGGCGTCGACATCGGCGGTCTGGCGCTTCAGATAGACATCGTATTTGGCATCGATCTCGAGATGCACCGCGATCGCAGGGTCAATGGCCGACAGTTCGGGCCAGATCGCCTGGACCGCAGGCCACTCGATCTCCGGATAGGCCAGCAATTCAAAGGCAGACCGACGATGACCGTCGCGGTTGAGCGCCAGCCCGTGCTTGGCGGCCTCATTCGGCGTGATCGCAAGCGACTTCGCAAGCCGCTTGGCGGCGTCCAGCGCCGCCATCTTGCCCCGATGGCGCTCCGCGCGAGCCGTACCGACGCATCCAAGCGCGATACCCTTGTCGGTCATCCGCTGATCGGCATTGTCGGCCCGCAGCGTCAGCCGGTATTCGGCCCGCGAGGTGAACATGCGATAGGGTTCGGTGATCCCGCGGGTGACGAGATCGTCGATCATCACCCCGAGATAGCCGTCGGCGCGGTCGAACACGATCGGATCGGTCCCGCTGGCGGCCAGCGCGGCATTGAGCCCGGCAACGATGCCCTGCCCCGCCGCCTCTTCGTATCCCGTGGTGCCATTGATCTGGCCAGCCAGGAAAAGTCCGCGCAGACGCTTGGTCTGCAAGGTCGGATCGAGCTCGCGGGGATCGACGTGGTCGTACTCGATCGCATAGCCCGGCCGGACCATCTTCACCCGCTCGAGGCTGGGGATGCTGGCGAGGATCGCGACCTGGACCTCTTCCGGCAGCGAGGTCGAGATGCCGTTGGGATAGACCGTGCTGTCGTCGAGTCCTTCCGGCTCCAGGAAGATCTGATGGCCGTCACGGTCGCCAAAACGGACGATCTTGTCCTCGATCGAGGGGCAATAGCGCGGTCCGGAGCTCTTGATCTGGCCGGAATACATCGGCGAGCGATGCACATTGGCCCGGATCACCTCATGGGTCGCCGGCGTGGTGCGGGTGATGCCGCACTGAATCTGCGGGGTCGTAATCCGGTCTGTCATGACCGAAAACGGCTCCGGAGGCTCGTCTCCAGGCTGCATTTCGACCGCGGACCAGTCGATCGTGGTGCCGTCGAGACGCGGAGGCGTCCCGGTCTTGAGCCGGCCGAGCACAAAACCGGCCCGTTCGAACGAGGCAGACAGACCCATGGCCGGCGCCTCGCCGACCCGGCCTGCCGGCCAGTTCTTCTCGCCGAGATGAATCAGACCGCGCAGGAAGGTGCCGGTCGTAATGACAACGGCACCCGCTGAAAGCTGACGGCCGTCACCCAGGCGAATGCCGGTCACGCGCCCGTCAACGACAATCAGCTCATCCGCCTCGCCTTCGACGACGGTCAGGTTCGCAGTCTCGGTGATCGCCGCCTGCATCGCGGCCGCATAGAGCTTGCGGTCGGCCTGGGCCCGGGGCCCACGGACCGCCGGACCCTTCCGGCGATTGAGCATGCGGAACTGGATGCCGCCGGCATCGGCGACCCGGCCCATCAAACCGTCCAGCGCGTCGACTTCGCGGACCAGATGGCCTTTGCCGAGGCCGCCGATGGCAGGATTGCAGGACATCGCGCCTATGGTCGCGAAACGATGGGTCACCAGGGCTGTCTTCGCACCCATTCGGGCAGCCGCACTCGCGGCCTCGCAGCCGGCATGGCCGCCGCCGATGACGATGACGTCAAATGAGTCTGCCCTGATAGTCATGGCGGGACTTCTATCGTGGAGTGATGAAAGCCGGAAGAACGAAGTTGGGTCGCGGGTCCGAGAACCAATCCCGGGTCGAGATATGGATTGCTTCCGCCATCGCCTAGCCTTCGGCGGCCGCTTCGTTCGCAACACAGGGGCGGACCTGTTTCACGTGAAACAGGTCCAGTGCCGCGACAATTGTTTCACGTGAAACGGGAGAAGGTGTCCTTAACCAGATCGAAACCATGTTCCACGTGAAACAGACGGCCGCCCGCTACTTCCCGACGCAGAACTCGCGGAAGATGACGTCCAGGATGTCCTCAACATCCACCCGACCGAGCAGACGTCCGAGCGAATAAGCGGCCCTGCGAAGTTCCTCGGCAGCGAGTTCCTCGCCCTGCCCGACCACATCGATGCTGCGCCGAAGAGATTCGACGGTCTCCTCAAGCAATCCGCGCTGCCGCGTCCGGCTGATCAGACCGCCCTCGCTGGTCGCGAAATAGTCGCGAGCGAAACCGACCAGTGCGGCGATCAGTTCGGAGAGGCCGTCGCCGCGGGCCGCCGAGATCCGGAACTCGGGGTAACTGCCCCCGTCACCCGACGGGGCCCTGACGAGGTCGATCTTGTTCCGCACCAGCCAGGTTGGCGTCGTTCCCCCATGCCCGACCTTGGCGCCGCGGCTGTCGGCCAGCCACAGCACGAGATCGGCTTCCGCGGCGCGGGCCCGGGCGCGGCGGACACCCTCCTGCTCCACCGGGTCGTCGGTCTCGCGGATCCCGGCGGTGTCGATGACCGTGACGGGATAGCCGTCGAGATCGAGCTGTACTTCGATCACGTCGCGGGTCGTGCCGGCATGCGGCGAGACGATCGCGACCTCGCGCTTGGCAAGCTGATTGATCAGGGTCGATTTGCCGACATTCGGCGGACCTGCGATCGCGACCACCAGGCCGTCGCGCAGCCGCTCGCTTTGGCCCTGCCCCGCCAGCACCTGCTTGATCTCGTCATGCAGCGCCCGGATTTTCTCGAGCGCCGGCGCGATCAGCTCTGCCGGCACATCGCCTTCATCTGAGAAGTCGATGCCGGCCTCGATCAGCGCCGACGCCGCGATGATCCGCTCGCGCCAGTCGCGCGCGCGATCGCCGAGCAACCCATTCAACTGGCGCAGCGCCTGGCGCCGTTGGCGATCGGTATCGGCATGGATCAGATCGTCGAGGCCCTCGGCCTCGGTCAGGTCGAGCTTGCCGTTCTCGAATGCGCGCCGGGTGAACTCTCCGGGCTCGGCTGGCCGCACATTCTCGAACGACGCGATGGCATCAAACAACGCCGACAAAACCGCGCGTCCGCCATGGACATGAAATTCGGCCACGTCCTCGCCGGTCGCACTCGCCGGTCCCGGGAACCACAACACGACTGCATCATCGATCGGATGATGGTTCGAATCGCGGAGCAACGCGCGGGTCGCCATTCGCGACACCGGGGTCTTGCCCGCCAGTCCTGCAATGACCGACTCGGCCATTGGGCCAGACAGCCTGACAATGGCAATCGCACTCGGCGGCCGCCCGGAGGACAATGCGAAGATGGTCTGGTCACGCGGATGCATCGCCTATTTCTTCCAGCAAATCGGCAAAGGCAATGCCGCTCCCATTTCGCACGCCATGCCGCAATATGTTGCAATGCAACATAACCAATCTCTTTGCGACGAGCGCGCAGCAATTTTGCTGCACTACCGACGACCAGACCACAGTCTCTACGGTATAAGATAAATTATATCAGATAGTTATGCGAACATTCCCTGCTGCAGCAACTCCGCAGCACGAAAAAAAGCGCCCCGTTTGTGCGGAGCGCCCTATTCGGTTTGGCCGTGGCCTCAGGTGTTCATGGAATCGAAGAATTCCGAGTTGCTCTTCGTGTTCCGGAGCTTGTCGAGCAGGAAGTCGATCGCGTCCATGGTGCCCATCGGATTGAGGATGCGGCGCAGGACATACATCTTCTTCAGCACCTGCGGATCGGTGATGAGCTCCTCCTTACGGGTACCGGAGCGGGCGATGTCGATCGCCGGGAAGGTCCGCTTGTCCGAAACCTTGCGGTCGAGGATCAGTTCGGAGTTACCGGTGCCCTTGAACTCTTCGAAGATGACTTCGTCCATACGGCTGCCGGTATCGACCAACGCGGTCGCGATGATGGTCAGCGAACCGCCCTCCTCGATGTTGCGCGCGGCACCGAAGAAGCGCTTCGGGCGCTGCAGGGCGTTGGCGTCGACACCACCGGTCAGCACCTTGCCGGATGACGGCACGACGGTGTTGTAGGCGCGGCCGAGGCGCGTGATCGAGTCGAGCAGGATTACGACATCGCGGCCGTGCTCGACGAGACGCTTGGCCTTCTCGATCACCATCTCGGCGACCTGGACGTGACGCACGGCGGGCTCGTCGAAGGTCGACGACACCACCTCCCCCTTCACCGAACGCTGCATGTCCGTGACTTCTTCCGGACGCTCGTCGATCAGAAGCACGATCAGATAGCAGTCCGGATGATTGGCGGTGATGGAGTGCGCGATGTTCTGCATCAGCACCGTCTTGCCGGTGCGCGGCGGCGCCACGATCAGCGCGCGCTGGCCCTTGCCGATCGGCGCGACGATGTCGATCACGCGGGCAGAGAGATCCTTCTTGGTGGAATCCTCAAGCTCCATGCGGAAACGCTGATTGGGAAACAGCGGCGTGAGGTTGTCGAAATTGACCTTGTGCTTGGCTTTCTCGGGATCCTCGAAATTGAGCGTATTGACCTTCAGCAGCGCGAAGTAGCGTTCGCCTTCCTTCGGGCTGCGGATGTGCCCTTCGATGGTGTCGCCGGTGCGCAGGCCGAAGCGGCGGATTTGCGAGGGCGAGACGTAGATGTCGTCGGGACCAGGCAGGTAGTTCGCGTCGGGCGAACGAAGGAAGCCGAATCCGTCGGACAGCACCTCCACGACGCCCTCGCCGACAATGTCGGTCTCGGCGGCGGCGAGGTTTTTGAGAATTGCGAACATCAGCTCCTGCTTGCGCATGGTGCTGGCATTCTCGACCCCATTCTCTTCCGCGAACGAGACGAGCTCGGCCGGCGTTTTCGATTTGAGGTCCTGGAGTTTGATTTCCCGCATCGGGGTCGTCCTGTGAGGAAGTAAGTAGGGAAGGGGTGCGAGGTGGCTTGGAAAAAGCGGACGCCAAAGGAAGGTCCGCAGGTCTCAGCCAGGAAAGTGCCGTTTGGGCTTTCAAACCTGATGCGGCGCCGGCCCGAAAAGAACCGAAACGCGACCACATCCGCCTGCGTGGGGTGGGATAGGACCTATATAGAAAATCGATTCGTTCTTCGCAAGAAGGACTGAAGCATGGGTCTTAAGCATCGCGATGTCTAGAACGGCTTCACGACCACCATGATCACGATCAGGATCATCAGAAGCGTCGGCACCTCGTTGATAATGCGATAGAATTTCTGGGTGCGTTGATTCCGATCGGCGGCGAAATCCTTCACGCAGCGGGACAAAAAGCCGTGGATACCCGACATGACGAGCACCAGCGTAAATTTGACGTGAAACCAGCCCGATAGGTACCAGTGTCCGGCCCAGGCCAGATAAAGCCCGGCGAGCCAGGTCACGATCATCGCGGGGTTGATGATCGCCTTCAAAAGCCGCCGCTCCATGACCTTGAAGGTCTCGGACTGCTTCGAGCCTGTCTCGGCCTCGCAATGATAGACGAACAGCCGCGGCAGATAGAGCATGCCCGCCATCCAGGAGATCACGGCAACGATGTGCAGGGCCTTGATCCAGTCATACAACATCGCGGCGATGCCTTTCAAGAAACAGCTCGGGCGGTCTCAGCGTTGCGAGCCAAGCCCTGCTTGCGAGGGACCGATACATATCCGCTCACACGGCTCTCCTAAACTTAATTAAGTTTAGAATCTAAGGTTTGAGTCTAAGTGACGGTGAATTGGACTCATGCAAAACAATCCAGCCGTTCTTGCGGGCTTGTTCACATCCCTCAACATTTCGGCCGCCGGGACCGGACATCCGGAATTTGTCGCTCAACTCAATCGGTTGCGTACCTCTGTGGCCAGCTTATGAAGAGACAAATCCACACCGGTTCACTATCATCCGTCCGATGACGTCGACTTATCCTTTTCGGCGGTGCTGTGAAGAAGGGGACGAGATATACAGGGACCTGGCGGCGGACCCGGATTCTTCTCCTCGACCTCCACAGGGATTCACAGGATAGACAGGGGCCCCGGTGCCGACGACCTCCAATTATTTCCACCTGCATCTGGTATCTGATTCGACCGGCGAGACGCTGATCACCGTGGCGCGCGCGGTCGCCGCGCAATACGCCAACGTGACCGCGGTCGAGCATGTCTATCCTTTGGTGCGCAGCCAGAAGCAGCTCGATCGCGTGCTCGACGAGATCGAGGAATCGCCCGGCATTGTCCTGTTCACGCTGCTTGAGAAGGATCTGGTCGGCCGGCTCGAGGGCAAGTGCAAGGCGATCAACGTGCCGAGCCTGTCGATCATCGGGCCGGTGATGCAGTTGTTCGAGGCGTATCTGGGTGCCGCGACGACCGGACGCGTCGGAGCGCAGCATGTGCTGAACGCGGAATATTTCAGCCGGATCGACGCGCTGAATTACACGATGATCCATGACGACGGTCAGCATGTCGAAGGCCTCGAGGAGGCCGACGTCGTCCTGGTCGGCGTGTCCCGCACATCGAAGACCCCGACCTCGATCTATCTGGCCAACCGCGGCATCCGCACCGCGAATGTGCCGCTGGTGCCGGGCATCCCGCTGCCGCACCAGCTCGAGACCCTGAAGAAGCCATTGGTGGTCAGCCTGCATGCGACGCCGGAGCGATTGATCCAGGTCCGGCAGAACCGCCTGCTCACGATGGGCGACCGCGACAACGACACCTACATCGACAAGCAGGCGGTGGCCGATGAAGTCGCGTTTGCACGGCGCCTGAGCGCGAAATTCAACTGGGCATTGCTCGACGTGACGCGTCGCTCGATCGAGGAGACGGCGGCTGCGATCATGAAGCTCTATAACGACCGCCAGCGCGCCCGCCCGTCGGAGTAACGGCCAAATCATGAGCATCTGGCGCGGCCCGCAGAAGCTGATCCTTGCGTCGCAAAGCCGTGCGCGAAGGATGCTGCTTGAAAATGCCGGCCTCGAATTCGAGGCGCTGCCGGCCGATATCGACGAGCGCGCGGTGCAGAAAAATTGCGGCGTTTCGGCGCCGGGCGAGATCGCGTCGCTCCTGGCGCGCGAGAAGGCGCTGTTCATATCGAGGCAGAGGCCGGGTCAATATGTCATCGGCGCCGACCAGACGCTGGCGCTGGGGGAGCGGATGTTCAGCAAGCCTGCCGGCCGTGCCCAGGCTGCCGAGCAGCTCGGCCTGCTCGCCGGACAGACGCACGCACTGCATTCGGCCGTCTCGGTCGCGCGCGATGGGAAAATCCTGTTCGGCGATGTCAGCGTGGCCCGGATGGCGATGCGGCGGCTTGCTGCCGAGGAGATCGAAGCCTATCTCGACCAGGCCGGCGATGCGGTGACGACCAGCGTCGGCGCCTACCAGCTCGAGGGCCTCGGCGTGCATCTGTTCGAGCGGATCGAAGGCGACCATTTCACCATCCTCGGCCTGCCGCTATTGTCGCTGCTCGCATTCCTGCGCCGCGAGAAACTGCTCGCGGTGTGAGGTGCCGAGGCATGGCGACGGAGAGATGCTGAACCGATGTTGATTTTGGGGCTCACCGGCTCGATTGGGATGGGAAAATCCACCACGGCCAAACTCTTCATGGAGGCTGGCGTGCCGGTGTACGACGCCGATGCGGCCGTGCATCAGCTCTACGAAGGCGAAGCGGCACCTGCGATCGAGGCGGCCTTTCCCGGCACCACTGCGAACGGCAAGGTCGACCGCGCAAAACTCTCGGCACGCGTGGTGCACGACCCTGCGGCGATGCGGCAGCTCGAGCAGATCGTGCATCCGATGCTTGGCGCGTCGCGGCAGAAATTCTTTGCCGATGCGGAAGCCGCCCGAGCACCGATCGTCGTCGTCGATGTGCCGCTGCTGTATGAGACCGGCGGCGAGAAGCGCGTCGATGCTGTCGTCGTCGTTACCACCTCGCCGGAACTGCAGCGCGAGCGCGTGCTGGCGCGGGGCACCATGGATCCCGCCAAGCTCGACGCCATCATCGCCAAGCAGATGCCGGACGCCGAGAAGCGCAAGCGCGCGGATTTCATCGTGGATACCTCGCACGGACTTGACCCGGTGCGGGCGCGCATCCGCGACATTCTGGCCGAGGTTGTTAAGATGCCGGAGCGGCGAACCTGATTCGCCGCGCTTTTCCGGATTCCCTCACGTCATGCGCGAAATCGTTCTCGATACCGAAACCACTGGCCTCGATCCGCTGCGAGGCGACCGGCTGGTCGAGATCGGCTGCGTCGAGATCTTCAACCGCATGCCGACGGGGCAGACCTACCACGTCTACATCAATCCCGAACGCGACATGCCGGCGGAAGCGTTTGCCGTGCACGGGCTGTCGACCGAATTCCTGGCCTCCAAGCCGCTGTTCAATGAGGTGGTCGACGAGTTCCTGGCCTTCATCGGCGATACGCCGCTGGTGATCCACAACGCGTCGTTCGACATCAGCTTCATCAACGCCGAGCTCGATCGCATCAAGCGGAAGGCTATCCCGAAGGACCGGCTGGTCGATACGCTGCTGCTGGCGCGACGCAAGCATCCCGGTGTGTCGAACCGGCTCGACGATCTCTGCTCACGCTATCAGATCGACAATTCCCGCCGCACCAAGCACGGCGCCTTGCTCGACGCCGAGCTGCTGGCCGAGGTCTATATCGACCTGATCGGAGCGCGGCAGTCGCAGCTCATCCTGGCGTCGGAAAATTCGGATGCGCGCAGCGGAAGCTATGGCGATACGCCGCGGCGGCAGCGCGAGACGGCGCTGGTTGCGCGGGTCAGCGACGCGGATCGCGAGGCCCACCGGGCCTTCGTCGCGACGCTCGGCGACAAGCCGATCTGGAACGATTATTTGCCGCCGCCAGCGCCCGCTGCAGCACCGGCGGCTTGATCTCTATATCCCCGTCATCCCCGCGCAAAGGCTTCGCCTTTGTCGCTGGAGGCGCGAGCGGGAGCGAGCCTCAAGGATGCACGGCCACGAGCCGGGCCGTCGATCCTTCGAGACGCCCGCAAGTGCGGGCTCCTCAGGATGACGGAGCACACTTCCCCGCTCGTTACACTTTCTCGGACTATAACTTAGCTCGGCTTGACGCCGGAAGCGGCCTGGGCGGCGGCCTGCCGCTCCATGTTCTGGCGGTAGAGGCCGACGAAATCGACGGGGTCGAGCAGCAGGGGCGGGAAGCCGCCGTCGCGGACCGAGGTCGCGACGATCTCGCGCGCGAAGGGGAACAGCAGCCGCGGGCACTCGATCATGACCAGCGGGTGCAAATTCTCCTTCGGCACGTTCACGATCCGGAAGACGCCGGCATAGGCGAGGTCGAAGCTGAACATCACCTTGCCGGCCGACTCGGCCTTGCCCTCGATCGAGAGGATCACCTCATACTCGTTCTCCGACAGGTTGTTGGCGGAGACGTTGATCTGGATGTTGATCGCGGGCTGCTGTTGCTGCTGGCCGAGCGAGGTCGGCGCATTCGGGTTCTCGAACGACAGATCCTTGGTGTACTGCGCCAGTACGTTGAGCTGGGGAGCGGGCTGTTCGACGGGGGCGCCGTTGCCATTGGTCATGAAAATGTCTCCTGGAGCGGCGCTCGGGACTGGATGTCCGACGGCACGCGTTAAGGTTTGGGAATGCCGATGCCGGCGAGTGGCTATCATAGGCCCGGCTCGGTCCACAAGGACGACGAGCGCGTGCGGGCTGGCGTCCCTGCGGCCAAATCGCCGGCATCGGGATGGTGAATGCAACTCCGCCCAATCCCTTAACGGCTTCCTAAATTATTGAAGATACGCGATTTCCGGGAAGGAACGGGTTTCCCCCCGGGGTCAAAACGCGCTACACTTGCCCGTGCCAAAAAGCGCCATTGGCCGGGCATAGTTTCGTGCCTACATGCTGCGGACTCAATCGGTGATGTAATCTCTGCCGTTCCCGACCGGGAACGCTTTGATGCCCGGCCCGTTGCCGGCAGAGACCAGAAAGCGAATTCGACGTGGATATCTACACCATCATCTTCCTGGCGCTGGCCGTATTCATCTTTCTGCGCCTGCGCAGCGTTCTCGGCCAGCGCACGGGAAGCGAGCGGCCGCCGTATGATCGTGCAGCACCCAACGTCCTGCAGCGCAGCCAGGATAACAACGTCGTGCCGATCCCGGGATCGGTGATCGATCAGCCGGCCCCGGCCGCGCCGGCCGAACCGGTCGAGCCGACGGAACGCTGGAAGGGCATCGCCGAGCCCGGCACGCCGCTGGCGCAGGGTCTCGACGCGGTTGTCGCCCAGGATTCCTCGTTCGATCCGCGGCATTTCCTCTCAGGCGCCCGCTCGGCCTATGAAATGATCGTGCTGGCCTTCGCCAATGGCGATCGCCGCGCGCTACGCGACCTGTTGTCGGCCGAGGTCTACGAAAGCTTCGAGGCCGCGATCAAGGATCGCGAGAAGCACGAGCAGAAGACCGAGACGCGGTTCGTGTCGATCGACAAGGCCGAGATCGTCAGCGCGGAGACGCGCGACCGCTCGACCCAGCTCACCGTCCGCTTCGTGTCGCAGATGATCTCGGTCACGCGCGACAAGGCGGGAACCATCGTCGACGGCAGCCCGGACAAGGTCGCCGACATCACCGACATCTGGACATTCGCCCGCGACTCGACTTCCCGCGATCCGAATTGGAAGCTGGTTGGAACTGGAAGCGCTCACTAAACATCTCAGCTACGGACGCCTCGCGATCGCGTGCTGTGCGCTCGCGGTTGTGTGCTCCACGGCGGCGATCGCTGCGCGCTACAGGTCGAGCCGGCACGCTCCGCCGCGACACGAGCAGTCCCACCCGATCCCCTATCCCAATCTGGAATTGCCGTTGCAGGTCAGCGGCAGCCAGTACGAGCCGCTCGCCTGGGCCAATGTCTCCGGCTGGAGCGACGACGATCATCTCGCGGCCTACAAGGCGTTTCGCACCAGCTGCAAGCCGATCGCGGCCCAGCAGGGCGCGCCCGCGGATTCGAAGGCCCTCGGCAGCTCGCTGCGCGATCCCTGCGGGATCGCCAAGGGACTTGATCTCGGCAGTGGCGCGAAAGCGAAGGAATTCTTCGAGCAGAATTTTGTGCCGCTGCGCATCTCGCGGCTCGGCGAGGATGCCGGCTTCGTCACCGGCTATTACGAGCCGGTGCTCGATGGCTCGCGGACCCAGACCGACGTCTACAATGTTCCGATCTATCGCCGGCCGTCCAACCTGTTCGTGCGGGGCAAGACGCAAGCTTCTGTCGGCCTGCCCAACAGCGGTCCTGTGTATCGCAAGATCGGCCGGCGCAAGCTCGTGCCCTATTACGACCGCGGCCAGATCGAGGACGGTGCGATCGCCGGCCGTGGGCTGGAGATCGCCTGGCTGAAGAGCCAGACCGATCTGTTGTTCGCGCAGATCCAGGGCTCGGCGCGGATCAAGTTCGAGGACGGCACCACCCTGCGCATCAATTACGACGCGCATAATGGCTATCCCTATACGCCGGTCGGACGCGTCCTGATCGACCGCGGCATCATCCCGAAGGACCAGATGTCGATGCAGAGGATCAGGGAGTGGATGGAGCAGAATCCCGACGGCGCCAAGGAGTTGCGGCGGCAGAATCGCGCCTATGTGTTCTTCCGCGAGGTTCCGCTGTCCGACAAGGACGAGGCGGTCGGTGCGCAGGGCGTGCCGCTGACGCCAGGCCGGTCGATCGCGGTCGACAAGGCGCTCCATGTCTACGGCACGCCGTTCTTCATTGCCGGCGAGCTGCCGATCGAATCCGAGCAGTCGAAGACGCCGTTCCATCGGCTGATGATCGCGCAGGATACTGGCTCTGCGATCGTCGGCCCCGCGCGCGCCGATCTCTATTTCGGTGCCGGCGCGGATGCCGGGAAGGTCTCGGGCCGGCTGCGGCATAATATGCAGTTCGTGATGCTGGTGCCGAAGGGGCTCGATCCCGTCGCACGCGGCCACAAGCTGCCGATCCCTGACGAGCGGCCGTCGGCCAGGATCGCAAAGCTGTTTCCGCAGACCGATCCGCAGAAAGACAAGCCGGCGGTGAAGCCTGCCGATCTGCCGACGGCGACCATCGCCAAGGGCGCGGCGAAAGACGCCGGCGCAAGCGCCGCCAAAGGCCCGGCCGCGAAGGATGCCGCGCCCGCGGCACCGGCTGCAATGACCTCTGTTGCACAGTCGGCGCCTATGGCAGAACCGGTGCCGCTGCCGGTCGCCCGGCCCGACATTTCGCAACCGGAGAAGCGGCGCACTCGGCGCTATCGCCACCACCGCGATCAATGAAACGACCCGTGCCGATCCCCGATCTGTCCGCTCCGTCGCGGCGCAAACGCGCGCTGAGCGAGGAAGAGCGTGCGCTCTGGGAGAGCGTGGCCAAGCAAGTCAAGCCGCTGCGCAAGAAGCCGGCCGCACCGAAAGCCCACGCCGTCGCTTCTGACCCGGCCACGCATCACGCCGCGGCCAAGCCCATTCCGGTCAAACCGGTGACGTCGGTCAAGGCGGCGCCGGCGCCGCGTCCGCATGTGCCGCCGCTGGCGCCGATCGGCCGCCGCGAACGTGCAAAACTGTCGCGCGGGCGGCAGGAGATCGATGCGCGGCTCGATCTGCACGGCATGACGCAGATCCGCGCGCACCGCGTGCTGTTCACCTTTCTGCAACGCGCACACAGCGAAGGGCTCACCTTCGTGCTCGTCATCACCGGCAAGGGCAAGGTCGGGGGGGCGGATTCCGAACGCGGCGTGCTGCGCCGACAGGTGCCGGAATGGCTCAGTCTGCCGGAATTCCGTTCGCTGGTCGTCGGCTTCGAGGAGGCGCATATCGGCCATGGCGGCGAGGGCGCGCTCTATGTGCGCGTCCGGCGCGCGCGCTGAGCATGATCCGGAAAAGTGTGAAGCGGTTTTCCGGAAAAGATCATGCTCAAAAAAGCTAAAACGGTCTGACGATCCCGACGCGGGGGATCAGCGTGACGATCCAGCCCAAGATCGTCGTCTTGCGATCGTCTGACGGGATCAGCGGCACGTCCTTCGACGCCGGCAGCATCCTGGTGGCGTGCAGCATCAAGAACATGCAAACCGCCCAGTTCGAGATCCAGCGCGAATAGTCGAACACGGTCACGAACATCACGAAATTGCCGGCGCTGATCATGATGAGCGCGGCGAACACGATCCGCCGATGCAGCTCATTCGCAAGCGCGCCGATCAGCCGCGCGAAATAGCGCCACAGCGGCGCGTGCAGCCAGATCAGCAGCGCAAACACCGGGACGCCCAGGATGTTCGAGGGCATCCGCGCCCAGGTGTCGGCGAACTCCTTCGACAGCGGCTGGTACCAGATGTAGCCGAACTGAAGCAGGTCGGTCCGCGACGGATCGGCCATCCGGCTTTGCAGGTGACGGATGAATGCGTCGTAGGGCACCTCGACCGTGCCGGCGAACTGCGCGACCAGGAACAGGATGCCGACCGCCGCGAGCGCCATAAGGCCGATGGCGATGTTCTGCGGCATCACGCGTTGCATCAGATAGAAGCGCAGCACCACGATCGCCGCGATGGTCGGCACATACATCAGGACGAAGATGTGATGGATCAGGATCAGCAGGATCGAGAACAGCGCCGCGACCAGCACATAGACGACCGAGCGCGCCGGGATCAGCAGCAGCACGATCGTCAGCGCACAGCCATAGATGTCGAAATGGCCGAGCGTGTGCATGAAATTCTTCAGGAAGAACGGCGATCCCGCGATGAAAATGAACAGCGGCCAATGCGCATCGTCGAAGCCGAATGTCCGCTGAAACAGTCTGATGAACAACCCGAGCGTCACCAGCCAGACCGCGCCGGCCAGCGCGAACACCAGCCACACCGGCACCTTGTCGGTGAACAGCGACACGATCGCGCCGATCAGCGCGCGCTTGGTGAAGCCGTAGTGATAGTCGACCAGGAGATGGATGTACGGGACGAAGGGCGGCAGCGCGATCTTGTGCAGGAACACCCCGACCAGCACGGCCGCGTTGACGGCCAGCATCAAGCGCCAGGGGTTTTGCCACCATCCTAGGTTCAAACTCATTGTCGTCCCGGGCAAGCCACCGGGTCGGCGCGAAGCGCCGCCCGATGATAAACTCCACGCGAGCCGGGACCCATAACCACAGGGCCGCGTTTGACGAGGACTGGTGCTGCAGCTTGCTTCAACGACGGGTGCCGGTGGTTGATGGGTCCCTGCTTTCGAAAGCAGGGACGACGATCTTAGCGGGGCTGCCTACAAAATGAACCGGCTCAGATCGGCGTTCTTGGCGAGATCGCCGACATGCTTGGTCACGTAATCGGCGTCGACCTGGATGGTCTCGCCGTGGCGATCGGGCGCGGTGAAGGAGATCTCGTCCAACACCCGCTCCATCACGGTCTGCAGCCGCCGCGCGCCGATATTCTCGACCGTGGAATTGACCGCAACGGCAACGTCGGCCAGTGCGTCGATCGCGCTGTCGGTGACGTCGAGCGTGACGCCCTCGGTCTTCAGCAGCGCGACATATTGCTTGATCAGCGACGCTTCCGGCTCGGTCAGGATCCGCCGCATATCGTCGCGGGACAGCGCCTGCAACTCGACGCGGATCGGCAGGCGCCCCTGCAGCTCGGGCAGCAGGTCCGACGGCTTGGCGATATGGAAGGCGCCCGAGGCGATGAACAGGATGTGGTCGGTCTTGACCGCGCCGTGCTTGGTCGAAACCGTGGTGCCCTCGATCAGAGGCAGCAGATCGCGCTGTACGCCTTCGCGCGAGACGTCGCCGCCCTGGCGGTTCTCGCGCACGCAAATCTTGTCGATCTCGTCGAGGAAGACGATGCCGTTGTTCTCGACGGCGTTGATCGCCTCCTGCACCAGCTGGTCGGTATCGAGCAGCTTGTCGGATTCCTCATTGACGAGGATCTCGTGCGAGCCTTCGACTGTCAGGCGGCGCGTCTTGCTGCGTCCGCCCATCTTGCCGAAGATGTCGCCGAGCGAGATCGCGCCCATCTGGGCGCCGGGCATGCCGGGGATTTCGAACATCGGCATGCCGCTGCCGGACGACTGCGTCTCGATCTCGATTTCCTTGTCGTTGAGCTCGCCGGCGCGCAGCTTCTTGCGGAACGACTCCCGCGTCGCCGGGCTCGATGCGGGGCCGACCAGCGCATCCAGCACGCGCTCCTCGGCGGCGAGCTGGGCACGGGCCTGGACGTCCTTCCGCTTGCGCTCGCGGGTCTGCGAAATCGCCACCTCGACGAGGTCGCGGACGATCTGCTCGACGTCGCGGCCGACATAGCCGACCTCGGTGAACTTGGTGGCTTCGACCTTGAGGAACGGCGCGCCCGCAAGCTTGGCCAGCCGCCGCGCGATCTCGGTCTTGCCGACGCCGGTCGGCCCGATCATCAGGATGTTCTTGGGCAGAACCTCCTCGCGCAGGGAACCGGCAAGCTGCAGCCGCCGCCAGCGGTTGCGCAGCGCGATCGACACCGCGCGCTTGGCATCGGCCTGGCCGACGATGAAACGGTCAAGTTCAGAAACGATTTCGCGGGGGGAGAAGTCGGTCATTGGCTCTAGCTAGGTTGAAAGAATGGTCTCGGCAAGCGCCGGTGTGCGCCTGCGACGTTAGCTCATTGTTTGAGCATGATCCTTTCGGAAAACCGCTTCGCACTTTTCCGGATCATGCTCTAGGTCATTTGTCGCGGATCATCAGCAGCGCAGGCCCATCAGGCGTATCGACCATTCCGGCCTCCCGAAAGCCCGCTTTCTTATAGGCGCGCACCGCACGCGCGTTGGCCGGATCGGGATCGGTGACGATGCGTGGCGCGCCTTGCGCCAGCCGGTCGTCGACAAAAGCGCGGATCAGCGCCGAGCCGTGGCCGCCTGCCACCATGTCGGGCGCGCCGATGAAGAGATCGATGCCGCGGGTGCCATCCGGCTGCTTGCCGAAGCCGGAATTCCAAGCCGTCAGGTCGTAGCACTGGATGTAACCGAAATCGTTGCCCTCGGAGGCAACGATGAACTGGTCCATCGCCGGCTCGTCGAGGTCGCCGCGCACGAGCGCATATTGCTCGGCCGGATCGCCCCACCACTCCCTGACATGCGGCAGCGCCAGCCACCGCTTGATCTGCGGCAGGTCGTCCGTCGTCATCGGGCGGAAGCGATAGGGGCCGGCCATGCTCAGCCGCCGATCGTCTCGATCGTCACGTTCCGGTTGGTGTAGACGCAGATATCGGCGGCGATATCCAGCGCGCGGCGCACGATGGTCTCGGCGTCCTTGTCGGTATCGACCAGCGCGCGGGCCGCGGCGAGGGCATAATTGCCGCCGGAGCCGATCGCCATGACCCCGGATTCGGGCTCCAGCACGTCGCCGGTACCGGTCAGCACCAGGGAGACGTCCTTGTCGGCCACGATCATCATGGCCTCCAGCCGGCGCAGATAACGGTCGGTCCGCCAGTCCTTGGCGAGCTCGACGGCCGCCCGGGTCAGCTGCCCCGGATATTGCTCCAGCTTGCTCTCCAGCCGCTCGAACAGGGTGAAGGCGTCGGCCGTGGCGCCGGCAAAGCCGCCGATCACGTCGCCCTTGCCGATCCGGCGGACCTTCTTGGCATTGGCCTTGATCACGGTCTGACCGATCGAGACCTGCCCGTCGCCGCCGATCACCACCTTGCCGCCCTTGCGGACCGTGCAGATCGTGGTGCCATGCCAGACCGGCAGCTCATTTTGGGATGCTTGCATAGGTTACCTCTCTTCCGGGCAGATTTAGGCGGTCGGGCAGGGGGTTACAATCAGGCGATTTAGCAAGGAATTTGGGTCACCATGGCCCGAAGTTAGGGCGTTTCGGGGTCATCCCGCAGTAGCGAAGGTGACATCAGCCTGTTAAAAGACCGGCGTTTTCGGCACGGGAAAGCTTAATCTTCATGCGCACGGCAACCATCAAGCGCAAGACCAAGGAGACCGACATCGAGGTGACGGTCAACCTCGACGGAGCAGGCGTATCCACGGTTTCGACCGGGATCGGCTTCTTCGATCATATGCTCGACCTCCTGGCCCGGCATTCGCGCATCGACATCACGGTGAAGGCGGATGGCGATCTCCATGTCGATTACCACCACACCACCGAAGACGTCGGAATCGCGCTGGGGCAGGCCGTGAAGCAGGCGCTCGGCAACATGGCCGGCATCACCCGCTACGCCTCGATCCACATGCCGATGGACGAGACGCTGTCGCGCGTCGTGATCGACATTTCCGGCCGCCCGGTGCTCGTGTTCAAGGTCGAGTTCCCGCGCGACAAGATCGGCGAGTTCGACACCGAGCTGGTGCGCGAATGGTTCAACGCCTTCGCGATGAACGCCGGCGTGACTCTCCACGTCGAGACCCTATATGGCGAGAACAGCCATCATATCTCCGAATCCTGTTTCAAGGGTTTGGCGAGGGCACTCCGGACCGCGGTTGCGATCGATCCGCGTGCCCAGGGCGAAGTGCCCTCGACGAAGGGTCAGCTCGGCGGCTGACCCCGGGAGCACGATCCGGACACGGTGGCCCCGGTTTTCCCGGAGATCATGCGGTAAGTAAAAGTCCATCCTCGGCGGAGCGTTCGATGCCGGTCTATACAGTGCATGCCCCCGTGGCCAACGGCGCCGATCTCGCGGCGGCCGACAAGTTCGTCTTCGTGCGCGACGGCTTCCATGTCTGGGCCGCGGTCGCCGGTGTGATCTGGCTGGTCTGGCATCGGCTCTGGCTGGCGCTGATCGGCTGGCTGGTGCTGACCTTCGCGATCGATTTTGCGCTGGCCAAGCTCGGGATCGGCCGCGGCGCGATCTTGCTCGTCGACCTGGTGTTGATGGTGCTGATCGGGCTGGAGGCTGCGACCTTGCAACGCTGGACGCTGTCGCGGCGCAAATGGCGCCAGCTCGACATCGTCGTGGCCGACAACGTGGAGGCCGCCGAGCGCCGCTTCTTCGAGCGCTGGACCGCGCGGCATCGCGGCGTCTTCAACGACCAGCGGTCTGTCGATCGCGGCGGACCGCCGCCGACCCGGGACGTTCCGGGCCAGTCATTCTCAAAACCCCCGCCGATGCCGCAGGGCGGCATCATCGGATTGTTTCCAGAGCCGGGAGGATCGCGATGACCGTTGCAATCATCGATTACGGCTCCGGCAATCTGCATTCGGCGGCAAAGGCGTTCGAGCGCGCCGCGCGCAGCATGGAGGATCCGCAAGCGATCAAGGTGACGCGCGATCCCGATGCGGTGTATCGCGCCGATCGCATCGTGCTGCCTGGTGTCGGTGCGTTCGCCGATTGCCGCCGCGGCGTCGATGCGGTCGACGGCATGCTGGAAGCGCTGACGGAGGCGGTGCGGGTCAAGGCGCGGCCGTTCTTCGGCATCTGCGTCGGCATGCAGCTGATGGCGACGCGCGGCAAGGAGCACGTGATCACCGAGGGCTTCAACTGGATCGGCGGCGATGTCGTGAAGATCGAGCCGCGTGACGAGAGCCTGAAGGTCCCGCACATGGGCTGGAATACGCTCGACATGGTGCGCGAGCACCCGGTGCTGGAGCGGCTGCCGCTCGGGCCGAAAGGCCGCCACGCCTATTTCGTGCACTCCTATCACCTCGACGCCGCCAACGAGGCGGACGTGCTGGCACGCGCCGACTATGGCGGGCCGGTGACGGCGATCGTGGGCAAGGACACCGCGATCGGCACCCAGTTTCACCCCGAGAAGAGCCAGCGCTTCGGCCTCGCTCTGATCTCCAATTTCTTGAAGTGGAAGCCGTGATTCTCTTTCCAGCGGTTGATCTGAAAAACGGCCAGTGCGTGCGCCTGGAGCAGGGTGACATGGCGCGCGCCACCGTGTTCAATCTCGATCCGGCGGCGCAGGCGGCGAGCTTCGCCGCGCAGGGCTTCGAATATCTCCACGTCGTCGATCTCGACGGCGCCTTCGCCGGCAAGCCGATGAATGCGCATGCGGTGGAGGCGATGCTGAAGGCCGTCACCATGCCGGTGCAGCTCGGCGGCGGCATCCGCGACCTCAAGACCATCGAAGCCTGGCTCGACAAGGGCATTACGCGCGTCATCATCGGCACCGCGGCGGTGCGCGATCCTGAGCTGGTGAAGGGCGCGGCGAAGAAATTCCCCGGCCGCGTCGCGGTGGGCCTCGATGCGCGTGACGGCAAGGTCGCGGTCGAGGGCTGGGCCGAAACCTCGCATGTGACTGCGCTCGAGATCGCACAGCGCTTCGAGGACGCCGGCGTTGCCGCGATCATCTTCACCGACATCGCCCGCGACGGCCTGCTCAAGGGCCTCAACCTCGACGCCACGATTGCCCTCGCCGACCGCATCTCCATTCCGGTGATCGCCTCCGGCGGCTTTGCCTCGATCGACGACGTCAAGGCGATGCTGGAGCCGCGTGCCAAGAAACTCGCCGGCGCCATCGTCGGCCGCGCGCTCTACGACGGACGGCTTGATCCGGCCGCCGCGCTCAAGCTGATCCGCAGCGCGGCTTAGGAGACACAGACATGTTCAAGGTTCGCGTGATCCCCTGTCTCGACGTCAAGGACGGGCGCGTGGTCAAGGGCGTCAACTTCGTCGATTTGCGCGACGCAGGCGACCCGGTCGAGGCCGCGATCGCCTATGACGCCGCCGGCGCCGACGAGCTCACCTTCCTCGACATCACCGCCACCCATGAGAACCGCGGCATCATGCTGGATGTGGTGCGGCGGACGGCGGAGGCCTGCTTCATGCCGCTGACCGTGGGCGGCGGTGTCCGCACCGTCGACGACATCAAGACCCTGCTGCGGTCCGGCGCCGACAAGGTCTCGATCAATTCAGCGGCCGTCAGCCGGCGCGAATTCGTCAAGGAGGCGGCCGAGAAGTACGGCGAGCAATGCATCGTGGTCGCGATCGACGCCAAGCGGGTCAAGCGCGCCGGCGGCTCGGAGCGCTGGGAGATCTTTACCCATGGTGGGCGTAATGCCACCGGGATCGATGCCATCGAATATGCCCAGGAGGTCGTCGCGCTCGGCTCCGGCGAAATCCTGCTGACCTCGATGGACCGGGACGGGACGAGGCAGGGCTTTGACCTGCCGCTGACCCGGGCGATCGCGGACAGTGTTCCCGTACCGGTCATCGCGTCCGGTGGCGTCGGCAATCTCAATCATTTGGTCGATGGCGTCCGCGAGGGTCATGCGACCGGTGTGCTGGCCGCGTCGATCTTCCACTTTGGGGAATTTACCATCCGCCAGGCCAAGGATCACATGGTGCGCGCCGGCCTGCCGATGCGCCTCGATCCGTAGCGCGTGATCTGGGACTCCTTGTCACAAAAATGCTAAGTCCCCACTTAGGGATGGCACCTCGGCGGTGCCGATGCGCATGCTTGAGTTGATTTGATGTCGCGTTTCACGGTCCACGATTTGGCCGCCACCATCGACGCCCGCGCTGCATCGGGCGGCGAGGCGTCCTATACCCGCAAGCTGCTCGACAAGGGCGCGGAGCATTGCGCCAAGAAATTGGGCGAGGAAGCGGTCGAGACCGTGATTGCCGCGGTCGGGAATGACCGCGATCATCTCATCGCGGAAAGTGCCGATCTGGTGTTTCATCTGCTGGTTCTGTTGAAATCACGCGGCGTGAAGCTGGAGGATGTCGAGGCCGCGCTGGAGAAGCGCACCTCGATGTCGGGACTGGAAGAGAAGGCGTCGCGCAAGCGCGACTAGCGCACATGATCGAGCGCATTGATGAGAGGGGCGGCCTCATGGACATCCGGGCACCAGATCAGCAGTACAACCCCTACCGCACCTTCACGCGCCAGCAATGGTCGCATCTGCGCGACGATACGCCGATGACGCTCGAGCCGGGCGAGTTCGACCGCCTGCGTTCGATGCACGACCGCCTCGATTTGCAGGAGGTCGAGGACATCTATCTGCCGTTGTCGCGACTGCTCTCCATTTATGTCGATGCGACCCAGCGGCTGTATTATTCGCAGCGCCAGTTCCTCAATATCCGCGACCGCAAGATGCCCTATATCGTCGGCGTCGCCGGCTCCGTCGCCGTCGGCAAGTCGACCACCGCCCGCGTGCTGCAGGCGCTGCTGGCACGCTGGTCGCCGCGGCCGAAGGTCGACCTGATCACGACCGACGGTTTCCTGTTTCCGAATGCCGTGCTCGAGCGGCAGGGCATCATGCAGAAGAAGGGCTTTCCTGAAAGCTACGACCTGCCGACCCTGCTGTCGTTCCTCAGCGACATCAAGGCTGGACGGCGCCGCGTGCGTGCGCCGGTCTATTCGCATCTGACCTACGACATCGTGCCGAATAAATGGGTCGAGATCGACCAGCCGGACATCCTGATCGTCGAGGGCGTAAACGTGCTGCAGACCGGGCGGCTGCCGCGCGACGGCAAGGCGGTGCCGTTCGTTTCCGACTTCTTCGATTTCTCGGTCTATATCGACGCCGACGAGTCCGCGTTGCGGCAGTGGTACATCAAGCGCTTCCTGGCGCTGCGCGACACCGCGTTCACCGATCCAAGGTCCTACTTCCACCGCTATGCGCTGCTGTCGGACGAGGAAGCGACCGCAACCGCGATCGCGATCTGGGAGCGCACCAACCTCGCCAATCTCGAGGACAACATCCTGCCGACCCGGCCGCGCGCGACGCTGATCCTGAAAAAGGGCGCCGACCACGTGGTGCAGTCGGTCGCACTGCGCCGGCTGTAGTGCTTTCGGAATAAGCGAGCCACGCCAAAGCTGTCGTCCCTGCGAAGGCAGGGACCCATAGCCACGGGTATCCGTAATCAACAAAGCTGTGGCCGCAGCGGGTCGCAAAACCAAACTCGGTGGTTATTGGTCCCGGCCTTCGCCGGGACGACGCGGAGTTTGTGGTGACTATGCCGCGACATGCCGCGCAGCGGCCAGGCCCGCGAGCGCTTCCTCGAGCTTCTCGCGATCGAGTGGCTTGATCAGGAAGCCATCCATGCCGGCTTCGAAGCAGGCATAGCGATCCTCCACCAGCGTGTTGGCGGTCAGCGCCAGGATCGGCGTCCGGCGTCCGGACTGGCCGGCCAGCCCGCCGGACTCTTGGGCGCGGATCTGCTTGGTGGTCTCGATGCCGTTGAGGCGCGGCATCTGGATGTCCATCAGCACGAGATCGTAGGGTGTGCCGGTCGACGTCGCCGAGAGCCAGGATTCCATTGCCTGCTCGCCATTGGTAGTGATGTCGACGGTGTGGCCGAGCCGGGCGAGCAGCGAGCGCATCAGGAGCGCGTTGATCTCATTGTCTTCGGCGACCAGGATCGAGAGCCCCTTGTGCAGCGGCGCGGCCGCCGGTGCAGTGGGAGCGGACTCGGCGACCGTTTCGATCGCAAGGCCTGGCGTCACAAGGCTTGGCGTCACAAGGCTTGGCATTGCAAGGCTTGGTGCGACGATTTCGGGTGACGCGGTCAGGCGTGCGGCGAGCGACGACGCACGCAGCGGCTTGACCAGATAGCCGGTGAATGCGGCCGCCTCGGAGGCCGAGAGGTCTTGCCGCGTGGCCGGCGTGACCATCACGATGCGATGGGTTGCGTGGATGCGAGCAGCGTTGGCGAACGCCTCCATCGCCTGCGTGCCGAGCGTGTGATCGATCAGGACCGTGTGCCAGCTCCGCTCCGGCAGCAATGCCTCGGCGACATTGGCATCCGACACGATGCAGGTCTGCGCGCCCCAGCGCTGCAGCCGCCGCGAGATCAGCGAAGCCTCGATGCTGTGCGGCGCAACCAGCATGATGGATTGGCCGGCGAGGTCGGGCGCTGTGAAGCCATGGGCCTCGCCAGTGTCGGCGGCGGCCAGCGGGATCGAGACCTCGAAGGTCGAGCCCGCGCCCGGCGTGCTTGCAAGCGAGATGCGGCCACCCATTCGCTTGACGATGCGGTCGCTGATCGAGAGGCCGAGGCCGGTGCCGCCGTAGCTGCGCGCGATGCGGTCGTCGGCCTGCTCGAACTCCCGGAAGATGCGCTGCTGCGCTTCCGGTGCGATGCCGATGCCGGTGTCACGAACCAGGAAGCTGATCTCGTTTGGCCAGATGCCGGGCTCGACGATCAGCGCGACGCCGCCGGTCGCGGTGAACTTGATGGCATTGCCGGCGAGATTGAGCAGCACCTGACGCAGCCGCGCGGCGTCGCCGGTCACTTGCATCGGCAACCGCTCGTCGACATAGGCGGCGATCTCGATGCCCTTGGCCTGCGCGCGGGGCGCCAGCAGCTCGGTGGTGTCCTCGATCAAGCCGGACAGCGCAAAGGCGCGGTGTTCGAGATCGATCTTGCCGGCCTCGATCTTGGAATAGTCGAGCAGCTCCTCGATCAGCGCGAGCAGTGCGTCGCCGGAGGTCTTGACCGCCTTGACGTAGGTCGTCTGCTCTGGCGTCAGCTGGGTGTCCATCAGCAGTCCGCTCATGCCGATGATGCCGTTCAGCGGGGTGCGGATCTCGTGGCTTGCCATCGCAAGGAAGCGCGATTTGGCGCGGTTGGCGGCGTCGGCCTGATCGCGCGCTTCGGCCAGCGCGCGCTCGCTTTCGGTGCGATCGGTGACGTCGCGGCCGACGCTCTGCATCTCCGCCGGCGCGCCGGCATCGTTGCGCACGAGGCCCTCGCGCCAGGCGATCCAGCGCGGCCCGAGCGGTCCCTCGATCTTCTGGTCGTAGACCCGCGTGCCGTTGGATTCGAGCGCGGTGTCGCCCTGCTCGAGCACCTTGAGGGTGGCAGTGCTACCGATCAATTCGCCGCGGGAAATCTGCGCCAGCTCGCAATAAGCGTCGTTGGCGTAGGTGATGAGGCCATCGAGGTCGCGCAGCACGATCAGATCGTCCTGCGCCTCGAACAGTGTGGAGGCGCGCTGTTCGGCCTCCTGCAGTTCCCAGTTGCGGTCGGCCATCGCCTCATTGTGCATGACGATGGTGCGCAGCCTTCTGCGCATGAGCCGCAGCCGGATGCCGAGCGTCACGATCCAGAGACAGGCGAGCGCGAACAGGAAGCTGACGCCGATCGCGAATATATTGGGATCGTAGCCGCTGTGTTGCGAGAGGGCGCCGGAAATGAACCCGAAGGCGCCGCCGAATGCGACGGAGAAGATCGTGAAGGAACGGACGATCGTCGCGACCCAGGAATGGCGTCGCAGGAAGCGGCGAAGGCGTAACTTGATCCGGAAGAAACGCCCCATCAATGGTGGTCCTGAGAGTGCCCGATCTGGCGATGACGATGCGTCGGCCACCTTGAAAAGTGCTTGAGGTTGGTGGCCGTTTCGCGCCGCCCTCGGAACAGGGTTAGCGGGAGGTTAACTCCGCCACTGTCTGGTCGCGGAAGCGCGCGTGCGGCGCGAGTGATGCCGCTTCGAGACGGCGGTGTCCGCCGCGGGCGCTGACGATCAGGGCCGCCGCATCGCGCACTGAGAACGTCTTCGACTGCACGAAGACGCGGTAATCGAACGGACCGTCATGGGAAAGATAGATGATCGGGCCGGTTGCGGTCGGCGCGCTGGAAATCCCGATCAGCTGCTGCGCGGCGTTGCCTTCGCAGGCGCCGGCCTCGGCATCGTCGATGTCGTCGATCACCGTGAAGTCGGCGGCCTCGGCGCTGTCGGCGATCCGGACCCGGACGGTGGCAAGGCTGGGGTCGTCGGTGAAGCTGACGTGAAGCCGCGCTTGCCAGGGGACCGATGCGATCTGCATCGTGGCGCCGCCGACCTCGATGCAGGGTCGGGGACCGGGCAGGAATTCAGCGCGGGCGAATACCGCGGCCACGGCAAGGGGGACCACCGAGGCCAAAACCTTCATACGCAACATGACACAACTCGCTCGACCCAAGCTTGCCGCGGATCGCGGTGCTTATGGTTTGCGGAGCGTAAATGAGAGTGGTTACCGTCGCGTTGACGCGGATGATTCCGGCATGAATCGGGACAGCGCTGCGGTTCGAGTCACGCTGCGCGGCGCAAATCGTCGGCCAATGCACGATAGGACAGCGCTTCGGCGAGGTGCAGCCGGCCGATCGTCTCGGCGCCGTCGAGATCGGCGAGCGTGCGCGCCACCCGCAGCACGCGGTGATAGCCGCGCGCGGTGAGGTGCATGTTCTCGGCCGCCTCGCGGAGCAGCTTCTGGCCATGCGCGTCGGGCTGCGCGATGGTTTCGAGCAGCGCGCTCGGCGCTTCGGCATTGGTGCGGACATGCGGCATGCCGGCCGCCGCG
>NZ_JACMYP010000050.1 GCF_020889705.1 Bradyrhizobium altum | reverse complement strand
CTGCGCGGCTCGTTGTTCGGCAACGTCCCGTTCGCGGTGATCGGCGCCGGCGCGGGCTGCGCCGTCTGCACGGTCGATGCCGGCGGCGGATTCGCATTTGCGTTCAGCGGCGGAAACACGACGCGCGGTCCGGCGGTCTTCGAATTGACGTCGACCGGCGCCTCTTCACGCGACACGATCTTCTCGGTGCCGTCACCCGCTGCCATGCGATCCGGTGTCTTGGCCGGCGCATCGGCCTGGGCCGGAATCACCTTGGTCGGCGTGTTGTCGGCCTTGATGATCGGCGGCTCACCGCTGCGGGGCGAGCCGACATAGGTTCGGTAGGCGTACGCGCCACCGACGCCGAACACGCCTAGCGCCAAGACGGCGGCGACCGTCATCAGGCCGCTGCTCCGCCGACGCGGTTCAGGCTCTTCTTCGTCGGCCTCATACGCATAAGGATCGTCCGGATAGGATGGATCGCGCTGCAGATCCTGTTCGCCGGCTTCCAGCTGGCCGTAGAGCGCATCGTCATAGCGCGACGGATCCTGGCCCTGATCGCCACTCTGATAGGGCTCGTCGTCAAAGGCCTCGGGCTGGCGCGGGGGCTCGACCGGCCGATAGGTCGCGACCGGTTCGGGCGCAGGCGGCTGCGCCTGCTGGGCCGCATAGCGATGCAACGGATGCACCGGCTTCGGCTGGTAGTCCTGTTCGGGCTCTTCGTACTCGGTGTGCTGCACGGGCGGCGGAGCGACGGTCTCCTGCCGCGCGCGCTGCATCCAGGGCGGCGGGCCCGCGGGCGGCGCATCCTCGTCCTCGGCCTGCGCATCATATTGTTGCGGCCGCGCATTGGCGCGCGACTGCAGCGGACGCGGCGGCGGCTTGTTCGCGCTGCCGAATGGATCCGTCTGTCCGATCAGCCGGGCCAGTTCGGCGAGCGGATCGCTCTCGGCCTTGGGTGCCGCGTCGGTGGAAAAATGTCGGTCCTGATATCGATCAGCCATCGTGATGATGCATCCCCTTCGGGACAGCGCCAAGATCGCCGGCACAGCCGGTCCGAACGAGTTGGCCCCTGCCAGATGCCCTCACAAATCCCCACTCGTGAAGGCCTAATGCCCCTGCCTACCGCATCTCGGTCGGAGCCTGGACGCCTAGAACGGCTAAGCCCGATGCCAGAACCGAGACGACGCCCTGAACCATTGCCAGTCGCGCCCTCGTGATCTCTGCATCATTATTGATAATGAAGCGTAAATAGGGCAAATCGCGCCCCTTGGTCCACAGCGCATGAAATTCACTGGCCAAATCATATAGATAAAAAGCGATTCGGTGCGGCTCGTGTGCCACCGCGGCAGCTTCGATCATCCGCGGATACAGCGCAAGCTGCTTAAGCAGGCCGAGCTCGGACGGATCGGTCAGCCGCTCGACCGCAGCGTTCCGCAGATAGGCTAGCCGGGACTCATCGGTCTCGGGCAGATCGGGAACCGCCTCCTCCCGCGCATTGCGGAAGATCGAATGACCGCGGGCGTGACCGTACTGGACGTAGAAGACGGCGTTGTCCTTTGACTGCTCGATCACCTTGGTGAGGTCGAAATCGAGCACCGCGTCGTTCTTGCGGAACAGCATCATGAACCGGACCGCGTCCGAGCCAACCTCGTCGACCACCTCGCGCAGCGTGACGAATTCGCCGGAGCGTTTCGACATCTTCACCGGCTCCCCGTCACGCAGCAGCTTGACGAGCTGCACGATCTTGACGTCGAGCGTGGCCTTGCCGGCAGTCACCGCCTTCACCGCCGCCTGCATCCGCTTGATGTAGCCACCGTGGTCGGCGCCGAACACGTCAATCAGATTGGTGAAACCACGCTCGAACTTGTTGCGGTGGTTGGCGATGTCGGACGCGAAATAGGTGTACGAACCGTCCGACTTGATCAGCGGACGATCGACGTCGTCGCCATAGGCGGTGGCGCGGAACAGCGACTGCTCGCGGTCTTCATAATCCTCGACCGGCTTGCCCTTCGGCGGCGGCAGGCGGCCTTCGTAGATGTCGCCCTTGGCGCGCAGGAAATCGATGGTCTCGGCGACCTTGTTGTTGCCTGATGTGATCAGCGAGCGCTCGGAGAAGAACACATCGTGATGGATGTTGAGCGCGGCGAGATCGACCTTGATCATCTCCATCATCATGGCGATCGCCTTGTCGCGCACGATCGGCAGCCACGCGGCTTCCGTCATGTCGAGCAGCTTCTCGCCGTATTCCTTGGCAAGCGCCGCGCCGACCGGGACGAGGTAATCGCCGGGATAGAGCCCTTCCGGAATCGCGCCGATGTCCTGACCCAACGCTTCGCGGTAACGCAGGAATGCCGAGCGTGCGAGCACGTCGACCTGGGCACCGGCATCGTTGATGTAATATTCGCGGCAGACGTCGAAGCCCGCGAATTGCAGCAGGCTGCATAACGCATCGCCGAACACGGCGCCGCGGCAGTGGCCGACATGCATCGGGCCGGTCGGGTTGGCCGAGACGTATTCGACATTGACCTTCTCGGCCTTGCCGATGTCGCTGCGGCCATAGGCCGAGCCGGCGGCCAGCACGGCGCGCAGCGCGTCCGCCCAGACCTGCGGCTTCAAGGTCAGGTTGATGAAGCCGGGCCCGGCGACATCGACAGACGCCACCAGCGCGTCGGCACGCAGCCGCTCCGCGATCTTGTCGGCGAGCTCGCGTGGCTTGGCCTTGGCCTCCTTGGCGAGCACCATCGCGGCATTGGTCGCCATGTCGCCGTGGCTGGCATCGCGCGGCGGCTCGACCACGACGCGGGACAGATCGATGCCCGCGGGCCAGTTGTCCTCGGCAGCGACAGCGGCACAGATTGCGTGCACGCGCGCCAGCATGTCGGCAAAAAGGTGTGGTGTCGCAGGGGTGTCGGCCATGGCAGGGCGCTAACGCAAATCTGGGGTCGAGTCAAAAAGCCTTTGATGCTCGATCAGGGCGAAACGGTCGGTCATCCCGGCAATGAAATTGCCGATCCGCCTGTTCCGTGCGCTCCCGGTCTCCTGCACGCTCCCCTCGATCCATTCCGCTGGCAGGTCACCTGGCGATTGCCGGTAGCGCTCATAGAGATTGCGGACCACCTGCTCCGCCTCCCGCATGACCAGCATCACCCGCGGGTGGCGATACATCCGCCGGAACAGGAACGCCTTGATCGCCGCCTCCTGCGCGGCCACCTCGGGCGGAAACGCGATCAGCGGCGCGTTGTGGTGGCGCACATCCTGGGCCGATTGCGGCTGCGCAACGGCGAGGCGCCGGGTCGCCTCGTTGAAGACCGCGTTGATGAAATGTGAGATCAGCTCACGCACCAGTTCGGCGCCGCGCCGGACCTCGTCGAGCCCGGGATAATGGCGATCGATCTCGGCGATGATCTCTGATGTCAGCGGCATCTCCTTGAGGTCGTCGACTGCAAACAGACCGGCGCGCAGGCCGTCGTCGATATCGTGAGCGTCATAGGCGATGTCGTCGGCGAAAGCCGCGATCTGCGCCTCGAGCGAGGCATAGCTCCAGAGCTCGAGGTCGTAGGTCTTGTTGTAATCGGCGATCCCGATCGGAATGCCGCTGTCGAGGTAGCGCCCCGCCGGCGCGCCGTTGCGTTCGGTCAGCGGGCCGTTGTGCTTGACGATACCCTCAAGCGATTCCCAGGTCAGGTTCAGCCCGCCGAATTCGGGGTAGCGATGCTCCAGCGAGGTGACGACCCGCAGCGCCTGCGCATTGTGGTCGAAGCCGCCATCATCCTTGAGGCAGTCGTCGAGCGCCCGCTCCCCGGCATGCCCGAACGGCGGATGGCCGAGGTCGTGCGCCAGCGCCAGCGTCTCGGTCAGATCCTCGTCGACCCCGAGCTGGCGCGCCAGCGCGCGGGCGATCTGCGCGACCTCCAGCGAATGGGTTAGCCGGGTGCGATAGTGATCGCCCTCATGGAAGACGAACACTTGGGTCTTATGCTTGAGGCGGCGGAACGCGGTGGAGTGGATCACCCGGTCGCAATCGCGCCGGAACGGGCTGCGGGTCCGGCTCGGCGGCTCCACGACAAGCCGGCCGCGGCTGCGATCGGGATCGCAGGCATAAGGCGCGCGGGGGGCAGCCATTCCGACCGACACGGTATTTTAGTCCTTATCCATTTGATTCCATGGTCCGACGCACTTAACTATGACTGAGGCGGCTGACCAAATGAATTGGGCATGACGCCGGGCGTGATCCAGATCAGATCATCCCCAGATAGGGTTTCGGAGACCGAACATGACTGCTGCCATCACCGTCAGCGAACGGGCTGCCCGCCGGATCGGGCAGATCCTCAGCAAAGAAGGCGACGGCGCCAAGCTGCGCATTTCGGTCGAGGGCGGCGGCTGCTCCGGTTTCCAGTACAAATTCGACGTCGAGCGCACCCAAGCCGATGACGACCTGGTGATCAAGCGCGACAGCGCCGTGGTGCTGATCGACCCCGCCTCGGTCCCGTTCCTCGCGGGCTCGGAAGTCGACTTCGTCGATGACCTGATCGGCGCCTCGTTCCGCGTCGTCAATCCGAACGCCACCGCGTCCTGCGGCTGCGGCACCAGCTTCTCGATCTGACGCTTCCTTGCCCGACGCGGCTGCTCCACGCGAACCGGTGACCGGTTCGCCGGAGACGCTACGTTATTCGGCCGCGACCACCTGCGGGCGCTCGACGTCACCGCCCGCCTCCGCCTGCGGGTCGAGCTTGCGGCGCAGCCTGCGATCGATGCGGTCGAGATAGATATAGATCACGGGCGTAATGAACAGCGTCAGCAGCTGCGACACGCAGAGGCCGCCGACCACCGCGACGCCGAGCGGCTGACGCAATTCGGCGCCGGCGCCCGCTCCGAGCGCGATCGGCAGCGTGCCGAAGATCGCCGCGAACGTCGTCATCATGATCGGGCGGAAGCGCAGCAGCGCCGCCTCGCGGATCGCGTGCTCGGCGCTGAGGCCGACGCGGCGGCGCTCCAGCGCGAAATCGACCATCATGATCGCGTTCTTTTTGACGATGCCGACCAGCATCACGATGCCGATCATCGCGATGACAGACAGCTCCATCCCGAACAGCATCAGCGTCAGGATCGCGCCGATGCCGGCCGACGGCAGGCCGGAGATGATGGTGATCGGATGGATGAAGCTCTCGTAGAGAATGCCGAGGATCACGAAGGCCGCGAACACGGCGGCGAGGATCAGGACACCCTGCCCGCGCAGCGAATCCTGGAACACCTGCGCGGTGCCGGAGAATCCGGTCGCGATCGTCGGCGGCAAATTCGCGGTCTGCTCGAGCTCGGTGATCTTGTCGACCGCGTAGCCGAGCGAATTGCCGGGCGCGAGATTGAACGAGATCGTCACCGCCGGCTGCTGGCCCTGGTGGTTGATCTGCAGCGGCCCGACCGTCGGCACCAGCCGCGCTACCGCATCCAGCGGAATGGTCTGCCCATTCGCGGTCTTCATGTAGAGCTTCGAGAGATCGGACGGGTCGACGCGGAACTGCGGCTGCACCTCCAGGATGATCTGGTAGTCGTTCGACGGCATGTAGATGGTCCCGACCTGCCGCGAACCGTATGCGTTGTAGAGCTGGTTGCGCACCTGGTCGACGGTGATGCCGTAGACCGCCGCCTTCTCGCGGTCGATGTCGACCGTCATCTGCGGGTTCTTGATGTAGAGATCGGTGGTGACGTCGAGGAGCCCTGCGATCTTCTCGATCTTGTCGCGCATCTCGGGCGCCAGCCGGTACAGCGACTCGGTATCGCCGCTCTGCATCACATACTGATACTGGCTCTTGGAGATACGCCCGCCGATGTTGAGGTTCTGGACGCTCTGGAAGAACGCCTGCATGCCCGGGATTTCGCGCGCCTTCTGCCTGAGGCGGCCAATCACCACGGCGGCGTTGTCGCGAGTCTTCTGCGGCTTCAGCGCGATGAACAAGCGGCCGTAATTGGTGGTCGGATTGGGACCGCCGGAGCCGACCGTGGAATTGATGTAATCGATCGCCGGATCGGTCCGCATCACCTCGACCAGCGCCTGCTGGCGCACCTTCATCGCCTCGAACGAGGTATCGGTCGCAGCTTCCGTCACGCCGATCAGAAAGCCGGTGTCCTCCTGCGGGAAGAAGCCCTTCGGCACGATCATGTAGAGATAGATGGTGCCGCCGAGCGTCGCGAGCGTCACCAGCAGCATCAGCGCTTTCTTGGCCAGCACCCAGTCCAGCACCCATTCATAGGCCCGCAGCCAGGCCTCGAACATCGCCTCGAACGCCCGCAATACGATGTTCGGCCGCTTGGTCGCGTCATGCGCGCGCAGCACGCGGGCGCACAGCATCGGCGTCAAGGTCAGCGACACGAATCCGGACACGATGATCGCAACCGAGATCGTGACGGCGAATTCGCGGAACACGCGGCCGACGATGCCGCCCATCAGCAGCACCGGGATGAACACGGCGATCAGCGAGAAGGTGATTGAGATGATGGTAAAGCCGATCTCGCGGGCGCCCTTCAGCGCTGCCTCGAACGGCTTCATGCCGTGCTCGATATGGCGGACGATGTTCTCCAGCATGACGATGGCGTCGTCGACCACGAAGCCGACCGAGAGCGTCAGCGCCAGCAGCGTCATGTTGTTGATCGAGTAATCCAGCGCGTACATCGCCGCACAAGTGCCGAACAGCGAGATCGGCACCGCCAGCGCCGGAATGAAGGTCGCCGACGCCGAGCGCAGGAACAGGAAGATCACGAGGATCACCAGCGCGATCGCGATCAGCAGGGTCTCCTCGACGTCGCTGACCGCCTGCCGGATCGAGACCGAGCGATCCATCATAACCTGCATGGTCACGGAGGGCGGGATCGCGGCGCGCAGCGACGGCAATTTCGCCAGCACGGCATCGACGACCGCCACGGTGTTGGCGTCTGGCTGTTTCTGGATTGCGAGCACAATCGCCCGCTCGTCGTTCATCCAGGTCGCGATCTTGTCGTTCTCGACGCTGTCGTAGACCTTGGCAATCTCGTCGAGGCGAACCGGCGAGCCGTTGCGCCAGGCGACATAGATCTGGCGGTAGTCGGCCGCCTTGTCCATCTGGCCGGAGGCCTGCAGCGCGACGTCCTGCATCGGGCCGTTCAGCGTGCCGACCGGGGTCGAGGAATTGGCGCGCGACACCGCGGCGCGGATGTCCTCCATCGAGACGCCGCGGGCAGCGGCGGCCTCCGGATCCGCCTGAACGCGGATCGCAAATTTCTGCGCGCCGTAGATCAGCACCTGGGCGACGCCGGGCAGCTGCGACAGCGCCTGCCCGATAGTGATGTCGCCATATTCATTGACCGCCGACAGCGGCAGCGTCGCCGACCCCAGCGAGACGAACAGCACCGGGAAATCCGCCGGGTTCACCTTCCGGAAGCTCGGCGGGATCGTCATCTCGATCGGCAGCCGGCGCTGCGCGATGGTCAACGCCGTCTGCACGTCGAGCGCGGCGGCATCGATGTTGCGGTTGAGGTCGAACTGGATGGTGATGACGCTCGTACCCTGCGAGGAGTTCGAGGACATCGAGGAGATGCCGGCAATGGTCGAGAGCTGACGCTCGATGATGCCGGCGACCGAGGCGGCCATGGTGTCCGCGCTGGCGCCCGGCAACGTGGCGGTGACCGCAATGGTCGGGAAGTCCACCTTGGGCAGCGCCGAGACCGGCAGCAGGCGGAAGCCGAACACGCCGAATGCGATGATCGACGCCGTGATCAGCGTCGTCATGACCGGGCGGCGGATGCAGAGCTCGGACAGCGTCATCGGTCAGGCTCCGGCCTTGCGCGCCCGCAGCTCAACCCGCGATCCCTCCGACAGCAGCAGCTGGCCGTCGACGACGATGCTTTCATCGCCCGCCAATCCGTCAGAGATCACCGAGCTGCCCTGGAAGGTGCGATCGACCTTGACCGGCCGGACCTTGGCGACGCCGTCCTGGACGACGAAGACGAAATTGCCGTTCTGGCTGCGCTGGACCGCGACCGTCGGCACCACGACCGCATCTTCGCTGCGGATGATCAGCTTGGTTTGCACGATGGTGCCGGGCCACAGCGTCTCGCTGGCATTGTTCATGATGCCGCGCACCGTCACCATGCCGGTGGTCGCGTCGACGGCGTTCTCGACCATCGCGACCTTGCCACTCTCGGAGCGCTGGTGGCCGGGAATGGTCGCGATCACCTTGGGATCGTCCTTCCCCATGGCGTCGCGCAAATCGACCAGCGCACGCTGGGGAATGGCGAAGGTGACATAGACCGGCGCCATCTGGTTGATGACGGCCAGCGGCTGGGTGTCGGCGGGACGGACGAAGTTTCCGACCTTGACGTTGGCGGCGCTGATCCGGCCCGCGAACGGCGCGCGGATCACGGTGTAGCTCTTCTGGACGCGGAGATTTTCCAGCGCGAACTGGTCGGCCTTGATGGTGCCGATCAGGACGTCGGACTGGGTCTTGGCGTTGTCGAGGTTGACTTGCGTGGTCGCGCCCTTGCCGACCAGCTCGGTGTAGCGGCGCAGGTCGCGCTGCGCGCCCTCGAGCTGGGCCTGGTCGCGGGCCAGGACGCCCTCGGCCTGCTCGATCTGGGCGTCGATCTGCCGCGCGTCGAGCGTGAACAGCAGGTCGCCCTCATTGACCTTGGCGCCGTCCTCGAAATGCACCGAGACGATGGTGGTCTCCAGCCGCGACTTCAGCGCCACGCTGGAGATCGGCGTGACCTGTCCGATCGCGTCGACATCGACCGGCACCGATTTGCGTTCGGCCTTGGCGAGATCCACCGAGACCACGCGCGGCCGCGGCGTCCCCTGCGCGGTGGCGGCACCGCCACCCATCCATGAAGCGCGGGTCATGTAAGCCGCCCCAGCCGCAATGCCGAGAACAGCGACAGTCAGAACCAAATTCCGTTTTTTCATAGGTCTTGCACGTGCGCCGCCCGCTTCCCTTCAGGGCCGGGACGCTTCGCAACTCCCCCATCGGCAATTGTTACGCCTTGTTTCCGGTGAGGGTTAGCACAGGCGGATCGCCCATGGTATGCCACCTAAGTAAAATCCTGCGGCTTCAATCCCGGTCATTCGCATCCGCACTGCTGGAAATTCGGCATACGGGCGGGCAATCGCGCTACCTTTCGCCTCCAGATCGAATGTTTCGAATCCCCCTGATGTCCATCTCCGTCCGCGTCTGCACCTGGGAAGAAGCCCGCGAACGCTCCGGTGCCATCCGCTACAGCGTCTTTGTCGAAGAACAGGGCGTTCCGGCGGAACTTGAATGGGACGAAATGGACGTGTCGAGCTGGCATGCCCTGGCGTTTGCCGAAGACGGCACCGCCGTGGCGACGGGCCGGTTGTTGCCCGACGGCCATATCGGCCGGATGGCGGTGCTCAAGGCGGCGCGCGGCACGGGCATGGGCGCCCGCGTGCTGGATGCGCTGATGGCCAAGGCGGCCGAACTCGGCTATCCGGAGCTAATCCTCAACGCGCAGACACACGCAGAGCGGTTCTACGCACGCGTCGGCTTCGAGCGGATCGGCGAGGAATTCGAGGAGGCCGGCATCCCACACGTCGAGATGCGGAAACGCTTGATCCAAGCGGGGCGCTAGTTCACCCAAGCGCTCCCATAAACAGAGGACTTCCGATGGCAGTTCGCATCGCGACCTGGAACGTCAACTCGGTCCGGCAACGGATCGAACTTCTGGTCGCTTGGCTGAAGGAGTGTTCCCCCGACATCGTCTGCCTGCAGGAGATCAAATGCGTCGACGACGCGTTTCCGCGGCTCGAGGTCGAGGCGCTCGGATATAATGTCGTCACCCACGGCCAGAAGACCTTCAACGGCGTGGCGCTGCTTTCCAAGCTGCCGTTCGACGAGACCAAGTCGGGCCTCGCCGGCGACGACGAGGACGCCCACGCCCGTTTCCTCGAAGGCGTCGTCACGCTGAAGCAAGGCGTGGTGCGGGTCGCGTGCCTTTATCTGCCCAATGGCAACCCTGCCAATACCGACAAATATCCGTACAAGCTCAAATGGATGTCGCGGCTTCTTGAGTACACACGGGAACGGCTTAAGGCCGAGGAGCCGCTGATCCTGGCCGGCGACTTCAATGTCATTCCGGCGGCCCGCGACGTCTACAATCCGGCCGCCTGGACCGACGATGCCCTGTTCCGCCCTGCGACCCGCGAGGCCTTCCAGTCGCTGCTCGGCCTCGGCCTCACCGATGCGCTGCGCGCGGTCAATGACGAGCCGGGTCAGTACACCTTCTGGGACTACCAAGCCGGCGCCTGGCAGAAGAACTGGGGCCTGCGCATCGACCATCTGCTGATGTCGCCGCAGGCCAGCGACCGGCTGATCGATGTCGGGATCGACAGCTATGTCCGCGCCTGGGAGAAGCCGTCCGACCATGTCCCGGTCTGGGCCGATCTCGATTTCGAGACCGCCTGAGCCCGCCGGCCGCGAGGAATATCAATCCCGGCGGCCTCTAATCGCGACGACCCTGCACCCAGTGCTCGAGCATCTGCAGCGCCATCGCGCGGTCGTCTTCGGAAGCCTTGGTGATCGCCCGATTGTAGCTTTCCTTGATCCAGGCCTCTTCCGGCGTCGCGCTGTCGCGCGCCAGGGTCAGCCACATCAGGCCGCGGGCCCGCTGCGGCGGCAGCCGGTCGCCGTTGAACAGCATCTGACCAAGTAGCGCCTGCGCCTGATGCTGGCCCTTCTGGGCGGCAAGCCCGAGCCAGCGCGCGCCATAGCGGAAATCGTCCCGCGAGGCGTCCGGCGTCTTCAGGTAAAGCCGGGCAAGGTCGTACTGGGCGTCGGCATTGCCGAAATAGGACGCGGCATAGGAGAACATCTCCCGTGCCCGTTCGGTGTCCGCCTTGACCTTGGAATTGGGAATGCCGCTCAGATAATAGCGGCCGAGCGCCACGAAGGCGTTGGCCACGATCGAGGCCTGCGGCGCCGACGGCGAGTCCTCGGCATGCGCATTGGCGATCCGGCTGAAATACTCGAAGGCGCGCATGTCGTCCTGGATGACGCCGTCGCCCTCGGCGTACATCTTGCCGAGCTTCCACTGCGCCACCGGGTGACCGCCCTCGGCCTGGTACTGCAGCGTGCTGAAGGAGGAGGTCGGCGAGGTCGCCGCAGGGGCCACCGGCGTGGCGGCCCGCTTCAGGGCACCGGCCGTGCCGGGCTGCGGAGCGACCACCGGAAGAACGGTATCCTGGGGGCTGACCGGGGCGCCGTCGAAGCCGAATCCGGGGCCCGCCACCGGAATGGCCCCTAACGCAAACGCAAATATCGCACGCTTAAACGTCCGCATAACACTGTTTCTCGTACGCGCCACCCGGATGGGTGACTGCGCCATCCACCGCCGGCCCCACTTGCTCGGCGTACTTCCACAGCGCACCAGATGTATGGTTCGTCGCGCGAGGGGCCCATTTGGTCTTACGATTTGCGAGTTCGGCGTCGCTCAAATTTACGTTAAGGGTGCCGGCGACCGCATCGATCTCGATGATGTCGCCGTCTTGCAACAACCCGATCGGCCCGCCGACGGCCGCTTCAGGTCCAATATGGCCGATGCAGAAGCCACGGGTGGCACCGGAGAACCGGCCATCGGTGATCAGGGCAATCTTGCCGCCCATCCCCTGCCCGGTCAGCGCCGCCGTGGTCGCCAGCATCTCCCGCATCCCGGGACCGCCCTTCGGTCCCTCGTAGCGGATCACAATCACTTCGCCTTCCTTGTAGGTGCGCTTCTGCACCGCCTCGAAGGCGTCTTCCTCGCGGTCGAAGCACCGGGCCGGACCGGTAAACCTCAGGTTGGACATTCCCGCGACCTTCACGATCGCACCCTCCGGAGCGAGATTACCCTTCAGTCCGACAACGCCACCTGTCACGGTGATCGGATTGTCGGCAGGCCGCACCACGTCCTGGTGCGGATTCCATTTCACGCTTTTGAGGTTTTCGGCGATCGTTCGGCCAGTGACGGTCAGGCAATTCCCGTGCAGGTGGCCATTGTCGAGCAGCGTTTTCATCAGCAGCGGAATGCCGCCAACTTCAAACATGTCTTTGGCAACATAACGGCCGCCCGGCTTCAAATCCGCGACGTAAGGAGTCTTTTTGAAGATTTCGGCAACGTCGAACAAATTGAACTTGATGCCGCACTCATGGGCGATCGCCGGCAGGTGCAGCGCAGCATTGGTCGAACCACCTGAGGCTGCAACCACGGCCGCAGCATTTTCAAGGGCTTCCCGGGTGACGATGTCGCGGGGCCGGATGTTCTTCTCGATCAGCTCCATCACCTTCTCGCCGGCGGCAGAGCAGAAGGCGTCGCGGATCTCGTAAGGCGCCGGAGCCCCGGCCGAGTACGGGAGCGCGAGGCCGATCGCCTCGGAGACGGTCGCCATGGTGTTGGCGGTGAATTGGGCGCCGCAGGCGCCGGCCGACGGGCACGCCACCCGCTCGATTTCGTCCAGGTCCTCGTCCGACATGGCGCCGACCGAGTGCTTGCCGACGGCCTCGAACATGTCCTGCACGGTCACCGGCTGCCCGCGGAAGTTGCCGGGCAAAATCGAGCCGCCATAGATGAAGATCGATGGCACGTTGAGGCGGGCCATCGCCATCATCATGCCCGGCAGCGACTTGTCGCAGCCGGCGAGCCCGACCAGCGCATCATAGGAGTGGCCGCGGACGGTCAGCTCGACCGAATCGGCGATGCATTCGCGCGACGGAAGCGACGAGCGCATGCCGTCATGGCCCATCGCGATGCCGTCGGTCACGGTGATGGTGCAGAACTCGCGCGGCGTGCCGCCGGCGGACGCCACGCCCTTCTTCACCGCCTGCGCCTGGCGCATCAGCGAGATGTTGCAGGGGGCCGCTTCATTCCAACATGAAGCAACGCCGACAAAGGGTTGATGAATCTGGGTTGTCGTCAGCCCCATCGCATAGAGATAGGACCGATGTGGTGCGCGCTGGGGCCCTTCCGTCACGTGACGACTCGGCAGCCTGCCCTTGATGTTCGTCTTGGCGTCCATCGCGACCCTGTTCCCAGCGCTGTTTCCTCCAACAACGCCGGACCCGATCAAAAGTCCCGTCGCCGCGAGCGCTGGCTATTCAGCTAGGTGAATATCCTTTCATGTCAGGGTGTGGCTAAAAAGCGGCGCGACTACGGACTGGCCGTGTTTAGGGTTAAATGTCGATTCACTGTTGCGACGACGCAACAATCGTGGCTCCCGGGCAACCATGTATTATCGGTCCTTATGGGAACCTGACACGTACCTGACCAAATAGCCGTGGAGCTGCCGTCTCGTGACGGAACTCGTCCGAGTTGTGGATTGAATTGCCCCTCTCCTCAAACAGAGCGCGCAGGGAAAGCCGGGTGCCGATCGCACGCACGCGCCTCTCTCCACCCGTCAAACCATTCACGGAGTTGCGTTTCTGATAAAGCGAAATATTTCTACTGCGGGGACTTGCGCCGTCGGGCAACTCAGATGTATGAGCCGCGCCGCTGTCCTCCCGTCATTCCCCGGTGCGCAATTGCGCACCTGACGGCTCGTGAAGCGAGAGCCCGAATCCATTCCACCAATAATGCGGCACAATGGATTCCGGGCTCGTGCTTCGCACGCCCCGGAATGACGATGGCGAGACGTCGCTACTCGGCCGCCAGCTTTGGTGGCGCCGGAGGCGCCCAGCACTCGACGCGATTCCGGCCGTGCTCCTTGGCCTGGTAGAGCGCGGCATCGGCGGCCTTCATCAGCGCGTCGATCCCGGGCATGCTGGTGAGGGCCTCGGCAACGCCAATGCTTACCGTCAGTCGCACCGGACGACCATCCGCCGCCAATGCCAACCCTTCCGCCCTCTTGCGAATGCGCTCGGCGACGGTCCGGGCGCGCGACAATGTCGTTTCCGGCAGTAGAACCGCGAACTCCTCGCCTCCGACACGTCCGACGACGTCGGACTTGCGTTTGCCGCGAATGCAGATCTCGGCAACGGCCTTGATGGCCTCGTCGCCGGCCGCATGACCGAGCCGGTCATTGATGCTCTTGAAGTAATCGATATCGACCATCAGCACGGAGACGGAGCGATAGTAGCGCTGGAACCGGCTCCACTCCGCGTCCAGCGTCGTCAGGAACTGCCTGCGGTTGAACAGTCCGGTGAGCGGATCGGTGGTCGCGAGCACCTCGAGCTGTCGCGCATTACCGACAAGATCGGTCACGTCGACAAAGGTCAGCATTCGGCCGCCGTTCGCCATCGTCGAGCAATGGATCCTGATGTTGCGGCCATCAGGCGTCTGGACGTCGCGCTTGTGATCGCCCGCCTTGATCTCCGCGATCCGCTTCGCCGGGAAGGCTCTGATTTGCTCCGGGGTCGAGCCCGTCGGGACTGCCCGGCGGCTGCGCGTGAGAAGCGTGACGTATGCCGGATGCCGCGCAACCTCCTCCTCGCTCACCTCCCAGAATTCCCGCATTCTCCGGTTGAGGAAAATCACATTGAGATCGCGATCAAGCAGGACGACGCCGTCCTCCACGTTCTCGAGGGCGCCGGTCAGCACCTTCAACTTGTCAGATGCGCGCACGATGTCGGTCACGGGCGTGTAGCTCACCATCCGGCCGCCGTCGGGCAGCGGCGTGCACTGACACCGAACCACATCGCCATTGCTGCGCCTGAGATCGATCGGATTTGCATCCCCGGCGCTCACGAGGCGGACGCGTTCGGCAACATAGGCTTGAAGCTGCTCAGCCGGCTGCTCATAGGCCATGGTCTTGCAGCCGTGATGCATCAGATCGGTGAAGCTGGGATTGCGGTCGGCAACCGCGTCCGGAAGCTGCCACATGTTCCGGAACGCGCGGTTGATGAAGAGGGCTTTCAGCTCCGCGTCCAAAAGCAGGATGCCGACCGGGATCTGATCGAGCGCTGCGCGCAGCGCCAGCATGTGCCCGCGCAGAATGTCGCCGCTGCGCCGCTCCATGATGGCTGATGGCGCAGGAGCGGCAGGCACGGCAGCGGCAGGCGCGGGAGCCGCAGCGCTCGCCTGCTGCGCCTCAAACACCAGGCCGAGCTGGCGGTCCGATTGCCACAGCCGTTTGCATGGCCTCACCTGATTGGTGCCGACAATCAACAGTTGGACCTGATCGGGAATGCCAACCACGCTTTCGAGTTCCACGGTCGCTCCCGTATCGGTGAGCTGCCGGACCGTGCAATCGAAGGCCGACCGACCGAAATTGAAGACGATCTTTCCGGCCAAAAACGTTCGGCCGCGGGAAGCTGACACCTGTCCGGACATGGCGAGACGCACCTGGAGCAATTGCGAGCCCCGACACCTCAGCATGTTTGAGTCACCAAGCCATGAACGCTTTCGAGGGGTTTTGACCCAGAGTAGAGAACGAAGGCGGTGTGCGCTGCAAAACGGGTTCCAGCTTGCGGTTCCTGGAACCCGTGCGGTGGAGAACTACGATCCGCTCAGCCGCTTCCGTTTCGCGTTCAGCGCGGAGGCGACGCGGCTGACCGGCGGACGGCCGAGCAAACCGGCGACCTCGTTGGTCGCGGCCAGCAGCTTGTCCATGTCGATACCGGTTTTCACGCCCATGCCCTCGAGCATGTAGACGACGTCCTCGGTCGCGACGTTGCCGGTGGCGCCGGGCGCATAGGGGCAGCCGCCGAGGCCGCCGGCGGCGGCATCGATGACGCGCACGCCCTCCTCCATGCCGGCATAGAGATTGGCGAGCGCCTGGCCATAGGTGTCGTGGAAGTGCATCGCGAGGTTGCCGACCGGCAGCTCGGCGCCGACCGCGCGCAGCATCTCTCTGGCCTTTAGCGGCGTGCCGACGCCGATGGTGTCGCCAAGCGAGATCTCGTAGCAGCCGAGATCCCACAGCGTCATCGCGAGGTCGGCGACCGCCTTCGGCTTGATCTCGCCGTCGAACGGACAACCGAGCACGCAGGAGATATAGCCGCGCACCTTGACGTCGTCGGCCTTGGCACGCGCCAGCACCGGCTTGAAGCGCTCGATCGATTCCGCGATCGAGCAATTGATGTTGGCACGCGAAAACCCTTCGGAGGCCGCAGCGAACACCGAGACGACCTGGGCGCCGGCCGCGCGCGCGGCGTCATAGCCCTTCTCGTTCGGCACCAGCACGTGGAATTCGGCGTCCTTGACCTTGTCCTTGATTTGGCTGACGCCGCGCAGCACCTGGTCGGAGCTTGCCATCTGCGGGATCGCCTTGGGCGACACGAAGGCGCCGACCTCGACGGTTTTAAGCCCCGCCGCCACCAGCGCCTCGATGAAGGCGATGCGCGCCTCGACGCTGACCGGCGTCTTCTCGTTCTGCAGGCCGTCGCGCGGCCCCATCTCGACGATGTGGATCTGATCGGTCATGACGCGGCCGCAGGCTCGACTTCGGCAAGCTCGACGCCCTCGCCGACGATGTCGCCGACCTTGCATTTGAGCTTCTTCAACACACCGGCATAGGGCGCGCGCAGGGTCTGCTCCATCTTCATCACTTCGAGGGTGAGGATCGGTGCGCCCTTCTCCAGCGTCGCGCCCTCCTCGGCCAGCAGCGCGACCACGGTGCCCGGCAAGGGCGCCACGATCTTGTCCTCACCGACCTGCTCCTCGCTCTCGCCGCCGAACGGATCGACCCAGTGCAGGTCGAAACGGCCGTTGCGGGTACGCAGGTAAAGCTCGTGGCCCTCGATCACCGATGCGACGCGCGACTTCACGCCCCTGAGCGTCAGGTCGAAGCCATCATCGCCGGCTGACGAGATCGCGAAGGCGACCTCGCGCCCGCTGACGAATAGCGTCGATGGTCCGTTGCCATAGTACAGCGTGATGGTCTGGGCGGCCTCGTGGCCCTGCCGGAATGAAAACACCCGCTGACGGCGGCCGACCGGCATCCAGCCGAATGCCTGCCAGGGCGAGTTCACCTCGCGGCGCGCCGCTTTCTGCTCGTTGTTGACGATCGCAGCCACCGCTGCGCAGAGCTCGAACTCGCCGGCCGCGCCTGTGCCTGATGTCAGGTTCTTCAGCTCGCGCTCGATGAAGCCGGTATCGATCGCATTGGCCCTGACGTCCGGATGCGTCACCAGCGCCGACAGGAACGGGATGTTGGTGACGATGCCGCGGACGTCGGTCCCTTCGAGCCCGCGATTGAGCTTCTCGATCGCGCCTTCGCGCGTCGGCGCCCAGGCGATCACCTTGGCAAGCATCGCGTCGTAGTACGGCGAGACGTTATCGCCGCTGCGATAGCCGGCATCGATGCGCAGGCCGTCGCCTTCCAGCGGCGTGCGCCAGGTCTTGATGCGGCCGACCGAAGGCATGAAGTTCTTCTGCGGATTTTCCGCGTAGACGCGGGCCTCGATGGCGTGTCCGTTCAGCTTGATCTCGTCCTGCTTCAGCGGCAGCGCTTCGCCGAAGGCAACGCGCAGCTGCCACTCGACCAGATCGACGCCGGTGATCAGCTCGGTGACGGGATGCTCGACCTGCAGGCGCGTGTTCATCTCGATGAAGAACACGTCCTTGCCGTCGGAGACGAACTCGATGGTGCCGGCGCCGACATAGTTGACCGCGCCGGCCGCCTTGCGGGCGGCCTCGCAGACGGTCTCGCGCTGCGCGGCGTTGAGCGTCGGCGACGGCGCCTCCTCGATCACCTTCTGGTGCCGGCGTTGCAGCGTGCATTCGCGCTCCCACAGCGAAAGCAGATTGCCATGGCTGTCGCCGATGATCTGCACCTCGATATGGCGCGGGTTCTGGACGTATTTCTCGATCAGCATGCGGTCGTCGCCGAACGCCGCCTTGGCCTCGCGCTTGGCGCTGGTGATCGCGGCCGACAGCTCGCCCGCCGAATCGACCACGCGCATGCCGCGGCCGCCGCCGCCGGCCGACGCCTTGACCAGCACCGGGAAGCCGATCCGGTTGGCGGCCTCCGCCAGGATCGCCTCGTCCTGTGCCTCGCCGTGATAGCCCGGCACCAGCGGCACGCCGGCCTTCTCCATCAGCGCCTTCGAGCCGGATTTCGAGCCCATCGCGGTCATCATCGCCGCGGTCGGACCGACGAACACCAGGCCAGCATCAAGGCAGGCTTGTGCGAATTCGGCGTTCTCCGACAGGAAGCCGTAGCCGGGATGCACCGCTTCCGCGCCGATCGCGCGGGCGGCGGCGATGACGTGCTCGATGTTGAGATAACTGTCACGCGCCCGTGCCGGCCCGAGCAGCACCGCCTCGTCGGCGAGCGCGACATGCATCGCATCGCGGTCGGCCTCGGAATAGACCGCGACGGTGCGCAACCCCATCGCGCGCGCCGAGCGGATGACGCGGCAGGCGATCTCGCCGCGGTTGGCGATCAGAAGCGTGCGGAAACGCCGGTAGAGTTTTGAGCGGTCCATGGTCAGATCCTGGGTCACATCCTGAACAGGCCGAACTTCGTCGGCTCGATCGCCGCATTGGCGGCGGCCGACAGGCCGAGCCCGAGCACCAGGCGGGTGTCGGCGGGATCGATCACGCCGTCGTCCCAGAGCCGCGCTGTCGCGTAATAGGGATTGCCCTGCTTCTCGTATTGCGCGCGGATCGGCTCGCGGAACTTATCTTCCTCTTCCGCCGACCAGCTCTCGCCCTTGGCCTCGATGCCGTCGCGCCGCACCTGGCTCAGCACCATCGAGGCCTGCTCGCCGCCCATCACGGAGATGCGGGCGTTCGGCCACAGCCAGAGGAACCGCGGGCTGTAGGCGCGGCCGCACATGCCGTAATTGCCAGCGCCGTATGAGCCGCCGATCACGACGGTGAATTTCGGCACGCCGGCGGTCGCGACCGCCGTCACCAGCTTGGCGCCGTCGCGCGCGATGCCGCCCGCCTCGTACTTCTTGCCGACCATGAAGCCGGTGATGTTCTGCAGGAACACCAAGGGAATGCCGCGCTGGCAGCACAGCTCGATGAAATGCGCGCCCTTCAGCGAGCTCTCGCTGAACAGGATGCCGTTGTTGGCGATGATGCCGACCGGATAGCCCCAGATATGGGCGAAGCCGCAGATCAGCGTGGTGCCGTACAGCTTCTTGAATTCGTCGAACTCAGAACCGTCGACGATCCGCGCGATGATGTCATGCACGTCGAACGGCTTGCGGCCGTCGGCGGAGACCACGCCGTAGATCTCCTCGGCCGGAAACAGCGGCTCCTGGACGGTGCGCATGTTGAGCGGCGCCTTCGCCGGCTGCTTCAGCGTGCCGACGATGCGCCGCGCGATCCCGATCGCATGGGCGTCGTTCTGCGCGTAGTGATCAGTCACGCCCGACTGCCGGGAGTGGACGTCGGCGCCGCCGAGTTCCTCGGCGGTGACGACCTCGCCGGTCGCAGCCTTCACCAGCGGCGGGCCGCCGAGGAAGATCGTGCCCTGGTTGCGCACGATGATGCTCTCGTCCGACATCGCAGGCACATAGGCGCCGCCCGCGGTGCAGGAGCCCATCACGATGGCAATCTGCGGAATGCCCTGCGACGACATCTGCGCCTGATTGTAGAAGATGCGGCCGAAATGCCGCTCGTCGGGAAATATCTCGTCCTGCAGCGGCAGGAAGGCGCCGCCGGAATCCACCATGTAGACGCAGGGCAGATTGTTCTGCCGCGCGATGTCCTGCGCGCGCAGATGCTTCTTCACCGTCAGCGGGTAGTAGGTGCCGCCCTTGATGGTGGCGTCGTTGGCGACGATGATGCATTCGCGTCCCGCGATGCGTCCGACGCCGGTGATGACGCTGGCCGAATGGACGTCACCGCCGTACAGCCCGTTGGCGGCGAGCGGCGACAGCTCGAGGAATGCGGTGCCGGGATCGACCAGCAGATCGACGCGATCGCGCGCCAGCATCTTGCCGCGCGAGGTGTGCCGCTTGCGCGAGGTCTCGCCCCCGCCGCCGGCGACCTGCTTGAGCTTGTCCCGGAGCTCCGCGACCAAGCTGCGCATCACATCGGCGTTGCGGGCGAATTCAGAGGATGTGGGATCGATCGTCGAATGAAGCGGCATCGCTATTGCACGTTTCGTTGGAGTGGCCGACAGGATTTTTTGGAAAGCGAGCCGCCGCGCCGGAGGCACGACGGCCGGTGCGCAGCTCAGGCCGTCTTCGCGAACAGCTCGCGGCCGATCAGCATGCGGCGGATCTCACTGGTGCCGGCGCCGATCTCGTAGAGCTTGGCATCGCGCAGCAGCCGGCCGGTCGGATAGTCGTTGATGTAGCCATTGCCGCCCAGGAGCTGGATCGCATCCAGCGCGCATTGGGTGGCCTTCTCCGCGGCGTAGAGAATGGCGCCAGCGGCGTCCTCGCGTGTGGTCTCGCCGCGGTCGCATGCCTTCGCCACCGCGTAAACATAGGCGCGCGAGGCGTTCATCGTGGTGTACATGTCGGCGATCTTGCCCTGCACCAGCTGGAACGAGCCGATCGGCTCGCCGAACTGCTTGCGCTCGTGGACGTAGGGCAACACGACGTCCATGCAGGCCTGCATGATGCCGATCGGTCCCGCCGCCAGCACCGCGCGCTCATAGTCGAGACCGGACATCAAGACGTTGACGCCGCGGCCGACCTCGGAGAGCACGTTCTCCTCCGGCACCTCGCAATCCTCGAACACCAGCTCGCAGGTGTCGGAGCCGCGCATGCCGAGCTTGTCGAGCTTCTGCGCGGTGGAGAATCCCTTCATGCCCTTTTCGATGATGAAGGCGGTGATGCCGCGCGGGCCGGCATTGGCATCGGTCCTGGCATAGACCACCAGCGTCTCGGCGTGGGGACCGTTGGTGATCCACATCTTGTTGCCGTTGAGCACGAAGCGGTCGCCCTTCTTCTCGGCGCGGGTCTTCATCGAGACCACGTCGGAGCCGGCAGAGGGCTCCGACATCGCCAGCGATCCGACATGCTCGCCGGAGATCAGCTTGGGCAGATATTTGCGCTTCTGCGCCTCGTTGCCATTGCGGCGGATCTGGTTGACGCAGAGGTTGGAATGCGCGCCGTAAGCCAGCCCGATCGAAGCCGACGCGCGCGAGATCTCCTCGACCGCGATGCAGTGCTCGAGATAGCCGAGGCCCGATCCGCCGTACTCCTCCTCGACGGTGATGCCGTGCAGCCCGAGCGCGCCGATTTTCGGCCAGAGGTCGCGCGGAAAGGTGTTGGCGCGATCGATCTCGGCGGCGCGCGGCGCGATCTCATTGGTCGAGAAATCATGCACCGTTTCGCGGATCGCATCCGCGGTCTCGCCAAGGTCGAAATTGAAGATTGCCGCCCGGTTCGAGGCCATGATCCCTCCCATGAGATTCATCTTGCAATTAAACGATCATACGTTTTTTTCTTGGCTTCGCAAGCGACTGTGCTATGGTTTGCATGTGAAATCCGCAGTTCATTGAATTTACTGGGATTTCATGCGATATACATACGGTCGTTTGCTTGTTTCCGGCACTCCCTGACAAGCCAACATCCCTCCGAGGCCCCGATGGCACGCACGATCGGCTCACATGGCCCCACAACGCTGGAGGCGATCCGCAAGGCCGGCGTGCGCCTGATCTTCGAGCGCGGCTACGAGGCGATGAGCCTGCGCCAGCTCGCCGCCGAGGTCGGCATCCAGGCGGGCTCACTCTACAACCATATCTCAACCAAGCAGGACCTGCTGTTCGATCTGGTGCAGGAGCATATCAACGATTTGCTGCGCGAGCTCGATCTCGCGCTGGAGGGCAAGGCCGATCCGGTCGAGCAGCTGCGCGCTTTCGTGGCCTTCCATGTCACCTATCACATGACCCGCAAGCGCGAGGTCTTCATCGCCAATTCCGAGCTGCGCAGCCTCGATGCCAAGAACTACGACGTCGTGGTGGCGCTGCGGGGTGCCTATGAGCAGCGGCTGGCGCAGATTCTCACCGACGGGGTGTCGGAGGGCGTTTTCGAGGTCGTCGATATCCAGGTCGCGACCTTCGCCATCATCGCGCTGCTGACAGGTCTTTGCACCTGGTACCGCCCCGGCGGCCGGCTGACCCGCGACGCCATCATCGCGGCGCATGAGAAGCTGGTGCTGTCGGGCGTCGCACCGCAGGCCGCGCTCGGTCGGGTCGGCAGCGGCAGCAAGAGCCCGCGGACTGCGGTAGCGGGCTCGTGACTGTGACAGAGCGCCCACAGCTCGATGACATCGATTTGCGGATCCTGTCCGAATTGCAGCGGGATGGCCGGATCAGGATCAACGAGCTCGCCGAGCGCGTCGGCATCACCGCCCCGCCCTGCCTGCGCCGGGTTCGCGCCTTGCGCAGCCGCGGCGTGGTGCAGGCGATCCGCGCCACGCTGGACGAACGGCTGTTGGGCTACGAGGTGACGACCTTCGTCCTGATCCAGCTCGACAGCCAGACCCTGGTTGCGATCGAGGCGTTTGAGGCTGCGGTCGCCGCCGTGCCGCGCTTCCTGCAATGCTGGCGGATCTCGGGCGATGCCGATTTCATGCTGAGATGCGTCGCGCCCAGCGTCGACGACATGCGTCAGCAGCTGCTGCAGTTCGCCGGCCTGCCCAACGTGCGTAAAATTCGAAGCTTTCCGGTGCTCGGCGTCTCCAAGGATGCGCCGCTGCCGATCCCGGGCGCCCTCGCCGCTCCAAGCCCTGCGAGCTGACCCGGCGCCCCTTCCGCCAGACTCGTCATGCCCGGCCTCGTGCCGGGCATCCACGTCTTTTCTTCATTCAGGCAGACGTGGATGGCCGGGACAAGCCCGGCCATGACGAAATTGAACTCGTTTTGAAGCGGTATGGCCTAATGCGTCCACGGCTCCCAGCGGCGGAATGCAAAATTGTCGGCATAGGCGATCTGGCGGTGCGCCGAATCCTTCGGCTCGATCACCTGGTAGGCGATGCCCTTGCGCTCGCAATAGGCGACCGCCTCCTCCTTGGTCTCGAACTGCAGCGTGAGCTGCTGCTTCATGTCGGTGGACGAGGTCCAGCCCATCAAGGGCTCCACGGTGCGCGGCTGCTCCGGCTCGTAGTCCAGTTGCCACTCTTTGGTCTTGGCACGTCCCGATTGCATCGCGTTTTTGGCGGGCTTAAAAATGCGTGCGGTCATGGATGGTCGGTCCCGTGGGATGTACGATATGGAAGCGATTTGAAGGAAACCGCCGGGATAGTATAGAGACACCGTTCAACGATCTGATCGGTGATTCCTCGATCTCGGAGGTAGCCTTCGCCGGACCGGTATAGTCATTCTACCGCGCTGTGACAATCTGGCCCCGGGAGGCTCCATTTGGAGTCCACTTGGGCTCGCGGCGCGGCCTTCTCGACAGCATCATCTCGAGGAAGCGGCGCCCCATGGAAATCCACGCTCACCTGCCCGACAAAGGACGTGACCTCCGGCTCGACCTGTTCCGCGGGATCGCGAACTGGGCGATCTATCTCGATCACATCCCCGACAATATCGTGAACTGGATCACGACCCGGAATTACGGCTTCAGCGATGCCGCGGACCTGTTCGTCTTCATCTCCGGCTACACCGCATCCTTCGTCTATGCCCGCATGATGCTGGAGCGCGGCTTCATCGTCGGCGCGACCCGGCTGACCAAGCGGGTCTGGCAGCTCTATGTCGCCCACATCATCCTGTTCGTGATCTACATCGCCTCGATCAGCTATCTGGCGCTGCGTTTCGGCGATTCCGAGATCATCAACGAGTTCAATGTCGCGGGCCTCGTCGACAACGCCACCGAGACGCTGCGCCAGGGCCTGTTCCTGAAGTTCAAGCCGGTCAATCTCGACGTGCTGCCGCTCTACATCGTGCTGATGGGCCTGTTTCCGCCGGTGCTGTGGTTCATGCTGCGGCGGCCGAACTGGACCATGCTGGCCTCGCTCGCACTGTGGCTCGTGTCGCGCCACATGGGCTGGAACCTGCCGGCCTATCCGGCCGGGACCTGGTACTTCAATCCGTTCGCCTGGCAGGTGCTGTTCGTGTTCGGCTCGTGGTGCGCGATGGGCGGCGCACGCCAGAACATGCATATCATCAATTCGCCCTACACGCTGTGGTTCTGCATCGCCTACATGATCTTCGCCCTGATCATGACGATGGCCGGCCGCTTCCCGGACTTCGGCGCGATGTTCCCGGACTGGCTCTATTCCACCTTCAACCCGAACGACAAGACCAACCTCGCGCCGTATCGCTTCCTGCACTTCGTGGTGATCACGGTGCTGGTGATCCGCTTCGTCCCGAAGGACTGGTCAGCGCTGGAGTGGAAGGTGTTCGATCCCCTGATCGTCTGCGGCCAGCAGTCGCTCGCGGTGTTCTGCGTCGGCGTGTTCCTGTCCTTTGTCGGACATTTCGAGCTCTCGATGAGCTCGGGCTCGCTGTTCGCGCAGATCTTCGTCAGCGTCTCCGGCATCGCGATCATGACGATCGTGGCCTATTACATCTCGTGGTCGAAGCGGCAGGACAAGCCGATCAAGCCGCCGGCGCCGAAACCTGCGGCGCCGGCGAAGGCCGGGTGACAAAGCGCGTCATTTGCCCGGCCGCCGCCCGTTGCCACTCGGCTGGCCGCTTCGCCATCTGCCCTTTGAAGTGAACCCATCCCAGGTGGTGGTCCAGCGATACTCGGCCGGCGGCGCCTTCGCGATGCTATCGGAGCTGCGCGCTCCCTCCAGGGCAAACGTGGCGCCCTGCGGGTCAAGGCAGCGAACGATCCAACTGCCGTTCGGCAATTCCAGCGGCCCCTCGTAGACCCGTCCGCCACCGGCCCTGACTCGCACGATGGCTGCGTCGACGTCGTCGACGTTGAAATAGTAAAGCCAGAACGCGATCGGTTCGAGCGGACGCTTGTTGAAGATTCCACCGATGGTCTGCCCACCAGCAGAGAACAGTTGGTAGGACTCGGCGCCGGCGACGTCGCTGTCGGCCTGTCGCCAGCCAAAAACTTCGCTGTAGAAACCAAAGGCCTTCCGCCAATCGGCAGCCAGCAGTTCGTGCCAGCCGACCCGCCCAGGGGCATCGAGGCCTTCAACCGCGGGCCGAGCGATCCTTGATCCGCTAAGCAATCCGAACGTCGCCCGCTGCGGGTCGGCGACGATCGAGATACGGCCGATATTGGTGCCGGTCGGCGGCACGTAGACGGCGCCACCACGTTCTAGCATTCGGCGAACGGCAAGATCCATGTCGTCAACACCGACATAACCAATCCATCGCGGGGTTGCGCCCTGGCGTATGCCCTCTTCCGGCAACTCCATCAGACCGCTTCGGGTAAGCTCGCCCGACATGAACAATTTGTAAGAAATCCCAGGTGTAGACGCATCCTTCGTCACCCAGCCGAGGACGCTGCCGTAAAAGGCACTCGCTCCTCCCACATCCGTGGTCAGCAGCTCATACCAAGCGAAGCTCGCACCATCATCAGCCATGCCGATCCCTCGCTTCGGCGTCGGGACAACCGCAGTGCAGCATGCAAATTCCCACATCGTCAACGATCGCGCCTGAGCGACAGGCCCGGCCAATAATCGCGTTCATCAAGATGAACCCGAGAACGAAGATGAACGACAGCACTTGATGCACGCTAGCGCCTCGCGAGAGTGTGCGCGCAGCGCGTCTTGCATGCAGCTGCGACGAATTGTACAACTGCGCGAGAGTTGAAATCGACAACACGTCAAGAATGGAGGATGCGAGCATGCCGCGAGTGAAGCAAGCCCCCAAGAGCAAGCGTGTGACCAGCAAGCGTGTGACCAGCAAGCGTATGACCAAGGCCGCTGTGCCCGCTTTGGGTGCAGCCGGATTGACTTTCTCGCTGGTGGGGGGTGCGTCCGCATCCGCAGTTCCGGCAGCAGACGCGCCGCAGATTCAGAAGTACGGACCGACGCAAGCCATTACACTCGGCGAAGAAGAAATCGCCGACGTCAGCCTGGCGACGTTCCACCTGTTCGACAAGGAAGACATCGGAGCCGGCGTCCAGGTGGCGTGGCGCGGATGCGGCGGCTGCCGAGGTTGCCGTGGCTGTCGCGGCTGCCGTGGCTGCCGCGCCTGCCGCTGCGGTGGCTGCGCTGGTTGCGGTGGCGGCTGCTGTCTGTCGTGGGGCGCCTGCCGCATCTGCTAGTCGAACCAGCATCGCGTTGACACACATCGATCGTCATGGCCGGGTCCGACACACGTCGACCCGGCCAAATTTGTATTGTGTCCGTATCGTTGCGCGGCTCGCTTCGGGCAACGGCGCGGAGGTCTCGAGGCCGGCGCCTTGCCCGCTTCAATGATCGACCCACAAGCTGCACAGGAACGATTCTTTGCCAGGCAAATCCACCCAGCGCGCCAACAACGACGTTCTGCAGTTCGCACCGAATTACACGGCCTACGTGCTACCTCCGGATGTTGTCTGCCTCTATTCCGAAGATCGAAAGTTCTTTCTCCATGGCGAGCTCTATTGCACGCTGGCGTCGGCAATCGGTGCAAATGGATGCAGCGTCGCCAAGCTCACGGACAAGCTCGGGCGAAAGTTTCCGGCCGACAAGATCAATGAAGCCATCAAGCGACTGCTCGACCGCCGCTATGTGATCGCGAAATCGCCAGGTCCCGGCGCCGCCGCGGCGGGGCTTTGGGCGAGCCTGGGCCTTCCCGACGCGATGGCCGAACAAAACCTTCACAACTGCCGCGTTCGACTTGAGACGATCGACGTCAAGGGCGCGGCCGAATTGAGCAAGGCACTGCAGGAGCTGGGCGTCCGCGTGGTCAAGACATCGCCCGACCTCACGGTTACGTTGGTGAACGACTATCTCGATCGGCGGCTCGCCGAACGCAACCTGCAGCGCGTGTCCGACGGATCAGCCTGGTTGCTGGTGCAGCCCTCCGGGGTATTTCCCCTGGTCGGCCCAACGTTCAACCCGGGCGAGACCGCGTGCTGGACCTGCCTGTACGACCGGATGATCCGCAACCGCGAGGTCAAGGGCTTCCTTGATCGCGGCGCGGCGCGGCGGGTCGCGGTCTCTGCGCTCGCACAGCACACCGTTGGACAGAGCGCCATCCACTTTGCGGCGATTGAAGTCGCCAAGGCGATCGCGAGCGGCTTCCGCACCGATCTGCGCAATCACATCGTCAGTCTCGACCTGCTGGGCTCGACCATTGCAAAGCACTACGTGGCAGCCCGCCCGCAATGCCCAACCTGCGGCAACAAGAAACTGCAAAACCCGCGGCGGTCACCACAACCGGTCGAATTGGGACCCGGCGCCAAGCTGGTCATGACCAGTGGCGGCTATCGCACCGTCTCGTCCCGCACCACGGTGGCGCGGTTCAAGAAGCATGTCAGCCCCCTCACCGGTGTGGTGACGCGGCTGGAGCGGATCGAAGTCGATCTGCCGATGAACACCAATTTCTATGCCCAACATAACTTCTCCGCGCCGGCGCAGAACGTGGATCAGCTTCGCGCCGGGCTGAGCGGCGGCAGTTTCGGCAAGGGCAGCACGGCCGAGCAAGGCGAGGCCAGCGCGCTGATGGAAGCAATCGAGCGATACTCGGGAATTTTCCAGGGTGATGAGATCCGGGCCCGAAAACGTTTCGCCGACTTCCCCCCTGGCGACGCAATCCGTCCCAACGACATCCTGCTCTTCAGCGACGAGCAATACCGCGGCAGCGCCGTGCCGAATCCCAACGACTCACACCACACCCAGCCCGCCCCCGAGCCGTTTGATCCGTCCGCGAAAATCGAATGGTCACCCGTCTGGTCGTTGCGCGACAAGCGGTTCAGGCAGATTCCGACCAGCCTGCTGTATTTCTTCTATCAGGGTCCGGCGGCCTTCGCCGCTGATTCCAACGGCTGCGCTGCCGGCAATACCCGCGAGGAAGCCATCGTGCAGGGCTTCCTCGAATTGATCGAGCGCGACGCCTATGCGATCTGGTGGTACAACCGGTCGCAACGCGCTGCGGTCGATCTGAACCAGTTCGACGATTCCTACGTCCGCGATCTGAAGACCCAACTCGAGGAATCGGGCCGGCGGCTCTGGGTGCTGGATATCACCAGCGATCTCGGCGTCCCGACCTATGTCGCGATCGTGCACTGGATGCAGAGCGGTCAGGAAAACATCGAGTTTGGCTCGGGCGCTCACTTCGATCCGCGTATCGCGTTGCTGCGGTCGTTGACCGAGTTGAATCAGTTCCTCTCCATCGGTCTGATGGGTGGTGGCAGCGGCGAGAAGCCGAGTCTCGATGGCGTCAATCCGCTGCGGCTCGACGAATATCCGTTCCTGATTCCAAGTGCCAATCCCGTCATTCCGCCGGCCGCCGCGACAGACGTGGCGCTCGACAACACCCGTGCACAGGTGGATGCCTGCGTTGATATCGCGGCCCGCGCGGGTCTCGACTTCCTGATTCTCGACCAGACGCGACCGGACGTCGAGGTTCCGGTGGTCCGGGTCATCGTTCCCGGGATGCGCCATTTCTATCGCCGCTTCGCGCCGGGGCGGCTCTATGATGTGCCCGTCAAGCTCGGATTGCGCGATCGGCCATCGCTGGAAAGCGAGTTGACGCCATTTCTCCCGCACACTTGAGGTGATACCGGCGTGCGCGCGCCCAGCAAAATGTACGAGAAAAAGAAATCGGCACGCACCACGCCGCCGGTTGTCTTCGTTCGGCTCAACCCGCTCGTCGCGCTCGAAGCGCAACCTGACGGGAGTATAGCGGCCCATGTCGAAGGCTATTCGGAGCCTCTGGGAACGTTCAGCGCAGCCGCAGCGGAACGCGCCCTCGAACTGCAGGCAGGCCTGCCACTCCCTCGCTCTGAAGGCGATGCGGTCGAGCGAGAGGTCGAGCGCCTGATGCGGCAATTGGCACGCCGCGGCCTGCTGGAATATCGCCTGGCGCGTACGGGCGACGCTAATGATCTCGTCACGATCGAGCCGCAGACCCCTGATTACTGGCCGCGAACGCCAAAGCTCGACGATGCGGCAACAATCGTGCTGTCACGCTTCGCCTATCTTCGGCGGCGCGGCACCGAGATGATTCTGGAATCACCGCGGGCCGGCGCATTGTTGAGGATCCATGATGCGCGGATTGCGGCCCTGCTGACCATCCTTGCCACTCCTCAGAAGATCAGCCGCATCCGGCGTCTGGATGGCTATCCTGGCCCTGCATTACTTGCGCTGCTGCTGGACTGCCAAATCCTGATCGAGGTCGACGCGGCACAACGCGATACGCTGCGAAAGGCGGAAGGCGATGACGGCCTCGTGCTCTGGGATTTTCACGACTTGCTGTTCCATGCCCGCAGCACAGAAGGCCGACAGGCTAATCCGCTGGGTGGCCTCTATCCGCACACCGGACTGATTGCGCCGCTCCCCGCGATCCGACCTGCCTGGCCCGGTAAGAGCATCAAGCTGCCGGAATCCAACCGCATCGCCTCGTCGCTGGAACAACTGCTGCATGACAGGCATTCGACTCGCGATTTCGACAATCACAAGCCTATCACGTTGGCTGAACTTTCGGCGTTCCTGAACAGCGTCGCGCGGGTCCGGGCGAAATGGAGCGGGCAGCTGGAGTTTGCCGATGATGGTCCCGATATCGAATATACCAGCAGGCCGTATCCGGCAGCGGGCAGCGCCTACGAGCTTGAGCTCTATCTGGCCGTCGCGAATTGCGACGGCCTGACGCCAGGTTTCTATCACTACGACGCCGATGCGCATGCGTTGGCGGCCATCGACGTTCGCCCACAACAATTCGAGGCCATGTTGCAAAGCGCGGGATTTGCCATGGACGCGCCGTCTCCACCGCAGATCCTGATCACGATCGCCGCGCGATTTGGCCGAATCTCTTGGAAGTACAGCGCCATCGCCTATGCGCTCATCCTGAAGGATGTCGGCGTCCTGACCCAAACGCTGTACCTGGTGGCGACGGATTTGGGCCTCGGCGGCTGTGCGATCGGCACCACCAATATTGATCTGTTCGCGAAGATGACCGGGCTCGACATTTACGTCGAGGGACCGGTCGGCCAGTTCGGGCTGGGGCGCGGCATGGAACCGCCTCCTGCCGGATAGTCCTCGATCCGCCGCGACAAGCTTGCCTGGAGGACCGTGATCAGCCGCCGCGGCTGCCGTCCTGGGTGGTCGAGGAGACGATGGTGGCGACGTCGCCGAACGTCGTCATCACGGGCGTGACGACCTTGTGCATGGCGGTCTTCGACACCAGCGTGTCGTGCAGCACGAGGTTGTCGATCCCGGTGGTAAGGAAGCAGTTCACCGCATCCTGCGGCGTCTCGATGATCGGCTCGCCCTTGACGTTGAACGAGGTGTTGATCAGCACCGGCACACCGGTCAGCGCCTCGAACTCCTTCAGCAGGCGATAGAGCACCGGGTTGGTTTCCTCCCGCACGCTCTGCACCCGCGCCGAACCGTCGACATGCACGATCGCCGGAATCTTGTCCCGCCATTCGGGGCGCACCGGCTTGGCGATCAGCATGTAGGGTGAGTCCTCCTCGCCCTCGAAGATCTCCTTCATCCGCTCGGCCAGCACGATCGGCGCGAACGGGCGGAAGGCCTGGCGGTGCTTGACGCGGCTGTTGAGGATGTCCTTCATCTCGGCCTTGCGCGGATCGGCAATCAGGCTGCGGTTGCCGAGCGCGCGGGGACCGAATTCTGAGGGGCCCTGAAACCAGCCGATCACGCGCTGGTCGGCGAGCAGCTTCGCGGTGTCGCGGCAGATGTTGTCGCTGCGCTTTGCGTCGACCTGGATGCGCACCAGGAAGCTTTGCAGCGCGGCCGCGACCTCGGCGTCGCTGTAGCGCCGGCCGACATAGGCATGCTCCATCACGAAGGCGCGGCGCTGCTTCAGAATCTCGAGCCAGCCGTAATAGGCGCAGCCGATGGCGATGCCGTCGTCGCCGGCGGCGGGCTGGATCCAGACGTTCTCGAAGCCGGCCTCGCGCGCGATGCGTCCGTTGGCCACGCAGTTCAGCGCGACGCCGCCCGCGATGCAGAGGTTCTTCGCACCGGTGGTCTCGCGCAGCCAGCGCGCCCGCGCCAGCAGCACGTTCTCGGTGTCGTCCTGCACCCGCCAGGCGATGTCCTCCCAGTGCCGCATCGTCGGGCTCTTGTCCCAGCTGCCGCTGTCGAGCACGAAGGGTTGCTGGTTCTCGGCGCCCCAGAACGGCACGTGCAGCCTGCCATCCTTCATCTCGAGCAGATGGCCGACCTGCTCGTGGCGGCCATAGGGTGCCAGCCCCATCAGCTCGCCGCACTTGTTCCAGTCGCCGAACACATAGGTCGAGACCCGGCTGTACAGCGCGCCGAGACCCGGCATGTTGTAGAACTCGTCCGACAAGAGACCGCGCGCCGGCTCCATCCAGACCTTCTTCAGGCATGCGAGCCTGGTATCGTCGAACCTGTAGTAACTTTCGGACTCGCGGGCGAGCGGCGAGGTCCCATCCTGCGGATAGGTTTCCATCGCGTCGGCCTGATAATTGCCGACGCCGTCGACGATCATCACGACGCCGTCCCTGAACGGCGACACCGCGAACGCGCTATAGGCATGCGCAAGGTGATGCGAGATCGACACCACCTTGTCGGACTTCGAGCGAAACAGCGGATGCTTGATCGCCTCATTGCGCTCGGCGATCGGTAGGAAGCCCGGCATGTCCTGGTGGAGCATCCGCTCCTCCATCTCGGACACCGGCAGGATGTAGCTGTTGCGCACCACGAGATCGACGTCGTCGAGCGTGATGCCCTCGGCGGACAGGCAGTAGTCGATGACCTCCTTGTAGAAGCCGGAGGCGTGCTTCTCGCGGGTGATGCGCTCCTTGGAGATCGCATAGGCGATCGCGCCGTCACGCAGCAGGCAGGCGCTCACGTCATGGTCGTAGACGTTGAGACCAAGGACGTAGGTGTGTTGTTTCGGCATGGGCACTCTTCGGGGAGGATTCTGAAACGCTCAGAGAACATGATCGTGTCGACTTCAAGTTCTCGACGGCATTTTCCGCGGCTCGCAAATCTCTGCTTCTGCGATGCACAAATCACATCGGCGCAATGCAAGATGAACAGAATGAACGGTGGATGAACGACAAGATGAGTGTAGCAACCACATCATCCTTTGCAGGCGGGAACGTAACTTGACCTTACCTGTTGGTCTCAATAGAGTCGTTAAAGCTCGCAAGAACCTTAGTGAAAATATTGTCTTAGCATACTCGAACCGGATGCCGGTGTCGCGCGTCCAAGCGAGACAGCCAGCATCAGTTCAGATGCTTGGAAGTGACTGGAGATCTTCGGAATGACTAAACGGTACAATATCCTGACTCGTTGCCTCGCAGCAGTCGCTTTGTTGTTCGTCTATGTCGCAAGCACCTCTGCCATCCTGGTCGGTGCCACCACGTCTTCCGCGCAAGCGCAATGGCGCGGACGCGGTTATGGCTGGGGTCGCGGCCGCGGATGGGGCTATGGTCGCGGATATTATGGCCGTGGCTATGGCTACTACGGCGGTTACGTCGGTCCCCGCTGCTGGTGGACCCCGCGTGGTGTTCGCGTCTGCCGGTACTAACAACCGCATAAGCGATATTGCCGGCACAAGCGATATTGGAGACATAAATCAGGTGCGTCGGTTCCGGCGCACCTGATTTTCTTTTGGGGCTTCATTCACCCGCTGGCGCTTGGCTCACCTGCGGCACGCAAGAAAGAGCCCCGGGAGACGCCGGGGCTCTAGTCACGGGAGAGAACGCTTCAGAAAATCGGGACGCGAGGACGAGCCGCCGGCCCGATCACCCAATGCATCTACGACGTGCATCAGAGCAGATTCGTCTGCCTCAGGCTGTAGCCGTGCCGCAACAATCTAGCGGAATGAACAGCCTGTCCACCGGTTCCCCAACCGGGCGAAAACCCGATAGCGACTAGCCGTCGAGGATCGCAACCGCCCTCGTCCACCCCGCCGACGCGCGCTCGATCTTCACCGGGAAGCACGACACCATGAACCCGGTCGACGGCAGTTGCTCGAGATTGTGCAGCTTCTCGATGTGGCAGTAGCCGATGTGGCGTCCGGCCTTGTGCCCTTCCCAGATCAGGCTGGCGTCCCTGGTCTCGGCATATCGCTTCGCGGTGAAGACGAACGGCGCATCCCAGCTCCAGCCGTCGATGCCGGCCAGCCGCACACCACGCTCGAGCAGATACATCGTCGCCTCATAGCCCATGCCGCAGCCCGAATTGACGTAATCGGCCTGACCGTATTTCGCGCCGGCGCTGGTGTTGACGACGACGATCTCGAGCGGCGACAGCGTATGGCCGATCCGCTTCAGCTCGGCTTCGACATCGCCTGCGGTCGCGACGTAGCCGTCAGGCAGATGGCGGAAGTCGAGCTTGACGCCCGGCTGAAAGCACCATTCCAGCGGCACCTCGTCGATGGTCCACGAGCGTTCGCCGCGGTTCATGGTCGGATGGAAATGCCAGGGCGCATCGAGATGCGTGCCGTTGTGCGTGGAGAGCGAGACCTGCTCGACGGCCCAGCCCTGCCCGTCAGGCAGATCAGCAGCCTTCAGCCCATCGAAGAACTGCAGCATGCGCGGCAGCCCTTGCTGGTGGTCGATATACTGGATGGTCGGGTGATTGCCCGGCGGATCGGCCGGAACGTCGTTCTGCAAGGGAACCGAGATATCGATCAGTCTGGGCGCCATGGTGCTTCCTCGCGGATTGGTCTTGTCAGGCCGAACCAACCTGCCAGTCCGCGCGCACCATCGGCAAGCCACATCCGCTCGAGATCGGGCACGGTCTGCTCCGGTTGCGACAGTGGCAAGGCGCCGCAACGTTGAACCTATTTCACGCGCGGACGACCCATGGGCACTGGGGATTTCAGGGCCCAGTATTCGGCGACGCCGTCTGGACGACCCATATTCCGTCCAGGCGGCGTTGTTGCGTCAGGCAGGACATCCCGGTCGAAGCGTGGTTACCCGTGCCAGAACGCTGTTCACGCACAGAGAGCCACAGAAACAATCCGTGTCCTCATGTCGGGCGGATTGCTGGTGGTGTTGCCACGGCGATACAGAGATACCCTTACAACGATGCTAACCCACCTGCATCTGAATCAAGACGGGGTTGCGTCGTGTCGGGATTTGATCACTGGAACGGTGCAAATAGAGCTTACGCGTTCGCCGAAACGCCACATCTGCGCGATGAGCAGCAGCAGTTTGACCGCTATCACAAATTCGACGACGCCATCTTGCGACCGTCGGAGAGTGGCTCAAGAACCGTGATCTTGGATCGCTACAACCCACCGACTCGTTGATCTGGTCAGCACCCGGGCGGCTGAAGTTGCGAGGAGCGGAGCGCGGGGCTTCGGCTAGCAAATCAACAAAGATCGCATCGTTTTGAGCGACCATGATGCCAGCGATTGCTTCTAATCCAGTCGGCATTCGCTTCGTCGGTCGCAGCTGCTCAACAAGATCGGCGAGTTCGGTGGCCGGATCGGTAAGTTCGACGGACTTGTCCAAGACGCCGCCCTCTTCCTTCCTTCCATGCTCTTCCCAGACGCAAAATCTGGGACGTAAGAGGCCTCGAAAAACCTATCAAGTCCTTGAATTAAATGGTCGGGGCAGCTGGATTCGAACCAACGACCTGCAGTACCCAAAACTGCCGCGCTACCAGGCTGCGCTATACCCCGACATTTCCGAGAAGCCCCGTGGATACACGCTTCAGCCAGCGCCAGCAAGGCGCCGGTGCGGGACTTCCGACTGGGACATCGGCAACGGTTTCCCGCCCAGAAACCGTTGAGAACAGAGAGCTAGTGGCCGCCGAACAAGGGGTGGCCGACCCGGTCGCCGGGCTGGATGCCGTATTTCTGCGCGGTGCCGGCAATCACCTCGAGGACGCCCCTGGCGAGCCCCCGCGACGGAATGATCTTGGTCGACATCGGCTCGGTGTTTTCGGCGATCCGCAGGATGCGGCCGTCGGCGCGGATGAAGATCATGTCGAGCGAGATGTAGGTGTTCTTCATCCACATCGACACTTCCTGCTCCGGCGTGAAGTCGAACAGCATGCCTTTGCCGTCCGCGAGCTCCTTCCGGTACATCAGGCCGGTCTCCTTCTCCTGCTCGGTGGTCGCCATTTCGACGGAGAAGACGTGCACGCCTGACTTGGTGACGATCTCGAGCGGCTGGACGCTGGCAGCCTGCGCGGCCGGGGCCAGCAGCGCGCCGAACATCATGATGAGGGAGGCCAACAGCCACGGGCGAAGCCGCCCAACCATGCGATCGAAATCCATCGACAAATACTCACACCGGGGAAGATTTTCCGGCGGACCCTAACCCGATGATTGCGGCAAATGCCAGAGCCCTGGCGGCTCGCCGGCGGCTCACGTTTCCGTCAGGGAGTCCAGCGCGGGGCTCAGTGCGACGACAGCGCCGACGGACCGGTCTCCGGGTGGATCTCGGCAGCCATCATGCCCTTGGAGCCGGGCCCGAACCGCACCAGCACGTACTGGCCGGGGCGCAGCTCGGTCATGCCGAAGCGGCGCAGCGTCTCCATGTGCACGAAGATGTCGGGCGTGCCCTCCCCGCAAGTCACGAAGCCGAAGCCGCGCAGCCGGTTGAACCACTTGACCTGTGCACGCTCGAGCCCGCTGGTCGCGGTCACGGTGACATGGGTTCGCGGCGGCAGCATCTGCGCCGGATGGATCGCGGTCGACTCGTCCATCGAGACGATGCGGAAGGCCTGGTAACCCTTCGCGCGTTGCACGCACTCGACGACGAGCCGCGCGCCCTCATAGGCGGTCTGATGGCCGTCGCGCCGCAGCACCGTCACGTGCAGCAGGATGTCGGGCCAGCCATTGTCGGGGACGATGAAGCCGTAGCCTTTCGAGGCGTCGAACCATTTGATGACGCCGGAGACTTCGACGAGGTTGGCCGCGGCGTCGCCGAGACCGGAGAAGGCATCGATCGCCGGATCGCGCGGCGCGCTGCCGTACTCGCCTTGTGCAATCCTGCTTTGCCCAACTCCGCCTATCGGCGGTCCGCCGAGCTTCTTGGACTCAAATCCGTCCGACCCCATGACCCCGGACCCCACACATCAAATGCAGAGCGCCGACGTTGCGGCGCACCCTGTACACGCTGCTCTCCATGACCAACTCACTTGGACAAATCATCTGGACGCTGCGCGAATCTCTCAACCAAAAGATAACACTCCCGCTTGCCGGGCATAGCTAAAAAACGATTCTTGCGGGAACTATGAACAGGCTTGCACAGCCGCGAATCAATCAGGCGTCAATAGCCTACGAATGGACCAAGCGTGTCGCCGATGTCATGCCGGATCACCAGGTCGGCGATGTCGTCCTGATCGGTCGGCTCATTGTTGATGATCACGAGCCGCGCGCCGCTCTCCTTCGCCATCATCGGAAAGCCTGCGGCGGGCCAGACCACCAGCGATGACCCGATCGCCAGGAACAGGTCGCAGCGCCTTGCGAGTTCCGCCGCGCGACGCATCGCATCTTCGGGCATCGACTGCCCAAACGAGATCGTCGCGGTCTTCACCGGATCGCCGCACTCCGCGCAGTCGGGCGCACCACCGGTGTTGTCGAAGTGCAGCTTCACCCACGCGAGGTCGTAGTCCTTGCCGCAACCGATGCAGCGGGCGTAGGTGGTATTGCCGTGCAGCTCGATGACGTCATCGGCCTTGAAGCCCGACGCCTGATGCAGATTGTCGATGTTTTGGGTGATGATGCCGGGAACCTTGCCTGCCCGGTAGAGCGACGCGAGCGCGCGATGCCCGCGCCCCGGCTTGGCGGCCGCAAATGTCGGTTCCATCGCGAAGCGCCGGCGCCATGACTCCTCACGCGCTTCCTGACTGGCCACGAACTCGTCGAACGGGATCGGCCGGTTGCGCGTCCACAGCCCGCCAGGCGAGCGGAAGTCGGGAATGCCGCACTCGGTGGAGATACCCGCCCCGGTGAAGGGCACGATCGACGATGCCTCGGCAATCATGTTGCCGAGCCGCTCGACGCCGCTGCGCAGATCTTTTGCAATCACTGGGAATGATCCGGTTGGCCGGCCGCGACTATAGCATAGCCGGCGCGATTGCGAGCTCAACCGTCACGCGAGCGATCGGCGGTGAGGCCGCGGCGATCGGGTTGCGTTGGCGACCTGCTCCGCCGGTGCGTCAGCCTCGTCGCTCTTCGGCTGCCTCTTCCGCTGCCTTGGCTTCATCACAATCCTGCAAAGTCTGCTCCGCATTGACGCCCAATTCACTGATGCCAATGCGCGGCGGGGATAGGACCATGACGAAGAGGATGGGCAATGGCCGATCAGAAAGACAGTGCCGCGCGCGAGCGCGAAGAGATCGTCGCACGCGTTGCCAGCTTCCGCGCGACGCAGCAGAAGTTCGAGCGCGATCGCCAGGAATATTACGACAACACGCTCGGCAATGTCTGGGGTGGATTGCAGCGCAAGAGCGCTTGATGTCGCGCCGACCGCGTGCGCTCAACGGACGATCACACCGCGAGCCACAGGCAACCCGAACGCACGTCCGCGCGATCGCACCATGACGCGCAATTGAGAAAGCCCGGAGCGGTGTTGCTCCGGGCTGATCTCAGTTACCAATAATGGCGGTAGTAATGGTGCCGGTAGTACGGACCGCGATAATAGGCGTAGCCGGGATCGCCGTAGTAACCGTAGCGCGGGCCATCATAGTAGCCGGGCCCGTAGTAGCGTGGGCCATACGCATACGCGCCGGCCGCACCCGCGGCGAGTGCGCCGGCGGCCAGACCGAACGCCAGGCCAGGGCCGATACCGCGCGCTTGCGCTGGCGCGCTGACCATCGTTGCGCCCACCGTCGCTACCGTCGCCAAAACTGCCAATGTCCTCTTCATGGACAACCTCCTCACGTGGTGATGTGCACCAACGCGGGCGCAAATGGATGGTTGCAGCAAAACGCCCCTTCGGGTTCCGCAGCCATGCGATAGCGCAAAGCTAGCATCGGTTAGTGCCGGAACAAAAACACAACCTCAATGATTAGCTTTGCCGTGAGCGAGGTTGGCATCGATGCCGGCGTGGATGGAACTGCTGCTGAATGTGATGGGCTTTGCCGGCTTTATTTCGCGATGTATCACAAGCATCCGAATGGGAAGCTGCCGGACTGAGCGCCGGGCGCGGCTCGGCTTGCCGATTCCAGTTTGATTTCCGCTCTAGTTTGATTTCCGCGCCTCTCCCGCCGTGCGGACCAGCCGGTCCGCCTTCACGAGCGCCTTGCCACTCTCCGGCTGCGGCCGAAGCCAGAAGCTGATCGCGACAAAGGCGGAACAGAGCAGCAAGCCCACCACGATCACGCGCCGGTGAGTCGGTCTGTCAGCGCTATGGAACGATGGCATCATGGCTGTCACCTGCAACAATCCCTACCGCAATCACAGGTGGTGACAACGCAATGCTGCCCTTAACCTAACCAGGTAGGGTTAGCGGTGGCCCGGTAAGGCGGCGTTGGAAGGCCTCAGGCCGACATCCACAACGATATCCCGCGCTTGTCCGCAGCAAATCCACAGCCGCGCCAGGTCGATTTGCCGAACAGAATGCGAAGCTTGCTGCGCACTCGTCCACAGCCTTGCCGCAATCAGGCGTCGGCCAGCCGTTTCAGGGTTGCCTGGAAGCTCAGGCTGCGGGTTCCAACCAGCACGGTTCCGAACACTTCGGCCTGGTCACCGCTGAAGGTGCCGGAAAATCCGCTCGTCACCTCCTGGCCGGCGAACAGCGGCCGGGTGGACGGATCGGAAAAGGGGGAATGCTGGTTGGTCCTGAGATGCCCCTTCCAGGTGCCCTCGCCGGCCGTGTAGGCCCCGATCGACCAGAAATGCGGCCCGCCACCGATCAGCAGACCATCGCGCAGGATCAGGACGCCGCTGTCGCGGCCCCGCACGCCGTCCATCATATGGATATGGATCGAATAGAGCCCGTTCCTCATCGATCGCGCCGTCCGGTCCCAAAGGCCCGCAGTATGGCGCCAAGCAGGGCGGCAGGCGAGCGGGGCCAATACCGCCCGGCCGCCGATTCGAACCGAAAGCGCGGGTCCAGGCGCTTACAAATCGTTAAGAAAGCCCTGACAGGGTTCGACGGCCGGAGGGAGAGAGCCATGCTCATTTACCCCGTACCTGTCGAAGTGACGCAAGCCAGAGTGCAGCTCGTCGTCGATCAAACGGCGAAGCAGCAGCCGCGCATCATCAGCGAGGATGTGCTCGACGTCTTCGCCGCCAAGAACAAGGCCGACCGCGATGCCGTCGAGACCATTCTCGACATCAAGGTGTGAGATCGCGACCGGCCAACGACGTTTGCATCGCACACGCGACGGCGGCCGCCGGCGCATGTCGCGCGCGATCCGGGGACCCACCGCCAG